>CAZTIB010000001.1:0-2794 GCA_964613615.1 uncultured Chromatiaceae bacterium
CGCAGGCGCGCGCCCGGGCAGCGTTCGCCGCTGTGGGCGCAACGGCTGAAAGCGCAGAACCTTTTGGCCACCGTGCGCCAGTACCCGAGCTTCCCGGTGGTGGTGGAAACCTACCGCCACGCACTGGCCGACGTATTCGACGTGCCTGGTTTGCGGCAACTGCTGGCTGATATTCGCAGCCGTGCAGTCGCCGTGGATGAAGTGGAAACCCGCTCCGCATCACCCTTCGCGCGCTCGCTGGTCTTCGCCTACGTCGCCGCCTACCTGTACGAACAGGACGCACCGCTGGCCGAGCGCAAGGCCCAGGCCCTGACGCTGGATCGCGCGCTGCTGGCCGAACTCCTCGGCCAGGCAGAGCTGCGCGAACTGCTCGACGCCGAGGTGCTTGCAGAACTCGAAAGGGAGCTGCAGCAACTCAGCGACGACTATCAGGCCCGCGATACGGACGAACTGCACGACGTGCTGCGCCGTCTCGGCGACCTGACGGCAGACGAGCTGGCGGCGCGCGCGGTGAAGGCGCCAGCCGAGTGGCTCGAGGAACTGGAGCGACAGCGGCGCGCGGTGCTCGTGACCGTGGCCGGCGAGCGGCGCTGGATCTCGGCCGAAGATGCCGGGCTGTATCGGGACGCGCTGGGGGTGGCAAGCCCGGCCGGCCTGCCGGACTCTTTCCTGCAGCCGGTGGAACAGGCCCTGGAAAGCTTGCTGAAGAGATACGCGCGGCATCACGGTCCGTTCCTGACCCAACAAGTCGCGGCTCGCTACGAACTCCGCGCGGCACAAGTGGAGCCCGCGCTGCGTGCACTGGAATCAGCCGGCGCGCTGCTGCGCGGTGAGATCCGGCCCGGTGGCGCGGAACTCGACTGGTGCGATGCGGAGGTGCTGCGGCGTCTGAAGCGCCGTACCCTGGCCAGGCTGCGCGACGCGGTAGCGCCGGTGGATACACCAACGCTCGCGCTGTTCCTGCCCCAATGGCAGGGCATCGGCGACGAGCGGCAGGGCGCGGAACGCGTTGCCGAAGTCGTCGCGCAACTGCAGGGGCTCGCATTACCGTGGACCCTGTGGAGCACCAGCGTCTTGCCGCGTCGGGTGCCTGGTTTTCAGCTCGACATGCTGGATATGCTGGCCGCGTCCGGCGCCGTGGTGTGGGTTGGCCGCGGTGCCAGCGGCCCGCGCGACGGCCGGGTCGCGCTGTATACGCGTAGCCAGGTACGCGAACTGCTCGCAGTCAATCGCGACTATGAAGCACCGTCCGTATTGCATGAGGAAATCCTGCGTTGCCTCGAAGCGCAGGGCGCGTCTTTCCTGATGGAAATCGAAGCCGCGGTGACGGCTGCCACGGGCAAAGAGCTGCGCGAAGCGTTATGGGACCTGGTCTGGGCCGGACAGATTACCAACGACACCTTTGCGCCACTGCGCGCGCTCGGTCGCACTACTGCGCGCCGGTCACGCCGTCGCGCGCAGGAAGCTTTCGCAGGCGGCCGCTGGTCATTGGTATCCAGCCTGGTGTCTGAAGCGCCGAACCCGACAGCGCAGGCCGTTGCCCGGGTCAACACGTTGCTGGATCGTTACGGCGTGGTCAGCCGCGAGTGCACGGCGGCGGAAGATATCCCTGGTGGCTTCACGTCTCTCTATAAAGTGCTGAAGGAAATGGAAGACCAGGGCCGAGTGCGGCGCGGCTACTTCGTCGAAGGGCTTTCGGGCGCGCAGTTTGCCCACGTGGGTGCAGTGGACCGCTTGCGCGCCTGCCGACAGGACGCCGAAGAACGTGACCGGCCGGTCACGCTCGACGACATCGTGATTCTGCCGGTGATGGACCCGGCGAACCCTTACGGCGCGGTCACCGCATGGCCGGACACCGCCGACCCGGAAACGGCTAAACCGCGACGCATCGCCGGCTCCTGGCTCATGCTCGCCCGGGGGCGCCCAGTGTTATACGTCGCCCAGCGCGGGCGCAGCGTGCTGAGTTTTCCTGACAGCATTCGCGACGATGAGGGAACGCTGGCCGCAGCGCTGGAGGCCTTGCGGCACCTGCCACGTGCCGGTCGGCGCGGTGCGCTGATGATCGACAAGATCGATGGCAGAGCGGCCGCGGAATCGCCCCTGCTCGGCGCATTTCGTAACGCCGGTTACCAGCTGGACTACCGCGGGCTGATCGACATCCAGCCGCCGGGTGTCCGTGCCATCGGCCGCGGCTAGAAAAAGGAGTGCCGGAGGGCGACACCATGCACAAGAACGCGAATCATCTCCCATCGCGCAGAATCGCAATTCTCGGCACCGGCGATGGCGCCACCGGCAACGATCAGACACCGGCGCCGATCCTGGCTGCCGCCGGCGACGGTTTTCAGCCGGAACTCGTCGACGTGCCCGGTGCCGTGTTTCCTGGCACACCCGCAGCGCGCGAAGCATCAGCGCTCGCTTACGTAGCGGCTGGACTCGCGGCAGAACGCGCCGGATACGACGCGCTGTACATCAACACCGTGGGCGACTACGGGCTACAGGCACTGCGCGACGCCGCCAAGGTGCCGGTCACCGGCTCCGGCGAGGGCGCCATTCGACAAGCTGGTGATCGGGCATTTTCCGTCGTCACCATCTGGCCACCTGCGCTGCGCTTCATCTACGACCACGTGCTGAATGACGCGGACGCGACGGATCGATGCCGCAGCATCCATCACCTGTCCCAGGATCACGACCTGGACACGCTCGGTGAACCGCACGACTTCGTGCAGGAAATGCAGGCGTGCAGCATAACGTCAATGGCCAGGATCGAGGCGGCCTGCCAGGTCGCCCTGGACCA
>CAZTIB010000002.1:0-4177 GCA_964613615.1 uncultured Chromatiaceae bacterium
GAGCTGAGCGACCTGGACACCGACGGTGACGGGATGTTGTCCGCCGCCGAACTCGAGCAGCTGCCGGCGCGCGGTGGCCGCAGTGCCGAAGAGCGCTTCGCGCGGCTGGATGCCGACGGTGACGGCTATGTGAGCCAGGACGAACTGCGCGACGGCAGGCCCCAGGGCCGGCCTCACGGCGGGCGCTGAGTACCCCAACCGATCAATACGAATAGGAGCTGAACATGTTGAGCAGACGCAAGACCATCACGCTGTCAGCCACTGCGCTGGGCGTGCTGACCGCCTGGGCCCTGGCCTGGGGCGTGAACGAGAACGATGGCATCGAGGCGCAGGCCGGCAACTCCCAGGGGGGCCACTGGGGGGGGCATCGGGGCGGGCGCATGGAGCGAATGGCCCGACACCTGGACCTCAGCGACGAGCAACGCGCGGCCGTGGAAGCGATCCTGGCGAATGCGCGCGCGGAAGGTGAGCAGCTGCGCGGCGAGCTGGCCACGTTGCGCGAAGAAGTCGGCGCGATGATTCGCAGTGACGGCTACTACGAGGACCAGGTTCGCATCCAGGTGGAATCGAAGTCGCCTGTCTTCGTCGAGCTGACGGTGCTGGGCATCCGGACCATGAACGAGGTCTACCAGGTGCTGACGCCGGAGCAGCGCGCCAAGGCCGATGAAATGCTTGCACGCGGGCGTGGGCGCAGATTCGGACCAGGCTTTGGCGTGGGCGGATTCTAGCCCGCCTCAGGTTCCCCCTGCCGGCGCGCGTTCTAAACCCCCATCGCGTCGGTTCCCTGCCGGCGGCGCCCTCCCCCCTCGGGCGCCGCCGGCCTCTTTTCTGCCATCAGCCGATCATTTCCATCTGGTCGGACCAGCGACGCGCGCGGCAGCGGTTGTCCTGCTCCCGCACCGGGATTTCAGCCGAACCGTGGTACACCTCGGACTCGATCTGGAACTGGTACCAGGCGCCCTGTTTCTCGATGTCGGTAATCGTGTAAAGAATCTTCGTGGTGGCCGGATCCTGCAGCTCCACCCGCAACGCGGCCAGGCAGCGATCCAGTTCGGCGCGGTACATGACCTCGCCGGGCCCCGCGGCCTGCGCGGCAGTTCCCAGCAACAGGGCGGCGCTCAGCATCAATCCGGTCATCATCTTGGCAGTATTCATGGCGATCATCTCCGTTGCGGTGTGTCAGTGGACCATCTGGCCCGTGGAGATACTCTGCTCCTACAATGGTTCGTGGTCCTGACGGGCCCGTGACTTTTTGTTGACCTTTTCCTGACCATGGCAAACGCACCCGATCTCTGGCATTTCGCCGATTGCGAACTGGATCTCGCCACGCGCGAGCTGCGGATTGCGGGTGATGCCCGCGCCATCGAGCCGAAAGCCTTCGACCTGCTGGCCTACCTGCTGAATCATCGGGAACGTGTGGTGAGTCACGACGAATTGATGGATGCACTGTGGCCGGGCGTGATCGTGACCGAAGCCGCGCTGGCCCGCACGGTGATGAAGGCGCGCAAGGCCGTAGCCGACATTGCGGGCCAGCAACAGGTGATCCGCACCTTGCCGAAGCGCGGCTACCGCTTCGTGGCCGAGCTGAACGAACGCGATCATGGCTCCGGCGATACAGTGCCAGCCGAACCGGAAGACCTGTCGCCGGTGCAGTTCGCCCGCAGCGGCGGCGTGCATGTCGCGTGGCGCTCGCTGGGCAGCGGCGCACCGGCCATCCTGTTCGTGCCCGGCTTCGTGTCCCACCTGGACAATCGCTACAAGGTGCCGTCGCTGATTCGATTCGAGGAACGGCTGGCGCGCAAGAACCGGCTGGTCACCTTCGACAAGCGTGGCATGGGTCTGTCCGAGCGCGTCAGCTACCCGCCCACGGTGGAGAACACCGTCGCTGATATGGTCGCGGTACTGGACGCAGCCGGCATCGAACAGGCGGTGCTGTTCGGCGTGTCCGAGGGCGGTCCGGCCACCGCGCTGTTCGCTGCCACCCAGCCGGCACGGACCCGGGGTGTGATCATGTACGGTGCCTTTGCGAAGGGCCTGCGCAGCAAGGACTACCCGTGGGCGCGGCCGCGCAAGCTGTTCGACGCATGGCTGGAGGAGTTCATCGGCGCGTGGGGCTCACCGGCCTCGCTGGAATACTTCGCACCGAACCTCGCGCAGGACCCGATGGCGCGGACGGAGTGGGCGTACTACCTGCGCAACGCCGCCACGCCGGCCAGCGTGCGCGCCGTGCTGGAAGCGCTGCGAGACATCGATGTGCGCGATATCCTGCCGCAGATCGAGGTACCGACGCTGGTACTGCACCGGCGCGGCGATCGTATCGCTCGCTGGGAGGCCGGCGAGGATATCGCCGAGCGGATTCCCGGCGCGAGCTTCAAGCTGCTGGAAGGTAACGACCACTGGTGGTTCATCGGCGACAGCGAATCCATCCTCCAGGAAATCGAGGCTTTCCTCGCTGCCTTACCACCCGGGTAACGGTACACCTATCGGGGACATTCTGCTTTTTTGCCGGAGCAAAAAAGCAGAATGTCCCCAGCGCGGCGCGGCAAAAAGTAAACTGTCTCCCGCATGGACTTCACACCAATCTGGCTGACGCTGCGCCTGGCAGGCGCCACCACCGCGATCCTGCTGGTGATTGGCACGCCGCTGGCATGGTGGCTCGCGCACAGCCGCTCGCGCGCCGCGCCGGCCATCGAAGCGCTGACCGCCCTGCCGCTGGTGCTGCCACCCACGGTACTGGGCTTCTACCTGCTGCTGCTGTTCAATCCGCAGGCCGGCCTTGGCGCCTTCTGGCTGGAGCTGACGGGTAGCACCTTGAGTTTTTCCTTCAGCGGCCTGGTCATCGCGTCGGTATTGTATTCCCTGCCCTTCGTCGTGCAGCCCTTGCAGACCGCATTCCAGATGCAAGGCAGGGGGCCGCTGGAAACGGCAGCAACGCTGGGTGCCACACCCCTGGACGCGTTCTTCACGGTGGCATCGCCGCTGGCATTTCGCGGTTACCTGAGCGCAGCGGTGCTGGGCTTCGCGCATACGGTGGGCGAGTTCGGCGTGGTGCTGATGGTAGGCGGCAACATCCCCGGTCGCACCCAGGTAATTTCCATCGCCATTTACGAAGAGGTGGAAACGCTGAACTACGCGCAGGCACACCAGTGGTCGGCGATCCTGCTGGTGTTTTCCTTCCTGACGCTGCTCGTCGTCTACGGGCTGAACCGGCGCAGTGCGCCGCGGATAGGCTGATGGCGCGCCTCGCTGTGAACCTGCGAGCGACCCTCGGCGCCTTTACACTCGAGGTCGACGACGCGGTAGAGATGAACGGCATCACCGCGCTGTTCGGTCCCAGCGGCAGCGGCAAGAGCACGCTACTCCGGATCATTGCGGGCCTGGAAACACGCGGCACCGGCACGGTGGCTTTCAACGGTGAATCCTGGCAGCAGGAGCGCTCGCGGGTGCCGGCACACCAGCGCGGGGCAACACTGCTGTTCCAGGACGTGCGCCTGTTTTCGCACCTGGACGTGGGCCAGAATCTCGATTACGCCGCGCGGCGCGCACCCGAATCGCGCCGGGGCGCGAGCCGCGACGAAATCGTCCGCTCGCTGGAACTCGAGGACCTCCTCGACCAACGCACGCAGACTTTATCCGGCGGTGAAGCCCAGCGGGTCGCCATTGCCCGCGCGCTGCTGGCCCGCCCGCGCCTGCTGCTGATGGACGAACCCCTCGCGGCCCTGGACCTCGGCCGACGGGCACACCTGCTCGACCGAATCGAGGAACTGCCCCGCCGCTTCGGCATCCCGGTGCTCTACGTCACCCACGCGATCGACGAAGTCGCGAGGCTGGCCGATCAGACGATCCTGATGCAGTCCGGGCGCTGGATTGCGCGCGGTAATACCGCGGAAATCATCGAACGGCTGGATTTGCCCGACCTCGCGGCCGGCTCCGGCACCGGCGTGTTGCTGAATGCCACGGTGGCCGATCACGACGAGAATCTCGCCCTGACCCGGCTCACGGTGGGCAGCTGGACCCTGAGCGTGCCGGCACTGGACCGTCCCACAGGTGTGCCGGTCCGCCTGCGCGTGCGGGCCCGGGATGTCGCGCTGGCCACCGAACGACCGTCGGCCATCAGCATCCGCAACATCCTCGAGGGCCGGGTGCTGGAGATCACCACCGACAGTGGGTCTCCCTA
>CAZTIB010000003.1:0-48000 GCA_964613615.1 uncultured Chromatiaceae bacterium
TTTTGGCACCTACCGCACCGTCCGCTGGGTTCTACCAATAAAACAGGGGCTTAAACCCCGATAGCTCCGATGGCACGCATCTTGCTTTCTCCTAGCTCAGGAGGACCACGCGTGCCGACAGAACCACATAGCCCGGAACAGATCGCCAGCCTGAGGGCCGCCTTCGAGGCCTTCAACACCCGATCCGACGAGCTGCAGGACGCCTATCGCGGCCTGCAGTCGGAAGTCGAGGTGCTGCAGGCGCAGCTCGACGCCGCCAACCGCCGCCACGCCTTGGAAGCGGAGCGCAACGCAGAGCTGGCCGGCCGACTGGCGGCCCTGCTCGAAGCTCTGCCCGCCGGCGTGGTCATGCTCGACGGCGACGGCGTGGTCCGCGAACTGAATGCCGCGGCCACCGATTTTCTCGGCGCCCCGCTGCAGAACGCGCCCTGGTCCGACGTTCGCCAGCGTGCCTTCACTCGGGACGGCAGCACGGAAGGTGACCTGCAGCTCCACGACGGGCGCACCCTGAGTCTTGCCCAGCGGCTGCTGCGACCTGGTCCAGGTCGAGTCCTGCTGTTCACCGATGTCACGGAACCCCGCAAAGTGCAGCAACTGCTCGCCCGTCATCGCCGCCTTGCGGCCATGGGCGAAATGGCTGCTGCGCTGGCGCACCAGATTCGCACGCCGCTGTCGGCTGCATTGCTCTACACGGAAAATGCGGCGCGGCCTGGCCTCACCGATGAAAAACGCGAGTCGCAACTCGGCAAAGCGTCGCGCTGCCTGCACGACCTGGAAAAACTGATTGCGGACATGCTCGGTTTCGCCCGGGGTGCCGGCGCTGCCCAGACGCCGCTGTCCGTCGCCAATCTACTCGACGGGCTGCGCACCGCGCTGGCTGCAGTGACTGACAGCGGCCAGCGAGTGCACATTCCCGAGTTAAGCGCCGACTGGCAGGTTGCCGGCAACCGCGAGGCGCTGGCCGGCGCCGTATTGAACCTCGCTATGAACGCCCTGCAACACGGTGGCCCGCAGGCACGGGTTGACGTGGATGTCGAGGCGCACGGCGCCCGACTGGAAATACGGGTACGCGACAACGGCCCGGGCGTTCCGCCGGAATACCGGGAGCGCATTTTTGAACCCTTCTTCACGTCCCGTCCCGACGGCACCGGCCTTGGCCTGGCCGTCGTGCGCTCTGTCGCCAGGGCCCACGGCGGTGACGTGGTGTTGGAAGCTGGCGGTAACAGGGGCGCGTGCTTTGTCGTCCACCTGCCCCTCGCTGGCGCCGCAGTGCAACCCTCGCCAGGCAAGCTCGCGGAGGTGGCGGCATGACGACGCAGCCCATCCTGCTGGTGGAAGACGATGCGCCGCTGCGCGAAGCCCTGGCCGCAACCCTGGAACTCGGTGGTTACGACGTGTGCGAAGCCACCGACGGCACGGTGGCCCTGGACATACTCCGCCGCCAGTCCGTCGCCGCCGTGGTCACCGACTACCAGATGCAGCCGATGGACGGCTACGAACTACTGTGTCAGCTACGCGAACGTCATCCCGGCCTGCCGGTCCTGCTGATGACGGCCCACGGGACGATTCAACACGCGGTGCAGTCGATGCAGGAAGGTGCGACGGACTACCTCGTCAAGCCTTTCTCCGCCCAGGTGCTGACGGACAAACTCGCGGCTATCATCCCGGAGTTGCCGCAGGATTCTGCCCTGATCGCCGCTGATCCCGGGACGCTGGAGGTGCTCGATCTCGCCCGGCGGGTGGCGACGGGCGATGCCACGGTGCTGCTCACCGGCGAAAGCGGTACCGGCAAAGAAGTGTTTGCCCGTTTCATTCACACGACTTCGGCGCGCCGGGATGAGGCCTTCGTCGCCATCAACTGCGCGGCGATTCCGGAAAACATGCTGGAAGCCGTATTGTTCGGCCATGAAAAAGGCGCCTTCACCGGCGCCGTTGACGCCCGGGCCGGCAAGTTTGAACAGGCCCAGGGCGGCACGCTGTTGCTGGACGAGATCAGCGAGATGGACCTTGGCCTGCAGGCCAAGCTGTTGCGGGTTATCCAGGAACGCGAAGTGGAGCGCATCGGCGCCCGGCGCAGTATCCCGCTGGACGTGCGCCTGCTGGCTACGACCAACTGCAGCCTGGCGGAGCGGGTTCAGGACGGCCGCTTTCGCGAAGATCTTTACTACCGCTTGAGCGTGTTCCCGATCGAACTGCCGCCGCTGCGGGCGCGGCCACGGGACATCGTGCCGCTGGCGCGACATTTCCTGCAAACCGCCGGCACCCAACAGCACCCGCCGGTACCCCTCACCGACGAGGCTGCCCGGGTGCTCGAGAGTCACGACTGGCCCGGCAACGTGCGCGAACTGCAGAACCTGATGCAGCGCGCAGTCATTCTGAGCAACGGCACGCCAATACGGCCCCGCGACCTGCGCCTGGAAGACCTGCGCGCACCCGGCGCGGGCGCACCGACCGACGCCGAAGACGCGAGCGGGCTGCAGAACAACCTGAAGTCCGTAGAAGGGCAAATGATTCTTGATGCCCTCGACCAGGGCGGCAGCCGCCAGCGCGCCGCCGAAATCCTGGGCATCAGCCCCCGCACCCTGCGTTACAAGATCGCGCGGCTGCGTGATGCGGGCATTCAGATTCCGGCGCACCGGGGCCAACCGGCGGCTGCGTGAGCGCTTCGGCCGAAGGGAGAAAGACATGAGCGACATGGAAATCAACAAAGTTCTCAGCCAGATGCGGACGATGGCGGCGGAATTACAGCCGCAGGCGCAGACGCCGCCGCCCGCCGCAGGAGAGACAAAATTTGCCGACGTGATGGGCAATGCGGTCAGCAGCGTTAGCGACGCGCAGGCCACTGCGAACCAGCTGGTGACCGACTTCCAGTCGGGCGCAACGGATGCGAGCGTGGCCGAGGTCATGGTGGCCATGCAAAAGGCCAGCCTGTCATTTCAGGCCATGACCGAGGTTCGCAACAAGCTGGTCGAGGCGTATCAGCAAATCATGAACATGCCCATCTAGGCATGCAGACCGAGGAACGGTAAATGGCCGAGACAACTGCACTGACGCTGGGACCGCTGACCACGCTGGAGCGCGTCCCCGGACTCAAACAGCTGGCGATGCTGGTGGCGCTTGCCGTCAGCGTGTCCATCGGCGTCACCGCCGCGTTCTGGGCGCGCGAGCCGGGCTACAGCCTGCTCTACAGCAATATTTCCGACCAGGATGCGGGCGAAATCGTGGCCGTCCTGTCGGCCAGCGAAATCCCCTACGAACTCGACAGCAAGACCGGGGCCATCCTGGTGCCGGGTGACCACATCCAGGATGCACGCCTGAAACTTGCAGGCCAGGGCCTGCCGCGCGGCACGGGTTTTGGTCTCGAAATGATGGAGGGCGACAACGGTTTTTCCACCAGCCAGTTCATGGAAAACGCGCGCTACCACCATGCGCTGGAAACGGAGCTCGGCCGCACTATCGCCAATTTGCGCCCGGTGCAGAACGCGCGGGTGCACCTGGCACTGCCGAAGAACACTGTCTTTCTGCGCCAGAAGCGCAAACCCGGCGCATCCGTCCTGGTCTACCTGTTCCCGGGGCGCACCCTCGAACAGACGCAAGTGGCATCTATCGTGCACCTCGTGGCGTCGAGCGTCCCGGAACTGGAGTCCGGCGCCGTCACCGTCGTGGATCAGCACGGCCGGCTGCTGACCACCCCCCAGGGGGCAGCCGGGATGGCACAGAACACCCAACAGTTTGAATACGTGCGCATGATCGAAGACAGCTACGCACGGCGAATCACGGACCTGCTGACGCCGATGCTGGGACCCAATCGCGTGCGGGCCACCGTCGCTGCCGAGCTGGACTTCACCGTGCGCGAAGAAACGGTCGAGGCTTTCGACCCGAGCCGGCAGGCCGTGCGCAGCGAACAGCTCAGCCAGGAAACGCGCACCGGCTCCGGTGCTGCCGGCTCCAGTGGGGTACCCGGCGCGCTGAGCAACCAGCCGCCCGAGCCCGTGCCGGAGGCCCCGGCCGAGGCCGCCCAGCCGCCAGTGCCCGGTGCGGAAGAACAGGAAACGAAGGCCGAACCGCCGCCGGCGCCCAAGAGCGAAACGCGGCGCAGCACCCGCAACTTCGAACTGGACCGCACACTCAGCCGCACCGTACAACCCACCGGCAGCATCCAACGCCTGTCCGTGGCCGTACTCGTGGACCACAAGCAGGTCACGAACGAAGACGGCGAACTGGTCAGCGAAGCCCTGAGCCCGGCCGAACTCGAGGAAGTGACGCAACTGGTCCGCGAGGCCGTGGGATTTAGCGAGGAGCGGGGTGACAGCGTCAGCGTCAGCAACGTGTCCTTCTTCGCGGAGGTCATACCGGAGTATGAAGAGCCGGGCATGCTCGACAGTCCGGCGGTCCGCGACGGCATTCGCCAGGCGTTGTGGGCCGTGCTGTTGATCGCACTGGGCCTCGGCATCATCCGGCCCATCGTGCGCAGCCTGAGCGCCGGCCTGACGGGCAGCGGGATGGCTGCCGCCACCGGTCAGGGCAGAGTCATGCAAATGGCCGCACCGGCAGCCGCCGGAGCGATGGGCTCAGCCATGGCGGCCACCATGGAGATGCCGCCCCAGGCACCCCTGAGCTTCGATGACCGAGTGAACGTCGCAAGACAGCTTGCCGAGCGCAACCCGGAACGCGTGGCGCAAATCGTAAGAGGTTGGGTGCAATCCGATGACTGACGTAACCACACTCAGCGGGCCCGAGCGCGCCGCAATCTTTTTGATGTCCCTGACGGAAGCCGAAGCGGCCGGCATCATGCAACACATGGCCGTGGGCGAGGTGCAGAGGCTCGGCCAGGCCATGGCAAAACTGCGCAAGGTATCTCGTGACCAGGCCAATAACGTGCTCGGCGACTTCACCGAAAGTGTCGAATCAGAAGCGCCTCTGGTGGGCCGTTCCCCGCAGTCGCTGCGCCGCCTGCTGTCGAGTTCCCTGGGTGAGGAGCGCGCAAATTCCGTGCTGGATCGCATTGTCGACGACGAGCCGCGCGGCCTGGATTCCCTGCAGCTGATGGATCCGAAAGAAATTTCCGAACTCATCGCTCGCGAGCACCCGCAAGTGATCGCGATTGTGCTCGCCGGCCTGGAACCCAACAAATCCGCGCTGGTCCTGCAACAGCTGCCGCAGGTGCTGGCCACGGATGTGCTGTCACGCATCGCGAAGATGGACGAAGTGCCCCAGAGCGCCATCGAAGAGCTGGACGAAGTCATGCAGCAGCGCTTCTCGCAGTCCGGCGGTTTTAAGGTCAAGACGATGGGCGGGGTGCGCAGCGCGGCGGAAATCCTGAACATAGTTGGCAAGGAAACGGAACAGAAGATCATCGCCGAGCTGGACGAGCTCGACGCGCCCCTGAGCCAGGAGATTCAGGAAAACATGTTCGTGTTCGAGAACCTGCGTGACCTGGACGATCGTGGCATCCAGGCACTGGTTCGTGAAGTCACGTCCGATATGCTGGTCATCGCGCTGAAGGGTGCCGATGAAGGGATGCAGGAAAAGATCTTCTCGAACATGTCCAAGCGCGCCGGCGAACTGCTGCGCGACGAACTGGAATCAAAGGGCCCCATGCGCATCAGCGACGTAGAGGAAGCGCAGAAGGAAATCGTCGGCACGGCCAGGCGCCTGGCCGATGAAGGCAGCATCATGCTCGGCGGGGGCGGCGATGACTTCGTCTAATCCGCGGCTGATACCCGGCAAATCGGTCCCGGGTGACCTGGTGACCTGGGAAGCGCCGGAGGTCCAGACTTCGGGAGATCGTCAGGATCCCGAGGCTGAACTCGAGGCCCTGCGCAAGCGCGCCTGGGATGAGGCCTACCAGGCCGGGCATGCAGCCGGGCTAGCCGCCGCCGACGAGCAGGTCGCCGCGCAGGTCGATGCCCTGACCACGGTATTGAATGCCTTCACGCGGCCGATGCACGAGCTCGACCGGCAAGTGGAAGATGAATTGCTGGAACTGGTGCGTGCCGTCGCGCGCCAGCTCATTCGGCGCGAACTGCGCACCGAACCCGGTGAAGTGATCGGCGTGATTCGCGCCGGTCTCGACGCGCTGCCCACCGCTGCCACCAACGTAGTCGTGACTTTGCACCCCGAAGACGCGGCGCTGGTCCGGGAACGCCTGCAACCCAGCGACGGCGAAACGCCGTGGAAAATTCAGCCGGACCCGATCCTGGAACGCGGCAATTGCCGCATCACCTCCGAGACCTCCCAGGTGGATGGCCGTGTGGAGACACGCCTGGGCCGCGTGATTGCCGGTCTGTTCGCCGAAGCGCGCGACCCGGAGTCCACCGGCGGTGACTGATCCGGCAACCCCGCCAACCGACGGGAACCCCGACCCGGCGGCCCTGCCTGAACACGAAATCGTGGCCTACGCGCGGAACCGCGGCGCCCGTTGGGCCGACTACCTGGCCGATCTGCGCCCCCGGCTGCAGCCTTCCACGCCGGTGGTCGAGGGCAAACTCGCGCGCGTGGCCGGCATGACCCTGGAGGCCGTCGGCTGCGAAGCGGCCCTGGGCGCACGTTGCCTGATTGAAACCCGCGGGCGTAGCGCACTGGAAGCCGAAGTCGTGGGCTTTGCCGACGACCGTCTGTACCTGATGCCCACGGGCCCACTGGACGGACTCACGCCCAACGCGCGCGTCATTCCGACGCTCAGCACCGCGCGGGTCCGGGTCGGCGAGGAACTGCTCGGGCGCGTGATCGACGGCGCAGGTATGCCGCTGGACGGTGGCCCGGTATTGCGCTGCGATCGTCGCGTGCCAGTGGGCGGCCGTGAAATCAATCCACTGAGCCGGCAACCCATCAGCGAACCATTGGATGTCGGGGTGCGCGCAATCAACGCGCTGCTAACCACCGGCCGCGGCCAGCGGCTCGGCCTGTTTTCCGGCAGTGGCATCGGCAAGAGCAGCCTGCTGGCAATGATGACCCGTTTCACCCGGGCCGACGTGATCGTGGTGGGGCTGATCGGCGAACGTGGCCGCGAAGTGAAAGAATTCGTCGAGGACAACCTTGGCCACGAAGGCCTCGCGCGAGCGGTCGTCGTCGCCACACCGGCCGACTCGCCACCGCTCATGCGTGTACACGGCGCGTGGACTGCCACCGCAATTGCCGAGTACTTTCGCGACCAGGGCAAGGACGTACTGCTGTTGATGGACTCGCTGACACGTTTTGCGCAGGCGCAACGCGAAATCGGTCTCGCCATTGGCGAGCCGCCCGCTACCAAGGGTTACCCGCCATCGGTGTTTGCCCGGCTGCCGCAGCTGGTGGAACGCGCCGGCACGAGCACCGCGGGCAGCGGTTCCATTACGGCCTTCTACACCGTGCTGGCCGAAGGTGATGACGAACAGGACCCCATCGTCGATGCCGCGCGGGCCATCCTGGATGGCCACATCATGTTGTCGCGGAGCATTGCAGAGAGCGGTATCTATCCGCCGGTGGACGTTGAGTCGTCGGTCAGTCGCTCAATGCTGCGTGTCGTCGACGCCGAGCATCAGCAGGCAGCCCAGCGATTTCGCGAAATTCACGCCTACTACACCCGTCACCGGGACCTGATTACGGTGGGCGCGTACCGCAGCGGCGCCGATCCGCAACTGGATCGCGCCGTCTCGCTATGGCCCCGCATCGAAGCCTTCCTCGGCCAGTCGCTGCACGAGCCGGTGGGGCTTGAAGACAGCGTGGCCCAGCTGTTGGAACTTGTGAACACACCGTTGGCCCATACCGGCAACGCAAACACTGAGACACCTGCAGGAGATACGACCACGTGAGCGACAACAACATGCAAACTCTGCGCACGCTCGCCGACACGGCGGAACGGGAGAGCTCGCGAATTCTGGCCGAACGGCGCCAGGTCATGGACCAGGAACAGCAGCGGCTCACGCAGTTGCAGGCTTACCTGCAGGAATATGCGGCGCCGGAATCCGGTTCTGGTTTGTTGGTCGATTCCATCCGCACACGCCGTGACTTCGTGAGCCGCATTCGCCAGGGCATCGAGCAGCAGGAAAAAGTGCTGGCAGGCTTATCCCAGCAACTCGAGGTCGACCTCCAGAGGTGGCGCGACGCCCGCACCCATGCCCTCGCCCTGCAGCGCTACTCCGACCGCCTGCAGACGCAGGTCGAAGAGAAGGTCGCACGGCGTGAGCAGGGGCGCCAGGATGAAGTGGGCCGCCAGCAGCACCTGCTGCGCTCCGTCTGACTCTCTGTCTGACCCTCTGCCTGACTCTCAGCAAGTAACCGGAGCTGGGCGACGCACGGCACCGCTGGCACGGGTCTTGCTTCTATATCAGTAAGACCATCGCTGCGAGCGAGACTTGGAAACAACCGCCAGCATTCCGGAGATCCTGATCCCGGCCACCCCGGCACCCACCGGGGCGGGCCCGGCACCCGTGCGGGCGCCGGCGACGCAGGCACCCGGCAACCCGGCCCAGCCCGCCCCGCCGAAGCCTGAAGGTGAAAGTGAATTCTCTAATACTTTCAATAGTCTGCAGGAAGATTCGGCAACGGAAGACCCGCTCCAGACACGCCCGCCTGCAGCATCCGGCTCACCCGTCGTGGCGGCCACCCCGCCCGTTTCAACGGCCCTCGATACCCAGCTGAGCCTCGCCGCCACCGGGCTTGAAGCCCCGGCGGCGGACCTCGCCACCGACCTCGAGCTGCCGACAACCGCCGGCAATGGGCTGCCGCCCGGCGGTGAAGCGCTGCCGGTGGCCCCGAACATGCCCGGCAATGCGGCCGAGCCCACCGGTATCGCCCTGCTCAACAGCCAGCGCCAGAACCTGGCTCGCGGCGACGCAATGCCCGTTACGATGGCCCTGCCTGCCGACTCGGCAGACGCGAGCGCAAAGCTGCCCGCCGCGGCCGAGGTGCTAACAGCAGCGACGGCGGGCAGCAGCAGCGCTGCAGCCAGCGCAACCGGGCTGCCGGCGAACCTGCTGCTGGCGAAGGGCCGGCCCGGCGCAACGGCTGCCGACACGGCCCGGTCCCTGCCGGAAGTCGTAACCGACGGATTAAAGGCACCCGCCGACAATGCGGTGCAGAGCCTGCGGAATCTGCTGCTGCAGGCAGCGCCGGGCGAAAGCCCGCGCATCGCCCTGCCGCAATTTACCGACGGCAGCCTGGCAACATCAATGGCGCAGCCGCCGGCCAGTGCTACAGCGGCGTTCACGGACACGCTTTCCCAACTGATGCCGTCCACTACCGGCCAGCAAACGCTGCAGCCCGCCGGTGACCGGGGCATGTTCGCCCAGGGCCTGGGTGAACGCCTGGTCCTGATGGCCGACAACGGCCAACAGTCGGCGCGCATCAAGCTCTACCCCGAGCACCTGGGCCCGCTGGATATCCGGGTGAAGGTGGACGACGACGTGGCGAAAGTCTGGTTCCACGCGCAGCATGGACAAACGCGGGACGCGCTGGAACAGGCGCTCCCCAGGCTCCGGGAAATGTTCGCTGAACAGGGCCTGCAGCTGGTGCGCTCGGAAGTGGCGGACGCAGGCGAAGGCCTGGGGGGCGGCACCCAGGAGGCCGCCGATGCGGACCACCGAGGCCACCATGCCGACACCGGTGAAGAGGCGGTGGAGACTTCCACCCCCATTCGCCCCCCGGGAGTGGACATGGGCAGCGCCCGTTTACTCGACGTGATGGCCTGACCAAAAACTTGGCACTGACCGCCAACCGCCGCCAATTCCTTGGCCAGGGCCCGTCAGCCCTCCGGCATCCAAAAATAACACGCTGTTTTAATTAGTTTTTTTCAGGCCGCCAAAACTGGCACGGCTCTTGCTTAGAAGAGTTCGGGTATTCGCCAGGAATCGAGATCATGGCAGCTGAAGAAATCGAAGTCGCTCAGGCCGGCCAAGGCAGTAAGGGCGGCATCGTCAAAACCCTCGGAATCGCCGTAGGGCTGTTCGTGCTGATGCTCGCAAGCCAATTCGTTGCACCGATGCTGGCCTGCAATTTCATGCCCGGGCTCATGCCGGGCTGCGCACAGACCGCCCCCGTGGATGAGGTCAAGAAAACCAAGGACGAACCGAAAGGTCCGCCGCAATACCTTGCGCTGGATCCGCCCCTGGTGGTCAGTTTCGAAGACCGGCAGGCCATTCGTTTCCTCCAGGTCACCGTCGAAGTCATGGCACGTGATGAAGCGTCGATCAAGGCCGTGACGACGCACACACCCGTCATTCGCAACAACCTGTTGATGTTGATGGGTGGGCGCACGCTGTCTGACCTGACCAGCACCGAGGGCAAAGAGTTGCTCCGCACGGAGTCCCTGACGGAAGTGCAGCGCATCCTGAAGCAATTCGACGACAAGAACGACATCGAAGAACTCTATTTCACGAGCTTTGTCGTGCAGTAAGCCGGGACCATGGAAGAGAAAGAAATCATCTCGGCCGAAGAGTCTCAGGCACTGCGCCAGGCAGACTCAGATGTGGCCGCCGAGACCGATGATGTGCCAACCCGCGAAGGCGAGGTGCGCGATCTGCATCCTGATCACTGGGAGCGGATTGTTGCCGACCAGGTGCCGGCGCTGGAATCCATCAGCGAGCGCATGGTGAGCCTGCTCAAGACCACGGGCCGCGAGTTTTTTCGTCGTTCCGTAGAAGTTCAGGCGATACCCAGCCGCACCCACCGCTGGGGCGCCTACGCGCGCCGCCTGCCCGTACCCACCAGCCTGAACGTGCTGATGATTCAGCCCCTCGGTCTGCGCGGCGTGATTTGCCTGGACCCCGAGTTCGTGTTCTCACTGGTGGACGTGTTCTTCGGCGGCAATGGCATGGGTGGCCGGCCCGTAGAGAAGGTGGACTTCACGCCGATGGAAACGCGCCTGGTGCGCAAGTTTGTCAACCGGGTTGCCGAGGACATGCGCGAAGCGTGGAAGCCTTTCATGGATATCGACTTCGAGCTCGGCACCACCGAGACCAACCCGATTTTCGCTTCCGTGGCGGCCGGCGCTGATGCAGTGAGCGTGGCCGGCTTCAAGTTCGAAATCGATGACAAAGAATTCCAGTTGCAAAGCGTACTGCCCGCCCGGCTGGTGGAACCCATTCGCTACCTGCGCGATGCGGGCCAGGCAGACGGCACGCATGGTGAACAAAGGAAGTGGCGCAGCCGGCTTCGCGAAGATGTGCAGGACGCCCATGTGGCGCTGCGCGCGGTACTTGCAGAAACGCGCATCTCTTTGCGCGATCTGACCGATGCCCGGCCGGGCGATGTCATTCCGCTCGAGCTGCCGCCGGTCATGCAGGTGCTGGCGGGCGATCAACCTGTCATGGAAGGCGCCTTTGGCGTCAGCAAGGGCCAAAACGCCGTGCGTGTCAGCCGGCTGCTGGACCGCAAGATGCTAGGAGAGAAATATGGACGAGCCTAATACTTCTGACGGAACGGCCGGCGAGCCTGAGAATTTTCAGGCGGCTGAATTCCAGCAGGTCAACGAGTCGGCCAGCCAGGCAGGCTCGGCCCTGGAACCTAACCTCGACGTGATCATGGACGTGCCGGTCACCTTGTCCCTGGAGGTGGGCCGCACGCAGATGAGCGTCGGCCAGCTGTTGCGACTCACCCAGGGTGCAGTCGTTGAACTGGACCGCAGTGCCGGTGAGCCCCTGGACGTCATGGTCAACGGCGCGCTCGTCGCCCACGGCGAAATCGTCGTGATCAACGACAAGTTCGGGATCCGGCTCGTCGACGTGGTGGCCAGCGCCGACCAGCCCCTTGCCGAGCAGACCGACTGAGGCCCTCGCGATGCTGGCGTGGCTCAGGAATCGTTGCTGGCGGGCGTTGCCACTGGTGTTTATCGGCAGCCACGCCCTCGCGCAGGATGCCGAGCGCGGTGCGCTGGCCAGCCAGGACATGTGGGAACCGCTGCTGCGCATGGGCCTCAGCCTGATCCTGGTGCTGGCTATCCTGGCCGGCTGCGCGTGGCTCGCCAAGCGCCTGCGGCGCGGCGGCGCATTCCAGGGAGGCCTGATTCAGATCACCGGCGGCATCTCCCTGGGCGGCCGCGACAAGGTCGTGCTGCTGCGGGTAGGCGACGACGAAATCCTGGTCGGCGTGAGCCCGAGCGGCATGCACCCACTGCACGTGCTGCCATCGAAAGCAGAGCCCAAGCAGTTCGAAGCCTTCATGGAACAGACGCAGACCCTGGAACGCAAATCATGATTCGCGGTTTTCAATTCGCATTCGCGACGCTGTTCGCGCTGCTGCCTGTGGCCGCTATCGCGGAACCGGGCCTGCCGGCGCTGGCGATGACAGCAGGACCGGAGGGTGGCCAGACGTGGTCCGTCAGTATCCAGATCCTGATGCTCATGACGGCGCTGACGCTATTGCCGTCGCTGGCACTGGCCGCCACGTCTTTTACCCGCATCGTGATCGTGCTGGCGATTCTCCGCCAGGCCATCGGGATGCCCACTACACCGCCGAACCAGGTGCTGATCGGGCTGGCGCTGTTTCTTAGTTTTTTTGTAATGAGTCCGGTGCTCACAGATGTCTACGAGCGGGGCATAGAGCCCTACATGGCCGGCAACATAGAACTGACGGAGGCGGCCGCGGAGGCCGAGGTGCCCCTGCGTGGCTTCATGCTCAGCCAGGTGCGGGAACCTGACCTGGCTATGTTTGCCGGGCTGGCCGGCGACGAGGGTTACGAGGCGGAAGAGGACGTGCCGATGACGGTCCTGCTGCCGAGCTTCCTGACCAGTGAACTCAAGACGGCCTTCCAGATCGGCTTTCTGACATTTATTCCCTTCCTGATTATCGACCTCGTCGTCTCCAGCGTGCTGATGTCCATGGGCATGATGATGCTGTCGCCCATGCTGATCTCGCTGCCCTTCAAGATCATGTTGTTCGTGCTGGTAGACGGCTGGGGCCTGATCATCGGCACGCTGGCCGCGAGCTTTACCGTGTAGGTAGCCGGCGATGACTCCCGAAACCGTTACCACAGTGATCAGCGAGGCCCTCAGCGTGGCCAGCATGCTCGCCGCTCCGCTGCTCCTCACGGCGCTGGCCACGGGTGTGTTCATCGGCGTGCTGCAGGCTGCCACCCAGGTCAACGAGATGACTTTGAGCTTTATCCCGAAGTTGCTGTCCCTGGTGATCTCACTGCTGATCGCGGGCCCATGGATGCTGAAGGTAATCATCACGTTCACGCGCAATCTCTTCAATAGCATTCCCGGAATGATTGGCTGACCCGATGCTCCCGCTGTACAACATCGCGGACTTGCTGCTCGCAGTCACCTGGGCCCTGTTAAGGGTAAGTGGCATGGTGCTGATCGCACCGATCTTCGGGGCGGTTTTTGCGCCGATGCGTGTGCGCGTGATGATTGCAGTCGTGATCGCCGTGGCCATGTTGCCGGTGATCCCGGAACTGCCGCAGGTCTCGCCGCTGAGTGTCGGCGGGTTCCTGGCCATCGGCCGGGAGCTTTTGATCGGTGTGGCCATCGGCTTCATGCTGAAGCTGGTTGTCGAAGCGGCCACCTTTGCCGGCCAGGTCGTGTCTACCGGCATGGGGCTCAGCTTCGCCGTGGTCGTCGACCCGCAGGCGGGCAATACGCCGCTGCTGGGGCGTCTGTACATTATTACCGCCACCTTGCTGCTGCTGGCAGCCAACGCGCATCTCGCGCTGATTGCGGCAGTGGCGGAAAGTTACACCCTGTTGCCGATCGGCCAGAGCGGGCTGGCGGCGTCCAGTGCGCTGGACCTGGTGCGTTTCGGCTCGGTGATTTTCACCGGTGCGATGCACCTGGCGATGCCGGCCGTGATTGCCATCCTGATGGTCAACGTCGCCTTTGGCGTAATCAGCCGGGCAGCCCCGACGCTGAACCTGTTCGCCGTGGGCTTTCCGGTGACGCTGATGCTGGGCTTCATCGTACTGACGCTGAGCGTGCGCAGCCAGGATGTGGTATGGGCAAACCTGTTTGAGAAAGCGTTGTCGCAGACCGCGCTGTTGCTGACCGGAGGCTGACGGTGGCCGACAACGAACAGCAACTTCAGGAACGTACCGAGCGCGCAACTCCGAAGCGCCTGGAAGATGCACGCCGCAAGGGCCAGGTACCGCGCTCGCGCGAGCTGAACATGGCCGCGGTCATGATTACCGGGTCTTTCACCTTCCTCGCGGTCCAGGGGCAACTCGGCGGTCACCTGCTGCAACTCCTGCGGCGGGGCCTGAGCCTCGACCCGGCCCTGCTGCGCGATCCGGCCACCATGGCCAAAGCCTTGGGTGAAGCCGCCGTGACCACGCTAGCCGCCTTCACCCCGCTGCTGGCCGCCGTCGCGCTGGCTGCCATGCTCGGCGGGGTGGCCCTGGGAGGCCTGTCGCTCAGCGCCGACCCGCTGACCCCGAAGCTCAGCAAGCTCAACCCGCTGAAGGGCCTGAAGCGCATGTTCGGCGTGAAGGGACTCGTGGAAGTCGCCAAGGCATTGGCCAAAGCCGGACTGATCGGCGGCGTCGCCATCGGCTACCTCAGCCTGTCGGCCGGTGACGTGCTGCAACTCGGCCTGCGGCCATTACGCATCGAGATGGCTGACGCCGGGCAACTGGTGGCAACCACACTGCTGATCTGCAGCCTGTCGCTGCTGCTGATTGCGCTGGCCGACGTGCCTTTCCAGCTCTGGAATCACCAGAAAGAGCTGCGCATGACGCGCAAGGAAGTGCAGGACGAAATGAAAGAAACCGAGGGCCGGCCGGAAGTCAGGAGTCGCATCCGCCGCCTGCAGCAGGAAATGTCGGACCGGCGGATGCTCGAAGACGTGCCCGCCGCCCACGTGATCGTCACCAACCCCACCCACTTCGCCGTGGCCCTGCAATACGCCGAAGGCGAAATGAACGCACCCCGCGTCGTGGCCAAGGGCGTGGACCACATGGCCGCGCACATCCGGGCCATCGGCAGCGAACACAAGATTATGGTTTTCGAAGCACCGTTGCTGGCGCGGGCCCTGTACTGGACCACCGAGATCGGCCAGGAAATCCCCCACCAGCTCTACCTGGCGGTAGCCCAGGTACTGACCTACGTCTTCCGCCTGAAGGCGGCAGCCGAGAACCGCGGTGAATGGCCGGACCGGCCCGTGATCAACGTTGATGAAGAACTGGCGCAGCAACCGGATCGGCGCCGGCGCAAGCATTGAGCGCAGAACAGACTAGAGCGAAGCGATGGAACAGGCACTGAAAAATCCCCTGCGGCTCCTGAGGGCCACCTTGGCAAGCGGCGCAGCGCTGCCGCTGATGCTCCTTGCCATGCTGGCGATGGTGGTGCTGCCGTTACCGGCATTCCTCCTCGACGGCCTGTTTACCTTCAACATCTGCCTGTCGCTGATTGTGATTCTCGCGGTGATCTACGTGCTGCGGCCACTGGACCTGGCCGCGTTCCCGAGCGTGCTGCTGCTGGCCACCTTGCTCAGGCTGGCCCTGAACGTGGCATCGACACGGGTCGTACTGCTCGACGGTCATACGGGTACCGGTGCCGCCGGCAAGGTCATCGAGGCGTTCGGTGAATTCGTCGTCGGCGGCAACTACGCCGTGGGCATGGTCGTCTTCGCGATCCTGGTGATTATCAATTTCGTGGTCGTGACCAAGGGCGCGGGGCGCGTCTCCGAGGTCAGCGCCCGGTTCACCCTCGATGCCTTGCCCGGCAAACAGATGGCCATCGATGCCGATCTGAACGCCGGGATCATCAGCCAGGAAGAAGCCTCCGAGCGCCGCACCGAAATCCGGACTGAAGCCGACTTCTATGGCTCCATGGACGGCGCGAGCAAGTTTGTCCGCGGCGATGCCATTGCCGGCCTGTTGATCCTGTTCATCAACCTGGCCGGCGGCATGCTGATCGGCACGATGCAGCACGACCTCAGCTTTAACGAGGCGGCGCAGACCTACGCACTGCTCACCATCGGTGATGGCCTGGTGGCACAGATTCCGTCGCTGCTGCTTGCCACTTCGGTGGCCATCATCGTCACGCGGATGTCGCGGTCGGAAGATATGGGCACGCAGCTGATGAACCAGCTGCTCAGCGACCGCCGGGTGCTGCGCGTGGTGGCCGGCCTGCTGGCCGTGCTGGGCCTGGTGCCGGGCATGCCCAACTTTGCGTTCCTGATGATGGCCGGCGCCTGTGCGGCCGGCGCCTGGTACTCGGAGCGACACCGGGCGCAGCCGGAGCCGGAGCCTGCCGCAGCACTGGCCGAATCCGCGGATCCTCTCGAGGCTGAACTGACGCGCGAACTGAGTTGGGACGATGTCGGTGAAACAGACCCCGTGGCCCTGGACGTGGGCTACCGCCTGATCCCGCTGGTGGACAAAGCCCAGGGCGGCGAACTCATGCGCCGAATCAAGGGCGTACGGCGACGCCTGTCTGAAGAACTGGGATTCCTGATTTCCCCGGTCCGCATTCGCGATGACCTCGACCTGTCGGCGAGCGCCTATCGCATCAGCCTGAACGGCTGTGCGCTCGCGACGGGTGAGGTATTCGTAGACAAGGAAATGGCTATAGATCCCGGCCACATCCAGGAAGCGATGCAGGGCATTCCGGCCAAGGACCCGGCTTTCGGCCTGGATGCGGTATGGATCGATCCCGCCCAGCGCGAAGAAGCCCAGGCCCGCGGTTACACCGTGGTGGACGTCTCCACCGTCATTGCCACCCACCTGAGCAAGGTGGTGCAGGACCACGCGGACGAACTGCTCGGCCACCAGGAAGTGCAGGAGATGCTCGATCGCCTCGGTCGCAACTCGCCGAAGCTGGTGGAAGAACTGGTACCAAAGACCCTGCCCCTGTCCGCCATCGTGCGCGTTCTGCAGGAACTGGTGCGCGAGCAGGTGCCGGTGACCAATTTCCGGACCATTTGCCAGGTGCTGGCCGAACACGGCCGCAACGTGCAGGACCCGGCGGCGCTGGTGGCCGAAGTTCGCGTGGCCCTGGGCCGCTCCATCGTGCAGCGGGTCGGCGTGAAGGACGAGGAGCTGCCGGTGATCACGCTGGCACCGGCCCTGGAGCAGATGCTGCAGCAAGCAGTGCAGGGCGAAGCCGGTGCGGTGGAGCCGTCCCTTGCAGAGAAAGTGCAGACCGAACTGGCGGCCACGACTCAAGCGCAGGAAGCTGCCGGCGAATCCGCCGTGCTGCTGGTGACTCCCGGCCTGCGGCCGTGGCTGTCGCGATTCCTGAAGTTTGCAGTGCCGAGTCTGAAGGTCCTGGCCTACAACGAAGTTCCCGACAGTCAACGGATACGGCTGGTAGCAGCCGTAGGCAGCTGACAGCGGCAATCCAAGAGGAAACGATGCGATGAACATCAAACGATTTACCGGCCGTGACATACGCGACGCGATGCGCCGTGTGCGTGAAACTTTTGGCCCTGATGCGGTCATCCTGGAGACCGTACGGGAAGACGACACGGTCTCGATCAGCGCGGCGGTGGACTTCGATCCTGCGGCTTACCAGGCCGCGCAGCGTCCCTCGGATGCGGAACACGCGGAGACCGCGGCCCCGACTGAGACCGCCGCGGCCACCTCTGTTGCGGCGCCGGAAGTGGTTGAACTCCAGGCCGAAGTCCGGGCCTTGCGCAGCCTGATGGAAAACCAGGTGTCGCGGCTGCTGTGGGACGATCACGCGCGACGACATCCGGAATCGGCCGCCATCCTGCGCAACCTGTCGCAGCTGGGCCTGACGCCGGACATGGCGCAACGAGTCATGGGCGACCTGCCGGCGGAGCACGCGGACGATGCGTGGTCTGCGAGCCTCGAACACCTGGTGCGCCACCTGGACGCGCTGGAAGATGACCCGGTTAGCACCGGCGGCATCTACGCAGTCGTCGGCCCGACCGGCGCCGGCAAGACCACGACGATCGCGAAGCTCGCTGCGCGGCACCGGCTGCACGGACGAGCGGAAGACATCGCGCTGGTGACCACCGACACTTATCGCATCGGGGCCCGCGAACAGCTGGAGACATTCGGCCGGATCATGGGCATCGCCGTGTACGTCGCACCGGACGCCGACGCCCTCGGCGCCACGCTGCGGGCCCTGGCAGACAAGCACCTGGTGCTGATCGACACCGCCGGCATGGGCCAGCGCGACCTGCGCCTGGCCCGGGAACTGGCCTGCCTCACGGACACCGAGCAGGACATCCGGGTGCTGCTGACGCTGCCGGCCAACGTGCAGACGGAATCACTGCAGGAAATTGTGGACGCGTTCCGGATTGCCCGCCCGGCGGGATGCATCCTGACCAAGATGGATGAAGCGACCTCCCTGGGCGGCGCGTTTTCGGTGCTGATCCGCGCCGGCCTGCCGCTGGCCTATGTGGCCAACGGACAGCGGGTTCCAGAAGACCTGCACTTCGCCCGCTCCCGCCAGGCCTGGCTGGTCAAGGCCGCGGTGGAACTGATGAGTGGTCGCAGTCCGCCGATTAACGACGACTACCTGGCAGAGAACTTCTCGGAGGACCTGGCCGATGTCTGTGCATGAGACAAACGAATCGCCGACCGGCACCGACCAGGCCGCAGGCCTGCGCCGCCGCGGTAGTCGCAGACCGGTGAAAGTCATCACCGTCACCGGCGGCAAGGGTGGTGTCGGCAAGACCGGCATTTGCGGGAACCTCGCCGTCTCGCTGTCGATGCTCGGTCGCCGGGTCATGCTCCTCGACGCCGACCTCGGCCTGGCCAATGTCGACGTCATGTTTGGCCTGCAGCCAACGCACAACCTCGCGGATGTGATCAACGGTGAGTGCAGCCTGCAGGAAATCGTGGTGAACGGCCCGGCCGGCGTCATGATGGTGCCCGGCGCGTCCGGCATCAGCGACATGGCGAGGCTGACGCCGGCGCACCATGCCGGCATCATCAATGCATTCAGTGAACTGAGCGTCGACCTGGACGTACTGCTGGTGGACACGGCGGCCGGCATCTCCGACGGCGTGCTGCGCTTTGCGGAGGCCGCCCACGAAGTTCTGATCGTGGTCTGCGACGAACCCACGTCGATCACCGACGCCTACGCCATCATCAAGCTGCTGAGCACAGAACGTGGCGTAGACCGGTTCCGGGTGGTCACCAACATGACCCGGCAGGGTGGCGATGGCAGCGGCCTGTTTCAGAAACTCTCTCGGGTGACGGAGCGTTTTCTGGACGTCTCTCTTGACCACGCCGGCAGCGTGCCCTTCGACGACCGGGTCTGGCGGGCCGTGCAACTGCAGACGCCTTTTGTCACTGCCTTTCCCACCAGCCTGGCCGCTGGCGCGGTGAAGAAGCTGGCACACCGGGCTGACAAATGGGCAACGCCCCAGTCTGCCCGCGGCAACATCGAGTTTTTTGTCGAGCGACTGCTGAAGTCGGGCGAGGCTGCCGGGGAGACGAGAGTGGCATGAGCGTGGCGTGCGAATATGCACTGGCCGGCGGTGGTTCGCCGGAAGCGCTGGTCGAACGGCACGCGCCGTTGGTCAAGCGCATTGCCGTGCATTTGCTCGGCCGCCTGCCTGACGGCATCGAACTGGATGATCTCACCCAGGTCGGGCTCATTGCTCTCCTGGAAGCCGCCCGCCAGTACCAGCCCACCAAGGGCGCCAGTTTTGAAACCTACGCGAGTATCCGGATTCGCGGGGCCATGCTCGACGAGGTGCGCAGCAACGACTGGGCGCCCCGCTCCGTCTACAAGAAACAGCGACAGATATCGGCGGCTATCCAGGCCGTGGAGAACCGGACTGGCAACCATGCCCAGGCTCCGGAAATTGCCGCTGAAATGGGCGTCTCTCTCGACGAATACTTCGCCATGCTCGCCACCACGTCGGCCGCGCGCATGTTCAGCCTCGACCAGGCGGACCCGGACTCGGAGTCGCAACTGGACCGACAGGTGGACCGAAGTGCGAGCCCGGTGCGGGACCTCGAATCCGTAGAATTTCAGAAAGCCATGGCCGCCGCTATCCGCAAACTGCCGGAGCGGGAGGCGCTGGTGATGGCTCTTTATTACGACGAAGAACTCAATTTGAAGGAGATCGGAGCAGTGCTCGGCGTGAGTGAATCGCGGGTTTGCCAGATTCACGGCCAGGCATTGACCCGGCTGCGGGCACGGCTGCAGGAGTGGTCGGCCCTGGGCCGCCGGGAGTAGATCGGGCGGCGTAAAGCTACGGTGCCCATTGGACAGGAGATGCAGCTATGAAACCTGTAGATCGGACGCGCCAGATTTTGCCCAGCCACCTCGTACGCAGGCCGGAGAGCAAGGATGAAAGACGTGAAACAGTTCCGGGCGGCAAGCGCAAGCCCAAGCCTACAATCGAACATAAGTCGGGTGACGGGACACACAAAGTGGACGAACTGGCCTGACGGAGGGCAAGGATGATGTCAGCAGCACTGATCGCAGGCATGGTGTCCGTCGCCGCGCTGGTGGCGGCAGTGGTGAGCTGGCGCCAGGCCCGGCTGGCCGCGGCTCGCGCTGCGGCCCTGGCTGACGCGCTGGCCGTGGCGCTGGAAGGCGCATTGGCCGCCGAAGAGCAGTACACACAGCTGCACGAGGCGATGGGATCGCTGCGCAGCCGGCTGGATCGAGTGATCCTGAAACAAGGCCGAACAGAGCATTCGGGTGGCAACCCGGGCTACCAGGCGGCCATCGACCTGACGCGCGAAGGCGCCGACGACGAAGTGCTGATGAATACCTGCGGGCTCATGCGCGGCGAAGCGCGCCTGATCCGCAATTTGTATCGGAGCCAGGCGCACTGAGCGCGTGGCAAAGGCAAGGGCTACAGAGAGCAGAGAACGGCCCCACGGAGTTAGGCAATGGTTCAGATTCCAGACGACCTCGCGAAACGATTAAAGGCATGCACCAGCCTGCCGTCGCCGCCACCCGTTGCCATCAAGGTCATCGAGCTAGCGCAGAATCCGGAGACGGACCTCGGCACCGTCGCCGACACCATCAGCGGCGATCCGGCTATTGCAGCAAAGGTCATGCGGATCGCGAACTCGGCGCTGTACGCGCGCCGTCGGCAAAGCACCAACCTGCGCCAGGCACTGATCGTGCTGGGCTTGAACGCCACCCTGACCCTTGCCCTGAGCTTTACCCTGGTGGCGTCCCTGCGCAAAGGGCCGCCGAAGGGCTTTGATTTCGATGCGTACTGGCGGCGCGCGATCCTGGCAGGCACCTGGGGCAAGCTGCTGGCCAGCGAGTTCGGACGCCGTGATGCGGAGGAAGTCTTTCTCGCCGCGCTATTGCAAGACCTCGGCATGCTGGCCATCGACAAGGTCGCCCCGGAAGTCTACGACGGCATCAGCCCGTTTCAGCTCGAGCATGCCCGCGTGGCGCAGCACGAGAAAACTCAGCTCGAGACGGATCACCGGGCCATCGGCGCGTGGCTGCTCGATGACTGGAATATGCCCGACCAGCTGGCCGTAGCGGTGCAGCACAGTCACGACATCACGGCCGGCGGCGTCGACAACGACATGAAAAGCTTTGTGCGGGCTGTCGCCATGTCGGGCAGCCTGGCTGACATCTGGATTGGCGAGCGCAACGAGGTGGCGATTCGCCGGGCGGGACTCGAAGCCCATCGCAACCTTGGCATACTGCCGAACCGCCTGGCAGAGCTGTTCGCTACCATCGGCGAGCAGTTGCCGGTGGCCGAAAACATTTTCGAGATGGATCTGTTCAACGGCGATCACCTGCAGGACATCACGGACACGGCCCGCGAAATCCTGATGATTCGCAATCTGCATACGCTCACCGAGAACCGCGAACTCGAGGAACAGAAAAAAGAGCTTGAGGCAGATCGCGAAGAGCTGCAGGAAGAAGCCAGCCGCGATGGCCTGACGGACGTGTTCAATCGCAGGTATTTCGAAGAAGCGCTAACCCGCGAGTTCGAGACGGCGAGCCAGCACGGCTGGCCGATGAGCGTGATCTTCGTCGACCTCGATCGTTTCAAGCAGATCAATGATTCCCACGGTCACCAGTCCGGTGACCTGATGCTGAAGGAAGTGGCCGGTTTACTGACGGAAAGCCTGCGCGATACGGACATCGTGGCCCGCTATGGCGGCGACGAGTTCGTGCTGCTGCTGCCCGGTCTGGATGCCGGCGCCGCAGGACAGATCGCCCGCAGGCTGGTCGACAACGCCCGCGGTCGCACCATCCAGGGTAACGACGGCAAGCCGCTGAGCATCACCCTGTCGCTGGGTACCGCCACCCAGGACTCGAGCAACGCGTTTGAGAAACCCGCCGACCTGCTGGCCGCAGCGGACCAGGCCCTGTATCACTCCAAGCGCAACGGCCGCGACCAGCACACCTGCTACGAAGCCATAGAAGCCGCTTAAGCCGACGCACTCAACCCGTAACGCTTCATTTTCTCCGCCAGCGTCGTCCGCCTGACCTGCAGACGTTTCGCGGCGTGGGCGACGATGCCTTCGGATTCGTGCAGCGCGCGGCGAATCAGCGCCACCTCCACCTTCTCCAGGTAAGCTTTCAGTGGCAAACCGTCACTGGGCAGATCGAAGTCCTGGGGCTGCGGGCCCGATGCCCGGGTCGAGGCCAGTTCCCGGCGGTCGGAATCCCGCAGCGGTGCATTGGCCGTGTAGCGCGTCGGCAGGTTGGAAATATCCACCGTCGTCCCGGGATACAACACGCAAAGACGCTCCAGCAGGTTGGCGAGTTCGCGGATATTGCCGGGCCATTCGTAGTGACGCAGCACGCGCAGCGCGCCGGGCGTTAACTCGATGACTTTCCCGCCTGAGCCGGCGTTCCGCGCCAGGACGTTCGCGGCCAGCTCGGGCAGATCGTCCAGGCGCTCGCGCAGGGCCGGTAATTCGATGGGGAAGACGTTCAGCCGGTAGAACAAATCCTCGCGAAACTTGCCTTCCCGAATCGCCGTCTCGAGGTCGCGGTGTGTGGCCGCGATAATGCGGACATCGCAGGTCCGACTCTTGTTGCTGCCGACTCGCTCGAAGACCCGCTCCTGCAGCACCCGTAGCAGCTTCACCTGCATCGGCAGGCTCATATCGCCGATTTCATCCAGGAACAGCGTGCCGCCCTCTGCGGCTTCGAAGCGACCGATCCGGGCTGAGATCGCCCCCGTGAAAGCCCCCTTCTCGTGACCGAAGAGTTCACTCTCCAGCAGGTCCGGCGGGATCGCGCCGCAGTTCACCGGCACGAAGGGCTGCTTGGCCCGCGGTGACGACGAGTGGATGTGGCGCGCCCCCCACTCTTTGCCAGTGCCCGACTCACCGGTAATAAGAACGTTGGTAGTAAAACCCGCCACCTGTTCAATCATGGTGCGGACCTGGGCCATCCGCGGACTGGAACCGGTGGGGAAATGATCGGCCGGTGGGTCAGCCGCCGGGATCTCGGCAGCGCTCCGTTCGGCAGTACTGGCTGACTGGCTCATGAGCCTCCCATTCGGGCCATCGCCAAAAAATCGGCGTTCATGCCCCGAAGACACGATCAACAAACAGACACGGCCCCGTACGCCGCGCGCTTATCATTGGCCAGATATCCTTCTAAGTCAACGCTATGCAGGTATTTCCTGTGCGGACTGACAGGAGTGGCTGGTGACAGCCCGACTCAGTGAATGCCAGCGATTTGTCACCCGCCGCTGTGATAGAGCAGCACAGACAGGGACGACTTGTGCAGCATGTGGTCGGTGACGCCGCCGAAGATCTGCTCGCGCAGGCGGTGCCGGCTGTAGGCGCCCATCAGCAGCAGGTCGGCGCCAGCCTCCCGGTACACACGCTCCAGTTCTTCGGCCGGCTTGCGGCCCCGGGTTTTCACCTCGTCGGCCTGCACCCCGTGATGACGCAGGTAGCGCGCCAGGTGGCTGGACTTCGGACCGGCCGCCCTTTCGTCACCAGCAGCCACGATGGTCACCGCATCGGCGGCCTCGAGCATGGCCATGCCGGCCGCCACAGTGCGGCTCGCCTCCGGGCTCTGATTCCAAGCGATCACGATGTTGCGGCCAGGCTGCCGGGTGGCCCGCTGGGGCACCAGCAATACCGGCCGGCAGGACTCCAGCACGGCCTCCATCATGAACAGCCTGGCCAGCCGCCCGCCCTTTTCCGCCGGACGGGACACGACGAGCAAATCCGACATCGGGCCGACAATGGGCATGATCCGGTCAGGCGAGCCCACGCGCTCGTACCAGATGGCGACCGGAGTTCCGTCGGCCCGCGGGCGGCCCGCAACCCGGTGTCCCGCTTCGCCCGCCACCCGCTCGAACAGGCTGCGTGCGTCGCGGCTGTCCTTCTCGAGATCGCGGCCTTCGTGGGCAGCCGCCCAGTCCACTTCGGACGGCGCGCGCAATATCGGCATGCGGACCGCGCTGTCGCGGTGTGCCCGGATATGACAGCCGATGACGTCGGCCGCGAAACTCCCGGCGACGCGAAAGGCTGTCTTGAGAGCCCGGGCGCACTCGGGCCGGTCGGCGACGGGAACAAGGATGACGCGCATCGGGGGCTCCGGAAATCCTGACTGACAGATCATAACAAGGTGAAAGGCGTTGGCCAGCCAGGCGAAGCAGCGCCAAAAAAAAGGGCCGGGGAGGCCAATGCCTCCCGACCCTTCTACGGCCTGAATCGAATCAGGATGTGCTAGCCACAATCCTCAAAGCTCACGGGCAAACCCGTCGGTCGGCCGACGGCGTACCACAGGTGGGCACGTCGACTTTTCCTGTCAGGGCAGCATGAATGTATTCGGGTGAGGCCAGGTGACAGTAACGCACACCCCATTTGCGTGGTTCACAGGCACTGCCGAGAAAACTGTCTGGCCCCCCGAAGAGGTTGCAGGCTTCGATAAAGTTAATGGCTCCAAAGGGAACGGTGTCCGGATGCGGCGGCACGTACAGGGCGCTGGCTTTAATGTGGATCCGACCACCCTTGGACTCCCGGTATATCACCGGGTAGGGATTGTCTGGAAACCCTGCGGTCCACTCAGATCCTCGCTCGGCCGTCACATCGTCGTCAAGCCAGAGTTTTGTCACCACGCGCCAGAACTGCGACTTTGGCATGCCAGCCAGCACCTGGCCAACGTAGAACTCGTGCACTGCCTTGCAGGGCTGATCGATCGCGCCTAAATCGGGATCCCGCGCATTCAGGTAATCAGCATTCTTCATCTTGCACGACACGACCGACGCAAATTCACCGCCGCCTAAACGATAGGCGTCAAAGAACAAGTGCTGGGTGCTCCTGAGTGGGCGATCGGGTGCCTCTGGCGGCGAATAGTCCAATGGGGTCGAACCGCCGATGACAGAGTAAGGCTCTGCGTCCGACTGCACGAACCCTGCCCACGGGCTGTAGACCGCATTGATCGGGCTGAGATCGCTCGCGGTGACGATGCGCTGGGCTTCTGCGCAGATTCCGTTCAGTGTGGAAGTGGCGTACAGCGGGCTACGCGACCAGGAGCCGGCGGCCAGCGCCGCGGACACACTCATTCCTGTGACAACCACTGTGCTGAGAACGGCGATCATCAGCTTGTTAGTATTTTCCATTTCTGTCCCCTCTACCTTGCATGCCAGTCGTTGGCAGGCATGACAAAACTATAATGTATGTTTTCCCGAAGAGCATCCGGGCCAGAGAGCTGCTGCGTCACCACCTGACATAAGCTGGTAACCTCAATGGTCGGCTTGACGCACGCAAGCCCTGAAGGCCAGCCGTCGTACAGGAACAATGTGTTGACGATGAATGATGGATGCCTCTTGCGCCCAGCAGAGCAACGACGCCACACCGTAGCCGAAACCACGGGTCTGCCCTGATGAAGGCCTGTGAAACCGAAATGCCCAGCAAACTCCCCAACGTTGGCACGACCATTTTCACCGTGATGTCGCAGCTGGCGGCTGACTGCGGGGCAATCAACCTGTCCCAGGGCTACCCGGATTTCGATGCGCCGCCAGGATTGCTGGACCGGGTGGTCCACCACCTGCGCGCCGGGCACAACCAGTACGCCCCGATGGCTGGCCTCCCTGAGCTGCGCGAGGCCATCGCCGGCAAGCTCGCAGCGGTGTACGGGCGCACCAGCGACGCCGACACAGAAATCACCGTGACATCGGGGGCGACGGAAGCGCTGTACTCCGCCATCGAGGCCTTTGTCCATTCGGGGGACGAAGTCATTGTCCTGGACCCGGCTTACGATTCCTATGACCCGGCGATCCGGCTGGCGGGCGGCATTGCGGTGCATGTGCCATTGCGCGCCGATGACTTCGGCCTGGACTTCGAAGCGCTGGCCGCGGCCATCACGCCCCGCACGCGTATGCTGGTGCTCAACACGCCGCACAATCCCACCGGTGCCGTCGTGCGGGCCGCAGATATGCAGCAGCTCGCAACCCTCGTTCGGGACACGAACGTCCTGCTGTTAGGCGATGAAGTCTACGAACATATGGTGTTTGACGGGCAACGCCACGAGAGTCTGCTGCGCTACCCGGAGCTGGCCGACAGAAGTCTCGCGGTGTTCTCCTTTGGCAAGACCTACCACGCCACCGGCTGGAAAATTGGCTACGTAGTGGCTACGCCGGCCCTGACGGCAGAGTTTCGCCGCGTGCACCAGTTCGTGCAGTTCTGTGTTGCCACACCCTTGCAACATGCGCTGGCCGATTTTCTCGTGTCGGATCCACAGCACTACCTTGAGCTCGCAGCGTTCTACCAGCAGAAGCGCGATGGCTTCGCGACGCTGCTCGCACCATCGCGCTTCAAGCTGCAGCCCTCCGCCGGGACCTACTTTCAGCTTGCCGACTACTCCGCGATTACGGACGAACCGGACACTGACTATGCCCGGCGCCTGACCCTGGAGCGCGGTGTCGCGTGCATCCCGGTTTCGGTATTCTGTGCCCAACCGCCGGCGGAACAACGCCTGCTGCGCTTTTGTTTTGCCAAGGCTGAAGACACTCTGGAACGCGCCGCGGAGATCCTGTGCAGAATCTGAATATCACGCTGATGCAGGCCGATCTCCACTGGCACGACCCGCCGGCGAACCGCCGAATATTTGCGAAACTCGCGGCCGACTGTGCTGCGACCACGGATCTCATCGTGCTGCCCGAGATGTTCACCACCGGCTTCACGATGGAAGCGGAACAGGTGGCCGAAGACCTGAACGGCGACACGGTGCAGTGGATGGCAGAAATCGCCCACGATCTGAAGGTCACCGTGACGGGCAGCCTCGTGATTCGGGATGCGACGGGATTCTTCAATCGCCTGATCTGGATGCCGCCGGACGGCCAAGCCGAACACTACGACAAGCGCCACCTGTTCCGGATGGCCAGCGAACAGGACCACTATGCGCAGGGGCATGAGCGACGGGTGTTCCGGCTCCGCGACTGGCGGGTCTGCCCGCTGGTTTGTTACGACCTGCGTTTCCCCGTGTGGAGCCGGGGCGTCGATGAATTCGATCTCTTGTTATACGTCGCGAACTGGCCGGCCGCCCGCCGCTCCGCGTGGCAGACGCTGCTGCCGGCGCGCGCGGTGGAAAACTTGTGCTACTGCGCCGGGGTAAACCGGGTCGGCACAGACGGCAATGGCATCGCCTATGCCGGCGAAAGCGGCGCCTGGGACTATCTTGGCCACGCGGTGACGGCATGCGACGACCAGCCCACCACAGTCACTGTGGAACTGGACGGCACCGCACTGACGCGCTACCGGAAAAAATTCCCGGCGCACCTGGACGCGGACCGCTTCAATCTCGACCCGGACTGACGGCTTCGTCAGTGCCAGCCACCGACAATCGCGCCCATGATCGTAAAACTCACCAGCTGAAATCCGCCGTTGACTAGCAGGTGCCAGAACGGCCGCTTCTCGAACACATAGTGAAACGCGATGGCCGTGCAGACGAAGAACAGACCCACGTTCAGCCCCACGTTGATACCGAGCCAGATATCCGAGTTCGGCCCGACGATCGCAGCGAGCAGCGAAGCCTGCGTCCAGATCATGATGAACGCGACCACGAAAATGAGGTCCAGCCTGCGCACCGGCCCACCAAGCATCTCGGCGTTCTCGGCGATGATTCCGAGACGGCCGAAAAAATGTGGCGCGTACCACACCCCGCCGAGGATGAAGACGATCACGGTCGCGGTCAGCACCGCGTACCAGTTGACGACGTCGAAAGCTAGCGTTAGTTCCATGGCACCCCCCTTGCCCCGGCTGGAGCCAGCAAATTATAGGGAGTCAGCCGCGTTACGGGAAACTTTCGCAATGGCGGAAACCCAATGGTCTGCATTGACAGGCGCCGTACTCGTCGGAGATCGTTGGCCTTTAGGTACTGGAGCACATCATGCGCCGTTTGCTGGTCTGCCAGCATGTCGCCCACGAGATTCTCGGCATCCTCGACCCGCTGTTGCGGGACGCAGGCTTCCGGATCCGTTACGTGAATTTCGGCCGCCAGCCCGACGCGCGGCCGGACATGAACCGCTATGACGGACTCGTGATTCTCGGCGGGCCAATGAATTGCGACCAGGTTGACCGCTATCCCCATCTCGCCACCGAAGTCGAGCTCGCCCAGGCGGCCATCGGCGCCGGCAAACCCGTATTGGGCATCTGCCTGGGTTCCCAGGTCCTGGCGCGGGCATTGGGCGCCCGGGTCAAGCGCAATCCGGTCAAGGAAATCGGCTGGTACGAACTCAAACCCAGTGCAGAGGGCAAAGGGGATCCATTGTTTCGTCACCTGAAAAGTGCACAGCAGATTTTTCAGTGGCATAGCGACACCTTCGACATCCCGGAACACGCGGTTCGCCTGGCCGAGTCGCCGGACTGCCCGAACCAGGCCTTCCGTTACGGCGACAACGTGTACGGCCTGCAATTTCACCTGGAAGTGGACCAGCCGATGATCGAACGCTGGCTGCACGCGCCGGTCAACATGCGCGAGCTGGACAGCATGGGCGACGGTGATGAACTTACAGCACGGATCCTCGCGCAGACGCCGGGCCACATCGATGCATCGATGCGCCTGGGCCGCACGCTGTTCGGCGAGTACCTCCACATGTTCCATTCGCGCCGCCGCCGTATCGCCCTGCCGTCGCGCTGAGTTGGCTTGTTTGGCGGCCTTCCCGCCCCCATTTCCTTATTCAGTTGCCGCCAGCCTTACGCTGCATTGCGACACCGAGTAGGCAACGGCTAGACTGAATCGTTTACCCACCGGCAATTCCATGAGCGCCAAACTGCAACCCGGCACCGCTGCCACCGCCGACCTCCAGCAAGCCGAGCTGGCCGTTGAAGGCATGACCTGCGGTGCCTGCGCCACCCGGCTGGAAAAAGCCCTGGGCCGAGCGGCCGGCGTGGCCGGCGCCAATGTGAATTTCGCCCTGGAACGCGCGGCCGTGGAATTTGAACCGGCACAGATCAGCCTGACGGCCATCGCCGACGTGATCGGCAAAGCGGGCTTCAGCGTCGGCCGCGACGATTACTCGCTGCCGGTCACCGGCATGACTTGCAGCGCCTGTGCAACGCGAGTGGAGAAAGCGCTGCGCAAAGTGCCGGGCGTTATCGAGGCCAACGTGAACCTCGCGCTGGAGCGCGCGGACATCACCACCGTCGCCGGGGGCGTCAGCCTGGACAGCCTGGCCACCGCCGTGGAGAAGGCCGGCTATGAACTCGGCGTGGCTGCGGCTGCGCAAGATCAGGCCACCGCCCACGAGAAGCAGGACGCGGAGGCCGAGGCTCGCCTCGTCAAGGAACGGCGCTGGCTGGTCTTATCTGCCCTGCTGACCACGCCCCTGGTCGGGCAAATGGTCGCCAAGAATCTCGGCTCCGATTTTCACCTGATGCCGTTCTTCGAAGTGCTGCTGGCCACGCCGGTGCAGTTCGTGATCGGCGCACGCTTTTATCGCGCGGCGTGGAATGCGCTGCGCGCCGGTGCCGGCAATATGGACGTACTCGTTGTGATGGGCACCAGCGCTGCCTATTTCTACAGCTGGTACCTGATCGGCACACTCGGCGTAGCGGCCGAAGGCCAGCTCTACTTCGAAGCCTCCGCGGTCATCATCACGCTGGTGCTGCTCGGCAAGTATATGGAAGCCCGCGCCAAGCGCGGCACCACCGCGGCCATCCGGCAGCTGATGGACCTGCGCCCGGAGGTCGCGCGCGTACGCCAGGCCGACGGCAGCGAAATTGAACTACCCATTGCCGAGGTGCGCTCTGGGGCCCGTGTGGTCATTCGGCCCGGTGAACGCATTGCGGTAGATGGCGAAGTCGTCGCCGGGCAAAGTGAGATCGACGAATCGCTGATCACGGGGGAAAGCCTGCCGGTCGTAAAGGCCGCGGGCGATACTGTGACGGGTGGTGCAATCAACGGCACCGGGCTGCTGGAGATCGAGGCCACAACCGTGGGCGAAGACTCTACTTTGGCGCGGATCATCCGGTTGGTAGAAAGCGCCCAGGCGGGCAAGGCGCCGGTGCAGCGCTTGGTGGACAAGATCAGCAGCATCTTTGTACCCACGGTCATCGTGATCGCGGCCCTGACTTTTGCCGCCTGGTTTTTCATGGACGGCAGCTTCGAGAAATCCCTGATCGCGGCGGTGTCGGTACTGGTCATTGCCTGCCCGTGTGCGCTGGGCCTGGCGACACCCACCGCGATCATGACCGGCACCGGCGCGGCGGCGCGGGCCGGCATCCTGATTAAGGACGTAGAATCCCTGGAAAGCGCCCATCGAATCGACGCGGTGATCTTCGACAAGACCGGCACGCTGACGGAAGGCCGGCCAAAAGTCGTCGCGCTACACACGCTGCGGGGCGAAGAAGCGGAACTGATTCGCGTGGCGGCGTCCGCCCAGAAGGGCAGCGAGCACCCGCTGGCCAGCGCGCTGCTGGAGCTGGCATCCGGGCACGGCATCGCGCTGAGCCCGGTCACGGACTTTCAGAGCCATACCGGTCGGGGCATCACCGGCAGCGTGGAAGGTCGCCGCATCCTGATCGGTAACGAGCGGCTGCTGGAGGAGCACCAACTGGATCCCGCTGCAGAACTGGCGCGGGCGCGCAGCTGGGAAGCCGAGGCGAAGACCGTGATCTGGATAGCCGACGAAGATGGCCTGCTCGGCATTGCCGCCATTGCCGACCCGCTCAAGGCCCAGGCGCGGCCGGCCATCGAAGCGCTCCGCACGATGGGCATTCGCACGCTCATGTTGTCAGGCGATGCAAAGCTGGTAGCCGAAGCCGTGGGCAAGGAAGCCGGCCTCGACGATGCGCGCGGCGGCGTGCGGCCCGACGCGAAGGCCCAGGTGGTGGAATCCCTGGCAGCAGAAGGCTACGCGGTGGGGATGATTGGTGACGGCATCAACGATGCCCCGGCCCTGGCGGCCGCCGACGTGGGCATTGCCATGGGCACCGGTACCGACATTGCGATGGAGACCGCAGGAATCACGCTGATGCGGCCGGACCCGCGGCTGGTCGGCGGCGCAATCTCCGCCAGCCGCGCCACCTTCCGCAAGATCAAGCAGAACCTGTTCTGGGCTTTCATCTACAACGTGATCGGCATTCCGCTGGCCGCGGCCGGCATGCTGAGCCCGGCCATTGCCGGGGCGGCCATGGCCATGAGCAGTGTGAGCGTGGTCTCGAACTCACTGCTGCTGCGCCGCTGGACACCGCAGCTAAAAGACTGAACAACCCGCAACCGGAGGCAAAAGGAATGGAACGCGTGGAACTGAATGTAGAAGGCATGACCTGCGGCGGCTGCGTGAACAGCATCCAGAATGCGCTAAGCGCGCGCGACGGTGTGGCGAGCGCCACCGCAGACCTGGACGCGAAACGAGTGACAATCGAGTTCGACCCGGCCGTGATTCAGCAGGCAGGGCTGGTAGAGGCCATCGAAGACGCCGGATTCGACGTCGCGGCCTAGCACCACGATCGATACGGCGGAGGCCGACGGGACTAGCCGGAAACGCTATCTTGCGCGGCTTGTGACCGGACCGGCGGGCGGCCAGGCGATTTGATGCGCACAACAATTGCCAGCAGCATCACCAGGCCATTCAGGAAGCCGATCAGACCAAAGGGCGCAGCAGGCGCGACCGCGTCGAACAGCCGGCCGCCCAGGCCCGACGCAAAGAAAATGCCGATTGCACCGCACATGTTGAACGCGCCGACAACAGCGCCGCGGCTGAGTTTCGGGGCCTCCTGGCTAATCAGGGTCGTAGCGCCGAAAAAAGCGCTAATCTGACCGACGCCGAGCACAATAAACAACGGAATCGAGTCTGGAGACAATGGATCGTCCACCAGCCACATCGCGCTGTAGCCGATCGCCGCAAGGCCCATACAGAAGGCGGCACCCGTTACGCGATTGAAGCGGTCCATCACCGCGCCGAGCACCATCAACCAGAGCAGTGCCGCACCGGATGCAATGCCGAAGAGTCCGGAACCGCGCGCAGCCGCGATTGCCGGATCCATGCCCTGCGAAATCCCGGCGACCGTACCCCACAGCACGGTAAAGGTACCCAGGACGACCAGGTCGCTGCGGGCCACGAACGCCGCCGCGTAGGACAGGGCAATACGCGGATTGCGGCGCGCCTCGGTAAAGCCTGAGACGACCAGTTCCCGGAACGGCAGCTGCTCCTCGGAACTAGCCGGCGTGCCCTTCTTCAGACCGAGCAAATAGAGCACGGACGAGATCGTGCAGGCGGCGAACACGACGCCATGCACGATCTTCGTTGTCGTGATCGCGTCGTAACCAGCATCGATCAGGGCGGGCGGTGCCAGGCGACCGAAGATGACGGTGACACAGATGACCCCGAGACCGTTGAAGACGCCCGCGACCGCAACGAGTTTGCCGCGCGAACGATCTTGCGGGTAGTCGGCCAGGATCGTGCCCAGCATGCCGGTCGATGCGCCCAGCCCCAATGCGTATATCGCCCGATAAACGATCAGCTCCGATACAGAATCGGCGAAAGGGTAGAGCAAATAGCCCAGGCCCATTGTGAACATGCCGAGTGCGAACAGTTCGCGACGGCCAATCCGATCCGCCAGCACGCCGACAACGCCAAAGATCAACAGCTGCACGACCTCGGTGACGATGACCAGGTCGCCGGTTATCGTCCCCTGCTCGTCAATGGGGACGCCGAAGTTCACATTCAGCACCAGCGCAGTGCCAGGAGAGATGAACGTCAGCAGCCCGATGGTCGCGAACGCGGAATACAGGAAGACCGAGAGGTTCAACCCCGTGATCCCGGGCTGCAGCCAGAGAAACAGAACTCTGCGGCCGCCGGCTGTGGCGCCAGTCGGCGCAGTTGGATTGGTCAAGCTTGTTCTCCCACCGAAAAAATGTAACCACAAACCTGGTGCCCTTGCACCAGGGGGGTTACATCATCACATGCACGGCCTTGCTCTGCGTATAGCTCAGCAGTTCTTCCAGGCATTCTTCCCGCCCAAGGCCGCTGTTCTTCCAGCCGGTAAAACCGGTACCAAGGAAATGGCGACCGCCGCCGTTTATCCATACCAGGCCGCACTCGAGATCCTGCGCCATGCCGATGGCCGTGCGCAAATCGTTGGTCCAGACGCCGGCTGTGAGCCCGAACTCCGTTGCGTTCGCCATCGCCAGGGCCTCGTCGCGATCGCGCCATTTGAGCACCGACAGCAACGGGCCGAAAACTTCCTGTTGGGCTATACGCATATCCATCGTGACGTCACCGATAACGGTGGGTTCCACCCAGTAGCCCTGTGCAAACCCGTCGCCCTCCGGCCGCTTGCCGCCGCAAAGAATTTGCCCGCCGTCTTCGCGTGCCACGTCGATCATGTTCATGACGTGCCGATATTGCCCGGCGTTGTTCACCGGCCCCATTTGTGAAGACGTTTCGCGGGGGTCGCCGAGGCGAATATTGCGCACCTGTTCCACGACCCGTTCCACGACCTCATCGTGCAGCGACTCGTGTAGCATCAGGCGGCTGGTTGACCCGCAAGACTGCCCGGACCATGCGAAGTTCATACCGGCCACCGCGGCCCGGGCCACGGTGTCAGGATCAGCGTCCGGAAAGGCAATCAGCGGGTTCTTGCCGCCCAGCTCCAGGCTCAGGTGCTTGATGCAGGTTTCTGCCGCTGCGCGCTGAATGGCCATCCCCGTGGGCACGGAACCGGTGAAACCAATTCGCCGCACGCGGGGATGCCGGACAATGGCATCCCCGGTCACGATGCCCTGGCCGGACACGATGTTCACCAGCCCGGGTGGCAGCACCTCGCGACAGATCTCCCCCATCAGGCTCGCAGACAGCGGGCTCTGGTCAGGCGACTTCAGCACCACCGCGTTACCCGCCATCAGCGGGGCGGCAAGATGGGCCGCCGCGAACAGGAACGGGTGATTGAACGGCACGATGCGGCCCACCACCCCGTAAGGCTGGCGCAGGGTGAAGTGAATATTGCCGGGCGTGGCGGGCACCGTTTCGCCTTTCAACTCGATGCCGAGACCGGCCATCATTTCGATGTACGCGGCGGCGAGCACGATGTCGTTACCCAGGCTCGCAATCGTGTTGCCGGTATCCGCGGACTCCAGCGGCAGCACGTCGTCGGCCCGCGCCCGGATCGCCGCCGTCAACTCCCGCAGCAGCCCGGCCCGCTCAAACACGGAAGTCGCCGCCCAGCCCGGCTGGGCCGCCGCCGCGGCCTGCACTGCGCGGTCCACGTCGGCCGGCGACGCGGCCGGCACGCGCCCATGCACCACCTCGGTGGCCGGATTCACGGACTCCATCCACTCGCCACTCTCCGCGGCGACCATGTCACCACCGATCAGCATCGGGCAATCACCGAACTCGGGCGTCACTGCTCTCTTCCACTGGCTGCGAACGATGGCCATTCTGGGCCAGTCACGATGGCGGCCAAAGGTTCCCCCGGCAGGCGTTCACCTGTTGGCACGCGGACAGGGCGAGCCGGAGAGCAATCCCCCGCGACCCTCGAACGGCTGGCGTGGGCAACGGGTTTGTCTTCCGGGCGTCGTCCGTGAGGAGCGGAGCCATGGATGGCGAGAGCGACGAACGGCCGATCCGAGCCCGGACAGGGATGTCCGGGCGAGGTTAAGCCCGGAAGACTGACCCGCCCGCCGGGCCGGCCAGGGTCTTCCTCCGCGGCAGTCCGGCCGCAGCCTGAGAGGGATAAGCCGATTATTTGACTGGCGCCGGCTTCTGCTCCATCGCATAACGCTCGAGACTAGACAAACTCTCACCCGACATATCCGTAGGCGCCTCAAAATACTTCGCGTAATTCTTCTCCGCATAGTCCACCGCGGACCGCGACAGCACTTCGCTCGGGTGATTACAGGTGCCCATGAAACACTGGTACATGCAGTGCCCGGGCTGCTGCCCCATCAGCATCCAGGGCAACCACGGCGTAATCCGGTTCCACGTGCCGCGATAGTCCAGGCTGGTGATATCCGGGTTCTGCATATCGTCCGCCTTCACGTGATGCGCAAACATCTCGGACACCTGCACGATGGGCCCCGATGACTCGCGGGGCCACTTATCCGGCTGCAGCGCGCTTGGGTAGGCCAGGTGGATGTGCAGCTCCATTTCCAGCCAGTCGTTGTCCTGGCGCCAGGGCAGCACGAAGGGGATTTTCGGCGGGGCCTTTTCCTTGTTCAGGCCACCGAATTCCGGTGGCGGCGGGAAATACCGGTCAATCGTATAGTTGTACGGGTCATTGGCCACCTGGACGACTTTGACCGTCTCGTTCGTGTAAGGGTTGTCCCACTCTTCCAGCACTTCGTCGCTGCGGAGATCCGTGTACAGGATGATCTCGCGGCACATGCGCTCGAGCACGCCGTCGTCGCGCTCGTTCAGCCGAATCACACCGAAACCCTGGGCGCCGATGAGGTCGTCGATCTTCTTCATCGGCCGGTTGCCGGCCACGTAGCCCCGGAACCAGAAGTATTTCTGCTTGCCGAAATCAATGTCGCTCTGGAGGCGGGCGTAGGCCAGCTGATTGCCGCGGCCCGTCGTCAGATCTAAATAGGGGCCCTTCACGGCCGGCCCATAGCCGAACTTCGACACGCTGTCGGTCTTCGCGTGCGCCTGTTTGCCCATCGCGCTCAGCGCGAGGCCCATCGCCCCGGCCGCGCCAACCCCCGCGAAACCTGTCAGAAAATCCCGGCGTTCCTGCTGCATTCTTGTTATCTCCAGACGGTGATGACTCGGCCCAAGCTTCGCGCTTCGGCCAAAAGGGTGCAAGCTGGTCCGGATCAGGCGATATCGGACTTGGGCTGCGCCGCGGAATTTTTGGCCCTGACCAGCAGGAAGATCGCGAATACGAACAGGACCAGATTGGCCAGCGCGACGAACATGAACGGCCCGATCCGGCTGACATTGTCGAACAGGTAACCGCCCACCACCGCTGTGGTGAGAATGCCCAGCGCACCAAACCAGGTCCACATGCCGAGCACCGCACCCCGCCCGCGCTCCGGCGCTTCTTTGCCGATCAGCGACGTTGCGGACAGGTTTGCAGTCATCTCCGCCATGCCGATCAGCAATGCACACAGGTACATCCAGTTGCCAATGGGGTTTTCAATCAGGTACAGCGACCCGTAGCCGATGAAGCCGATGGCCATGGCCATGGCCAGCCCGACCACGCGATCGATCCGGTCCAGGATGAAGCCGGCGATGGGCGCCCAGGGCAGCGCGAAACCCTGCACAACCACATAGAAAGTCAGCGCGGTCTTGCTGGCCTCGGCGGTACTGAGGCCCTGTTCGATGCCGACCTGTGTCAGCCACAAGGCGAAGAAGGTGCTCATCACCGACAGGTCGCCGCGCGAGACACTGGCGGCCGCGTAGGACAGCAGGATCCGGCCGCTGCGCGCAGCCTTCAGGCCGACGCGAAATGTGGCCAGGAGAGGCTCGCGTTCCGTCAGCTGCTGCGGCGCGCCTGGCTTAAGGAACAGGGCCAGAACTGTGGCGACCACCAGGCACAGCACGGTCATGGTCCAAAGCCAGTATTGGCCTGCCGTCACCGGGTCCAGGCCGCCTTCGGCGAAACGCACGGGCAAGCCCCGCAAAAGTGAAATCAAAACGACCAGGCCCAGGCCGTTGAAGATGAAGCAGGACGCAATCATTTTCGCCCGGCAGTGTTCCTGCGTGTAGTCGTTGGCCACTGCCGGCAGCATCACGGAATTCGCCGACACGCCGGCGGCAAAGATCAGCCTGAACATGAACAGCATCAGCAGCGTGCCGGCCAGCGGATACAGGAAGTAGGCAAGGCCCAGGAGCAGGAATGCCGACACGTAGATCGGTTTGCGGCCAAATTTATCCGACAGCGCACCCACCGGCCCGAGGAGGATCAGCAGCATGATTTCCTGGGCAACGGTCAGCTGTCCGGACAACACACCCTGTTCCGCGAGAGGGATATTCATGATCTCCGTCAACACGTAGGGCTGGCTCGTGTTGATGAAGCTCATGGACGCAATGCCAAAGAAGGAGGCGAAATAGAGCGCAAACAGGTGTTTCGGGCGAACGCCCGGGTTCATCGTCAGCGGCCCCAAGCGCAGCCCCTTGTCGCCGCCTGGCGAAACGCCCTTGTCAGCCACCGTACCGGATTCCGAAGTTGCCACTAAATCCCCCTGCCCAAGCCGCCTGGCAGCGAAATGGTTATGTTCTCGTCGGTGCGGCACAAACGCGCCATGCCGCCCGACCATACAGTGATCTGGCACTTAAGGTTTCGACCAGCGCGGGCAAGGGGATTCGCGGCGCTGCGGGAGGCCCGGATAGCGTCTAGAATAGGCGCCCTGGCCGTCTGGAAACCCGCGCATGCGCAAGCTTACTCGCCTCTTTCTGCAGCTGATCGGCCTCACGCTGCTGGTGGGCATGGTATTCATCGTGATCGTGGCCTGGCGCGGACACTTCTTCCGGGACGTGGAATCCAGTTTCGCCGGCACCTGCGAGCCGCTGCCGCTGGATGGCAGCGCAGAGGACATCCAGCTGGACCGGGCCCGCGGGCTGGCCTACCTGTCCGTGCTGGACCGGCAGGCGCTGGTGGACGGCGGCACGGATGTGCAGGGCACGGTGATGCGAGTCAACCTCAACCTGAAACCGTTGCGCGCCGAACGTGCGTTGCTGAGCCAGCCGGACCACTTCCGGCCCCACGGGCTCAGTCTGTACGTTGACGAGCGGGGACGCCGCACGCTGTTCGCCCTGAATCATCCGGTAAACCGCGGCAGCGAACCGGAAATGCTGGAGATATTCGAAGAAAGATCGCCTGGCCTGTTCCGGCACGTGGAAACGATCAGCGACCCGATGCTGGTATCGCCGAATGACATCGTCGCCGTTGGGCCGCGACAAATTTACGTCGCGAACGACAAGGCGACCAGTACGATCGGCAACATCCTGCAGCAGATTGGTATCGGTGGCTCGCCCCTCACGTACGTGAATAACGACGATATCAGTGTGGTCGTCAGCGACATTGCGGCCGGTGGCGGCATCACTGCATCGGCCGATGGCAGCACCATTTATGTTGCCGAAACCGCGGCGCAGCGAGTCCGGGTGCTGGAACGGGACCCTGACGATGGCAGCCTGGTAGAAGTGGATCGCATTGCGGTCGACACGTCACCGGACAATCTCGACGTGGCCGAAGACGGCAGCCTGTGGATCGGTGCCCACGCAAATACGATGAAACTCATTCAGCATTTTGCGCAGGGCAAGCCGGCCCCGTCGCAGGTGCGCCGCGTGGAACTGGACGACGTGCGGGCGCAGGCCGATATTTATCTGAATAACGGGCGCGAGATCTCCGCAAGCAGCGTCGGCGTCAGGTACGACAACCTGCTGCTGATCGGCTCCATCACCGCCCGCAAGCTGCTGGTCTGCACGCTGAATTGACGCGGGGTCCGGGCCAGGCCTGCCGCCGGGTCAGCTGAGGGCGAGATTGTCGATAATTGCCCCGGTCAGCAGCAGCCCCAGCTGCACGATTGAGGCCGCGAAGGTCCGCCACGCCTGGCCCGTGGAAGGCTGCAGGGCCAGGCGCAGGCTCTCGCGCAGGAAGTACAGGCCACCGGCCAGCGCCGCCAACAGGTAGATCCAACCCATCCCGTAAAGGCCGAGAGCCAGGGAGAGCACTACCAGTACCAGCGTGTGCCCGAAGATCGACCACATGGCCACGGGTTCCGGTGCTACCACCGGCAGCATCGGCACGCCGGCGGCTGCGTAGTCGGCCTTGCAGGCGTAAGCCAGCGCCCAGAAATGTGGCGGCGTCCAAAGGAACAGCACCACGGCCATCAGCACAGGCGCTGGCGCAAAGGTGGCCCCCACGGCTGCCGCACCCGCCATCACCGCAAAGCTGCCGGCCAGGCCGCCGATTACGATGTTCAGCCAGGTGCGCCGCTTAAGCCACACCGTGTAGATGATTCCGTAGGTGAACGCGCCGAGGAATATATAGAAGGCAGCGAGCACGTTCGTGGCCATGGCGGCGGCCAGCAGCGCCAGCAAAGTGATCAGCGTGAGACCGGCAACCCAGTACCAGTTGGCGCGCAACCGACCGGTGACGAAGGCGCGGCCGCGCGTGCGCTTCATCCTGGCATCCAGGTCGCGCTCGTACAGTTGGTTGAAGGCCCCGGCGGCGGAAGAAGCCACCAGCACGGCCAGGCCCAGCACCAGCACGCGCCAGGGCGACAGTCCGTCGCCCGGACTGACGGCAATGCCGGCCAGCGCGCAGGCCATGATCAGGAAACCCAGCCGCACCTTCGCGGCGTGGTAAATCAGTGTGAGGGTCTTCGCCATTCGGCGTCGTTTTGCTCGCGTACCAGAAGCGGGGATTCTAACCCATGCCGCCGTCCTGCCGCCTGCCCGGATCCGGCGCACCGACCCTGGGAACCACGGACTCCTGCAGCGGAAAGTCGGCCTGCGGCTGGGCACGGTGCGTGCGGGTTTCGCGGTACAGAATGAACAGACCGCTGGCCATGATAATCGCCCCGCCCACCCAGGTGGCCACGGTGGGCACCTCACCCCAGATCAGGAACCCGGCCCCTGCGGCCCATACCAGGCCGGTGTACTCGAAGGGCACCAGCAGCGCGGCGGGCGCATGACGAAAGGCGCCGGTAATCAGTACAAAGGCCAGCCCGCCAAACAGGCCGCAGGCGGCAAAGAGCAGCCAGTCGACCGGCGACGGCGGCAGCCAGTCGCCCAGCACAAAAGGCACGCTGATCAGCATCGGCACCGGAAACAGGTACAGGCTCAATGCCGCTGTGGACTCCGTGACACTCAGCCGGCGGGCGCTCAGGGACAACAACGCGTAGAGAAACGAACCGCACAGCGCCACCAGCGCGGCCGGGGCGATCAGTCCGGCGCCGGGCTGGAGCACGATCAGCACGCCGGCGAACCCCGTCAGCACCGCGCCCCAGCGCCAGGGCCCCACCGGCTCACCGAGCAACGGCCACGACAGGGCCGTGACGATCAGGGGCGCGGCAAAGGCCAGGATCAGCACGTCGGCCAGCGGCATGCGCGGCAGCGCGTAAAAAAACGCGAACATGGATCCGGCCATCAGCACCGAACGCAGCGCGTGCCACTGTGGCCGCCGGGTCCGAAGCGTGCGCGGACCCAGTTGGTAGCAGGCATACACCAGGATCAGCAACAGCGAGAAACTGCAGCGCAGCAGCACCAGTTGGGGCAACGCGTAGGTCGCCAGCAGCCACTTCGCCGTGATGTCCAGGCCCAGCATGGACAGCACGCCGGCACACATCAGAGTGATGCCCCGCCCCGGCGTGCTGACCGGCGCGTGTTGACTCATCCGGCGGGACGAAAATAGTCGCCGGCGGCGCTCGCAAAGGCCTGCATGTCTTCCACCCGGCCCATGCTGACCCGGCTCCAGCTGGGATAGGCCGCCGACGGTATGCCCGTCAGGATGCCCCGCTCGCGCATGCCCGCGGCAAAGGCCCGCGGCGAGCCACCGGTGTCGAAGAACACGAAGTTGCCATGGCTCGGCACGTAGCTGAGGCCGAGTTCGTCGAAGGCTGCAGTCGTGATCTCCCGGCCCTCACGAATCTGCGCCCGGCTGAAGGCCAGGAACTCTTCGTCCTGCAGGCTGGCCGCGGCGGCGAGCACGCCCGGGTAACTCATCTGCGAGACCCGCAGCGCTTCCAGGCGCTGAATGAGTTCGGTGGGCCCCACCGCATAGCCGACGCGCAGACCGGCCATGCCGTGCAATTTCGAAAAAGTGCGCGTGACGATCACGGCGTCCCCGGCGCGCACTCGCGCCACCGCAGTCAGCGCGCGCCAGTCGGGATTGAGATCCAGGTAGGCTTCGTCCACCAGCACCGGCGTGCGCGGACCCACCGCCGCGATGAAGGCGTTGAGCCGGTCAGTGTCGAGCTGCGTCCCGGTGGGATTGTTCGGGTTGCAGACATACACCAGCCGCGTTGCCGGGTTGACTGCCGCCGCCATCGCGTCGAGGTCGTGGGTCATCGTGTCGTCCAGCGGCACTTCCACCACGTCACAGCCGAGCTTGCGGGCGTAGTCGGGCAGAAAGAAAAAAGTCGGGCTCGCCGCCACCACGCGCCCGCCCCGCCCTGCCACGGCCAGGGCGGCCACCCGCAGGGCCTCGGTGGAGCCGGCGCAGACCATCACCTGGTCGGGGTCTACCCCCTCCAGGGCGGCGATATCCGCCTTCAGGCTGGTCACTTCCCGCACCGCGTACCGCCACCCGTTCTGCACGGCCTGCACTGCAGCGGCCCGGGCCGCGGGCGACGGACCGTAGGGATTCTCGTTCGCAATCAGGCGTCGCATGCCGGGCGGGCGGGCGGCGTCCCGCGCCCACGTGCGCATCGCGGTCAGACCCACCAGTGCCCCGCCCAGCAACGCCCGCCGGGTTAAACGCTCAGTCATGGCTTGCCCTCCTGCCTGAAAATAATCGCTAGTTATACCGGGATAACAACTCCGACGTTCACGCCGTCGAGCCCGGGCTATACCTTGGCTTCCCGCCCTCGGGCCCGCCAATACCAGGATTCATGAGCCGTTACGCCGCCAACACTGCCGAAAAGCTGAGCTACCCGGACAGCCGGGGCGAATGCGGCGCGCTGGGCGAAGACGAATCCCGGGAGCTGGCGCTGGCGCACTGCAACCGCCGTTTCTCGGGCCTCAGTGCCGAGGAACGCGTGGCCTGGGCGCTGGACAACCTGCCGGGCACCCACGTGATGTCGTCGAGCTTCGGCGCCCAGGCGGCGGTGTCTCTGCACCTGGTCACGAGCCAGCGGCCCGACATTCCGGTGATGTTCATCGATACCGGCTACCTGTTCCCTGAGACCTACCGCTTCGTGGCAACCCTCAAGGAGCGCCTCAATCTGAACCTGCAGGTCTATCGCAATCCGTTGAGCCCGGCCTGGCAGGAAGCCCTGCACGGCCAACGCTGGGAACAGGGGGTCGCCGGCATTGACGCCTACAATCGTGACAACAAGGTCGAACCCATGGAACGCGCGCTGCGTGAACTCCAGGCCGCCACCTGGTTCGCCGGGCTGCGTCGCGACCAGAGCGAGAGCCGCGCGGACACGCCGTTCCTGTCGTGGTCAGGCGACCGCTGGAAGGTCCATGCCATTGCCGACTGGAATGACCGCGATGTCTTTCTGTATCTGAAGCGCCACGACCTCCCCTATCACCCGCTCTGGGAGCAGGGCTACGTATCCATCGGCGACGTGCACACCACGCGATCGCTACACGAGGTCGACACTGCAAAAGAAACGCGCTTTTTCGGTTTGAAGCGAGAGTGCGGCCTGCACGATATCGACCTCGCGTCCCTCTAGGCCGCGCCGGAACTCAGGCTGGCCGGTGTATCCCGCCAGACCAGGCGCAGGCACTCACGCCGCTTCGGCCACTTCATTGCCGCAACCGCCGCGAGTCGGCAAGGCCACATCGGCCAGCAGCGCATCCACCTGTGCCTGGGTATCTGTCTCGCGCACGTCACGAATCAGCTCCGGGGTCAGGTGCGGCGCGAACAGACTCATGAAATCCACCATGTAGTCGCGCAGCACCGCATCGCGACGATAGCCCAGCCAGGTTGTCACGCGCGGGAACAGCCCCTCCGCATCCAGTGCTTCGAGGTCGCGCTCGTCCTGGCACTCGTAAGACATGGCCGCCACCACACCAACCCCCATGCCCATCCGCACGTAGGTCTTGATGATGTCGGCGTCACGCGCCGTGAACACGACATCCGGTTCCAGGCCCTGCTCCGCGAACGCGTTCTTGAATGATGATTCACCGGTGGCACTGAAGACGTAGGTGATCAGCGGATACTGCGCGAGCGTGGGCAGGTCCAGCTTGTCCGAGAGTTTGGTCAGGGCATGATCTCGCGGCGTCAGCACGATGCGGTCCCAGTGATACACCGGTAACAGCACGAGGCCGGGAAACAGGTTGCGCGACCCCGTGGCAATGGCAAAGTCCACGCGACCGCCGGCCACCAGCTCAGCGATCTGTTCTGACGTGCCCTGGTGGAGTTCGAGGCTGACTTTCGGGTAACGATCGCGAAAGGTCCGGACGATCTCCGGCAGCACATAGCGGGCCTGGGTGTGCGTCGTGGCGATGGACAAGGTGCCTTCCTCCTCACCCGAAATATTCCGCGCCAGGCTCTTGATGTTGTCCACCTCGCGAGTAATTTTCCGGGCCCGCGCGATGACATCGCGCCCCGCGGGGGTGATGGCCGTCAGGCTCTTGCCCTTGCGCGTGAACAGCTGTACGCCCAGCTCCTGCTCGAGGAGCTTGAGCTGCTTGCTGATGCCGGGCTGGCTGGTGTACAGGCGCTCGGCAGCGGCGGTGATATTGAGCCCGGCATCGGCGATGCCCAGGAGATAGCGCAGTTGCTGGAGTGTCACTTCGGCGATCCTTCGCGCGGCCGTCGGCAGGCAGCCGGGCGGCTATATAACCATCGGTTGTATAGCACGTCAACGGCCGCCCCAGATATAGCCTGCGGCGATAACCGCAGGCAAAGTCAGACTTTTGGCCACCTGCGGGCGCGGTTAAGGTAGGTGCCCCTGAGCCAGGATCTCGGTCCGGATGGACTATTTTCCGATGTTTGCAGCCGTGCGGGACCAGCCCTGCCTCGTGGTGGGCGGCGGCGAAGTGGCCCTGCGCAAGGTCCGCCAGCTGCGCCGGGCGGGCGCCCAGGTCACCGTGAATGCTCGCGAGATCCGCCCGGAACTCCAGGCGCAGGCAGATCGCGGCGATCTGCGCATCATCATGGGCGACTTCCGTCCCGAACTCGTGCCCGAACACCTGCTGATCATTGCGGCCACCAGCGATCACGACGTCAATCACGCCGTCGCCGCCGCGGCGCGTGACGCGCAACGCTTTTGCAATGTCGTCGATGACGGTGATGCCTGCAGTTTCATCCTGCCGTCCGTCGTCGACCGGTCGCCCCTGATCCTGGCCATCAGCAGCGGTGGCCAGGCGCCGATGGTGGCCCGCATGCTGCGCCAGCAAATCGAGACCTGGTTGCCGGAACGCGTCGCCGACCTCGCCAGATGGGTGGGCCGCTGGCGCCAGCGTGTTGCGAGCCGCGTGCCGGCCGGCCGGGAACGCCTGCGTTTCTGGCAGGACGCCCTCGACGGTGCGCCGGCCAAACAGGTGCTCGCCGGTCGGGAAGCCGCTGCAGACCAGCTGCTGCAACAGCGGCTCAGCGGCGCCCCGCAAAAACCCGTCGGCGAAGCCTGGCTCGTCGGCGCGGGGCCGGGTGATCCGGGCCTGCTGACACGCCGCGCGCAGTTCCTGCTGCAGCGTGCGGATTCGGTCCTGTATGACCGGCTGGTAGCGGCCGAGATTCTCGACCTGGCCAGGCGCGATGCGGAGCTGATCTGCGTCGGCAAGCAGGGCGGCGGACCGTCGACGGATCAGGGGGACATCAACCGGGAACTGGTGCGGCGCGTGCGGCGCGGCGAACGGGTCTGCCGGCTGAAAGGTGGCGATCCCTTCGTGTTCGGCCGCGGCGGTGAAGAAATGCAGGCGCTGGCCGAAGCCGGAGTGCCGTTCCAGGCCGTGCCCGGCGTCACCGCCGCATCCGGCTGCTCGGCCTACGCGGGCATTCCGCTGACTCACCGCGGCATGGCAGAAGGCGTAAGCTTCGTGACCGGGCATCGCGCGCCGGGTGCGAAGGAGACTAACTGGACGCCGCTGGTGCAAAGCGGCCATACGCTGGTGATCTACATGGGCGGACGGCGCGTGGCCGCCCTGTGCGAAGACTTGCAGGCTCACGGTAAAGCCGCCGCGACGCCCGCCGCGCTGGTGGAACAGGGCACTACCCGTGACCAGCGGGTCACCGGCGGCACGCTGGCCAATTTGCCTGGCAGGCTGCAGGACGTCCGCACCCCGGCCCTGCTGGTGGTCGGCGACGTTGCGGGTCTGGCCGGGCAGCTGCAATGGTTCGAAGCTGAACCGCCAACATCACAGGCCGCGCTCTGACAATGACTACAACACGGACATCGCCATCATGATCTACGACAGCATCCTCGACACTATCGGCAACACCCCCGTCGTCCGGCTGAACAGGATTGCGCCGGCCGGTGTAGAAATGTTCGTGAAAGTGGAAGCTTTCAATCCCCTCGGCTCAGTGAAGGACCGGCTCGCGCTGGCCATCATCAACGACGCCGAGCGCAGCGGTGCGCTGAAGACCGGGCAAACCGTCATCGAAGCGACGTCCGGGAACACCGGTATCGCCCTGGCAATGGTTTGTGCCGCCCGCGGGTATCCGTTCGTGGCAACCATGGTAGAAACCTTTTCCATCGAGCGACGCAAGATCATGCGGGCCCTCGGCGCCAAGGTCATCCTGACGCCCGCCGCGGAGAAAGGCACCGGCATGGTGCTGCGCGCCGCGGAGCTGGCAGAGCAGCACGGCTGGTTCCTGGCCAGCCAGTTCGAGAATCCCGCCAATCCCGCCTATCACCGCAATACCACCGGGCCGGAAATCCTGCGCGATTTCGCCAACCGGAATCTCGACTACTGGGTCACCGGCTGGGGCACGGGCGGCACGATGACCGGCGCCGGCGAAGTCATCAAGCGCGCGCGGCCGAGCGTGCGCATCGTCGCCACTGAACCGGCGGAAGCATCGATGCTGGCCGGCAAGGAATGGAAGCCCCACAAGATCCAGGGCTGGACACCCAATTTCGTGCCGGCGGTGCTGAACCCGGACGTCTACGACGAACTGGTGCCCGTCACCGACGAAGACAGCAAGCAGTGGGCCCTGCGCCTGGCGCGCGAAGAAGGCATTTTTTCCGGCCTGTCCGGCGGCGCCACCCTGGCGGCCGCCATGCAGGTGGCGGACAGAGCAGAACGCGGCGCAACGATCCTGAGCATGCTGCCGGACACGGGCGAACGCTATCTGAGTACCTACCTGTTCGAGGAGGTGCCGGAAGGTTCCGACGACGAATGGCTGGCGAGCCTCGACTAGACGTGACGGCCCTCTACGTCGCGCACTGGCGCTATGACGGCAACCTGCCGGGTGCACACCCGTGGCCGGCCGCGGCCGGGCTGGCGGTGGAAACCTGCCTGCGGCGGGTGTGGATCAGTACCACGCCGCCAGCGCGCGCGCCCGACGGCACGCCCGAGAGCTACACGGGTGCGGCCGCCTATCGCTTCCTGCTCGAATTCATCTCCGGGCTGCACAGCGCAATACCGGGCGAGACCAATGTGCTCGGCCAGTTCCGCCAGGCCTGGTTGCGGTGGCGCGCGACGGACCCCGCGGCGAGCCAGGCGCTGGCCGGCACCGTGGACGCGTTGCTCCTGGATGCCCGGCGCATACGCGCGCGGCACCTGCAGGGCATCGGCGGCGAGTCTTACGGCTCGCTGGTGCGCCGGCTCATCCGCCCCGCACGCAAAGACCGGATCCTGATCGTCGGGGCTGGTGAACTGGCCCGCTCCATCTGGCCGTTTTTCCGCCAGCATTCCGCCGGACTCTGGAATCGCCACACCTTGGCCGGGCTGGCACCTGAGTGGCTGCATCAATTCGGGCCTGCCGACGGCGAGCCGGCGGCGCGCTGGGCCCAGCATGTGGTGCTGACGACGCCAGCCGATCGTGACAATGACGCCCGCTGGAGCCGATGGCTGAACACGACCGCGCCAGTCACGGTGACGCACCTGGGGCACCGGCGACCCGGCGCTTTCTCCGTGGCCAACGCCGCGCAGACATATTACCTGGACCACTTGTTCGAACTGCGGCAAACCCGTTTGAATGTGCGTTCGTTGCAGGTAGAACACGCGCGGGCAGCCTGCACAGACCACACGGTGCGTCGCTACTCGCAGGCGTCTGCTGTCCCACGCCGAATCCGCGCATGAAAGCTGCCTCGCGGGCGTTGTGCATCGGCACTCGCGGCTCGACACTGGCCGTGGCCCAGAGCCGGCAGGTAGCGACAGATCTGCAGGCCGCTCACCCGGGCTTGCAGGTGAAACTCGTTACGCTGAGCACCCGGGGTGACCGCGATTGTTCGACCCCGTTGTCGACGGTGCAGGATGCCGCTTTTTTTTCCGCGGAAATTGACGTCGCGTTGCTGGCCGGCGACGTGGACATCACGGTGCATTCCCGCAAGGACCTGGACGGTCCGCGGCCCGACGGTATCGTGACCGCGGCGATGCCGTCGCGGGTGAACCCGCGTGACGTCGTGCTGTTTCGCGGCTCGGTTATCGACCGGCTGCTGCGCGGTGCAAGCCTGCGCATCGGCACGTCGTCCACCCGGCGCGCCCGCAACGTGCAGCGTTTTCTGCAGGCGGCACTACCACGAGTCGGTCCTGAACCGGATATCCAGTGCGTGCCACTGCGAGGCCCGGTGGATCGACGCGTGGCCCGGTTGCACAGCGGCGGCAGCGACGCGCTGGACGGCGTGGTTCTCGCCCTCGCCGGCCTGGAGCGTCTGTGGCTTGACCCGGCCGGGAGACGGGCCGTCGAAGGGCAACTGGACGACGTTCGCTGGATGGTCCTGCCGCTGTCGGAGTGCCCGGCCGCACCGGGCCAGGGTGCATTGGCCGTAGAGTGCCGCGCCCGGGATGCCGTGACGCGTGACCTGCTGCGCGCGGTGCACGATGCCAGGACCGCAGACGAGGTGGCGGCGGAGTTTGCCGCTGCCGATCAGCTGGTGGCGCAACAGCGCGCCGCTTTCGGCGCCACCGCCGTTACTGTGCCCGGGCTGGGCAAGCTGTTGTTCGCGCGCGGTGCAGCCGGTGCCGACAACA
>CAZTIB010000004.1:0-7632 GCA_964613615.1 uncultured Chromatiaceae bacterium
CTTCGCCGTCTTTTTCGGCCAGACTCGCCGTGACGATCAGGATACTTTCAGCCTGCGTTACGACGGCTCGGCCGGCGTGAAGAATCTGAGCCTGTCCGGCGAATACGCGTGGCAGGACAACGGCGGTGACGGGAACGAGCAGGCGGGCTTTATCGAAGCGGGTTGGACCTTTGCCGAGGCTAAATGGACGCCGGGTATTGGCGCCCGTTACGCGACCTTCTCTTCGGGTTTCGATCCGCTGTTTTACGGCTTCAGCACGAACTACGGCACGTGGTTCCAGGGTGAGGTCGCCGGCAACTACGCGGGGCCGTTCAACACCAATGCCAATATCTGGCACGTTTTCGCGTCCGCGCAGCCGCGGCCCGACTTGTTGCTCGGCCTGCTGTATTTCAACTTCGATGCGCGACGTGACGGCCTCGGCAACCTGGGCGGCGATGAAGTAGATCTGTATGCGGAATGGACCGTGAACGAGCACCTCATGCTCAGTCCCTTGCTGGGAGTCTACAAACCCGACAAGAGCGCCGGTAACGGGGGTTCTCAGCTGGGAGGCACGGACACCAATTTGTACCTGCAGGTCACGGCGACCATCATTTTCTGACGGTTTTTCAGCACTGCAAGCTAAACGATACGTTGAACTCAGAGATCATTGATGAGAGGTGACGGCTATGAGATTCTCGGGCTGGGGTCGCACTGACAGGTAGAATGAGTGAGACACTGAACCTGGGTGTGATCTGGGGGAAGCATGGACAATCCAGCAATTCACTTTTCTGCTGTGTTCATGGCGTTCTTTGCCATTGTGAACCCGGTGGCCAATGCGCCGGTCTTCGCCAGCCTGACCGACGGGCTGGACCCGGAGGTTCGGCGGAGCGTTGCCTGGCGGGCGGTGCTGCTGGCCTTTGCAATCGTGGCCGTGTTCACAGTTGGTGGACGGACGATATATTGGCGGTAATCGGCGTGCAGATGCTAATCGAGGGCATTACCGGTGCGGTGGCGTTGGCCGCTGCCGGGCAATAGGTTCAACGCCATTTTGTCACGCAAAGCCAAGGAAGCCATCAAGACTGCCCTGGCGATGACCATCGCCTACGGCATCGCTTTGGGCATGGGCTGGGACCGGCCCTATTGGGCGGGCTTCGCGGTTGCCTTCATCAGTCTCTCAACCTACGGGCAATCTCTGAACAAAGCGGCCCTGCGCATGGCCGGTACCGGCATGGGCATCGTGATGGCCTTTGTGCTGATCGCGCTGTTTCCGCAGGAGCGCTGGTTGTTCATGGTGGGCGTTTCCATCTGGGTGGGCCTGTGCACCTACATGATGGGCGGTTCGCAGCGTGCGTACTTCTGGAATGTGGCGGGCCTGGTCTGTGTCATTGTCTGTATGGACGCCGGCCCCAGTTCCACGAACGCTTTCAGTGTCGCGATGTTGCGTGCGCAGGAGACCGGGCTGGGTATTCTCGTCTATAGCCTCGTGGCAAGCTTGCTGTGGCCCACGCGTTCCGGCGCGCAGTTTGCAGCTGCCGTCAGTGAATTTGTCGCGGCCCAGGCGGCGCTTTGTGTGGGCTGCCGTAACCGGGTGCTTGGGCAAAGCACGGCGGCGCAAACTCACGAACTCTCCGCACAGTTAGTTCAGGCCCGCGATCGTTTTCAGACCTTGCTCGCAGCGGCGGATACGGACACCTATGAAGTGTGGGCCCTGCGGGCCCAGTGGCAGACTTTCCAGCGCCAGGCGCTGGCGCTGACCATCAGCCTGGCGCGCTGGCGCGACACGCTGGAGGGAATTCAAGACATTGATTTAGCGAAAGTATTTCCTGATCTGCAGGAGATCGACGGTTTGCTGGGGCAGCGCTTCAAGGGCATGGCGGCCATGCTCGCGAACGAACCCCCGGCCGGGGATTCGGCGCCGCTGGAGTTGGCTGTCGACCGCGCCGGTTTTCGCGCGCTGTCGGCTTTTGAACGCGCTGAGGTGACGGCTGCCCGTGCGCGGTGGCAGGAAATTGAGCAACTGACGCGTGGTCTGCTCGCTGCCATCGCTGACATCCGGGACTTCAACAGGATTGCCGTTGACAGCACACCGGCAGACTCTTCGCCGGCGCCCTTCTTCCTGGATACGGATCGCCTGTTGAGTGTCTTCCGGGTGTTACTGATCCTGTGGCTGGCCTACCTGCTCTGGATCTATGTACCTGACCTGCCGGGTGGTACCGGCGTGGTCAGCATGGCCTGTCCGCTGGGGATGGCGCTGGCGAGTATGCCGCAGGTCCGCGTCTCGAAAATGTTCAGGCCGGCAATGCTCAGCACCCTGGCTGCGAGCATTATCTACATCTTCATCATGCCGCAGCTCTCAAGCTTCCTGGGTCTTGGCACGCTGCTGTTCATCAGCACGTTTGCTATCTATTACCTGTTCGCAACGCCCCAGCAGGCCCTTGGCCGGGTATTCGGCATTGCGATGTTTCTTTCCATCGCCTCTATTTCCAACGAACAAAGCTACAGTTTCATGGTGGTGGCCAGCACGGCGATGATGCTGCCCATCGTGTTCCTGGTGCTGTTGGTCACCGCGTACATCCCCTTCTCACCGCTCCCCGAAAAGGCGTTTGAACGCCTGTTGCGCCGCTACTTTCGCAGCAGCGAGTACCTGCTTTCCACGCTGGGCGACTGGCAACAGCCCCTGGGTTCGCGCGAGCATGCCCGCCAGGCTCGGCAGTTGCGCGAAATCGCGACGCTGCCGCAGAAGCTGGCGGCCTGGAGCCGGGCGATCGGCCCTGGCCTGCTACCAGGCGGGTCACCAGCGGCGACACAACAGCTGGTCGCCGACCTGCAGGCGCTCAGTTTCCGGATCCAGGAACTGCTGTCGGCGCGGGACCATCAATATCCGCCGTCGTTGATCGCGGCGCTGCAGGCGGATATCCGGGCGTGGCGGCTGGCGATTCAGCAGGTGTTTCAGCGCCTGTCGGTGGATCCGTCCGATCTCGACCGCCAGGCTTTTCAGGCCGGGCTGGCAGCGACCATCGACCACATGGAGCAGCAAGTCAGAGCTGCGCTGGACCAGCCGGAGCAGGGTCGGATCAGCGACGAGGAAGGGGCCGATTTCTTCCAGCTGCTGGCCGCCTATCGGGGTGTATCCGTGGCCCTGGGAGATTATGCCGGCAGTGTTGCACCGATTGACTGGCCCGGATGGCGTGAAGAAAGGTTCGCCTGATGAATCCGATACCCCATGAGTTCGCGATCAGTGGTGTTTATCTGCCGCCGTTGCTCGTGGCCGCGTTGCTGGGGGTGATTGCCGCGGTGGCGACGACCCGCTTGCTCAATCATTATCGGCTGGCGAAGTACTTTTTCTATCCGCCCCTCGTTCAGCTGTCCCTCGCCGTGATTTACACTGTGTTTATCGGCACGGTCTTTATCAGGGTCTGAGTGAAGATATCGCAGAAATATCTGTTGACCGGCGCCGTGGTGGCGGTAGCGGTCTTTGCAGGTTTGCTGAAGTACTGGGACTACCTGGCCAATCCCTGGACCCGCGACGGGCAGGTGCGCGCCGATGTCATCCAGATCACGCCGCGTGTATCCGGGCCCATTGTGAAGCTGGCCGTGAAAGACAATCAATTGGTCAAAGCCGGCGAGCTGCTGTTCGCCATTGACCCGCGCACTTTCCAGGCCAGCGTCGATCAGGCCCGTGCCCAGCTCGACGGGACGGGCGATGATGTGCAGGCGCTGGAGAAACAGGTTGAGTCAGCCCAGGCCGGCGTGGCCGTCGCCCGCGCGGCCGTGAACCAGGCGCAATCGACCATTCAGGCGGCCGATGCGACCATCGAGAAAAACGAGGCCGAGTACCAGCGTCAGCAGGAGATGCTGCCGCAAAAGGCCACCTCCCAGAAGTCCGTGGACCGGGCGAAGGCGAACTACACGGTCGCGGTGCAGCAGCGCAAAGCCTCCCTGGCAGCCGTAGCGGAAGCCAAGGCTTCGCTGGCGCAGGCCGAGGCGGCATTGGCGGAAGCCAAAGCCAACCTGGGTGCAGCGGGTGATGCGAATCCCAGCATCCGGCAGGCCATGGCAGCGCTGCGCCAGGCGGAACTGAACCTGGAATTCACCGAGGTGCGGGCGCCTGTGGAGGGTTATGTGACCAACCTGAACCTGCGCATGGGCAGCTACGCGGTGGCCAATCAGCCGGCCTTGGCCCTGGTGGATATCAGCAGCTACTGGGTGGACGGTTTCTTCAAGGAGACAGACGTGGCCGGCATCCGGCCGGGCGACGACGCGATGGTCACGCTGATGAGCTATCCCGATGAACCCATCGCGGGCCGCGTGGACAGCCTCGGCTGGGGTATTGCACAGACCGACGGCAGCACGGGTTTCGAGTTGTTGCCCACCGTGAGCGCTAGCTTCGAATGGATACGGCTGGCGCAACGCGTGCCGGTGCGCATTCACCTCGACAAGGTGCCGGCGGGCGTTGAGCTGCGCGTCGGGACGACGGCATCCGTGCTGGTGAAGACCGGCTCCGGGTCTTCATCGGCCCGGGATGAGACGGCCTCGGCAACGGGTGACCGTTAATGGGCGTCAAGTGATGCCTGACGCGGTGCCGGTTAGTAATTTGTAGTTGTTGATACGCAAATGTCAAAAACCCAGGTGCCGCATCATGGTTGCGTCGTATCCGACCCAATAACTACGCAACCACCATCCGGCACCATTATTCGCAGTCAACGCATTGCCGTGGCGGCCCCGCTGGCCAGGCCGGCGCGCCTGGTGGCTGGCCTGTGCCTGCTCCTGGGCCTTGGCGGGTGCATTGCGCTCGGTCCCGATTACGCGGAACCCGACGCCAAGGTTGAAGCCGACTGGCAGGAATCGAACAACGCACTCATTAACAACACTGCTGCGGTTGATGCCCGGTGGTGGCAGACGAGCTTTCGCGATCCGGTGCTCGATCGACTGGTCGAGCAGGCGCTGCAGGAAAACCTGACGCTGCGCTCGGCCGCGCTGCGGGTGTTGCAGGCCCAGCAGCAGTTGCGCATTGCCATTGGTAATCAATATCCGCAGCAGCAGGTGGGTGCCGGGTCGGCCGCCAGGCAACGTGACAGGGGGGATACCTTCGAGGACTACAGCCTGGGCGGCAGCGTCAGCTGGGAACTCGACTTCTGGGGACGGTTCAGGCGGCAAGTCCAGTCGGCGTCGGCGACGCTTGATGCCAGCGTGGCGAGTTATGACGGCGCCCTGATATCCCTCGTGTCGCAGGTCGCGCAGACCTATATCCAGATCCGTACCTTCCAGGAACGGATTGACGTGGCGAACGAGAACGTGAAGCAGCAGGAGGAAAGCCTGCGGATTGCCCAGGCCAAGTTCGATGCCGGCGCTGTGAGCGAGCTCGATGTGGATCAGGCCGAGTCTTTGCTCTACAACACCAGGGCCTCGGTGTCGGGTCTGGAAACGGCCTTGCAGCAGTCAAAGAACTCCCTCGCTGTGCTGCTCGGCCAGCCGCCGCAGGATCTTGGCTACATCCTGGGTGAGAAAAAGGCTATTCCCGTCACGCCGCCCGCGACGGCATTGGGCATGCCCCAGGACCTGATCCGGCGGCGGCCTGATATTCGTGTTGCCGAGCGCCAGCTGGCGGCCCAGAGTGCCCAGATCGGCGTGGCCGTCACAGACCTGTACCCGGCCTTTTCCATCGGCGGTTCCATTGGCACGGTGGCGGACGATACCGGGAATTTGTTCGAGGGCGACAGCAAGGAATGGGATTTTTCCGGTTCCTTTCAGTGGAACCTGTTCAATTACGGTCGGCTGCGCAGCAATGTCCGTTTGCAGGATGCGCTGTTCCAGCAATTGCTGGTGGACTACCGCAACACGGTGCTGCTGGCCCAGAGTGACGTGGAAAATGCCATCGTTGCCTACCTGCGTTCACATGACCAGCTGGCTGCCTACCAGCTGGCCGCGGCTGCGTCCCAGCGGGCCGTGACCATCGCCACCATCCAGTACCAGGAGGGTTCCATCGACTTCGACACCCTCATTACCACGCTCAACGCCAATGTGCAGCAGCAGGACCTGTTCGCGAACGCTGCGGGCACCGTTTCAGTCAATCTCGTGCAGGTTTATCTGGCGCTGGGCGGCGGCTGGACGATTCGCGACGGCAAGGATCCGGTAGAGTTCCTGCCGGAAGCCATGAAAGATGAGATGCGCGAGCGCACCGGGCAGTGGAAGGGAGTGCTGGAATAATGTCGGTAATCGGGACGGGGGATGGCCAGCTCATGTTTACGAACCTGGGTATCGGTGTGTTGCTGCTGATGCTAACCACTGCAATTCATGCGGTAGCCATGAAGTTTGCTCGTGATCTCGTGCACTCCCACGCGGGTCGTCTGCGGCAGCGACTGCGGACTTTCCCCCTTTACAATGTCCTGGGGATCATTCTGCTGATGTTCATTGCCCTGTTCCTGCAGGTCTACTTTTGGGCGCTGACCTACCTGTTGCTGGGTGCGATAGAAGAACTTGAGCAGGCACTGTATTTCTCGATGGTGACCTTTACCACCCTGGGCTATGGCGATGTCGTGCTGCCCGCCAAGTGGAACCTGCTGAGTTCGATCGAGGGGGCCAACGGCATCATCATGTTTGGCTGGACCACGGCCATCGTGATGGCGGTGGTCCAACGCGTCTATTTCAGAGACTCGGTGCCGGGTGACAGTGCCGAGGAATAGGCGTGCAGCCGAGCTCCACGTGGTGCCGGTCATAGCTTTATAGCTTATTGAGGATTTCGGCACCAAAGGCTTCGGTAGGAGCGGCTTTAGCCGCGATAAGCTGCAGCTGGCACGACTGAGCCAGGGAGAACTGACAATGGAAAACGTCCTGTACGAGGTGCTGGCACTTTTTGCCGGGTTTGTTCTCCTATACAGCATCATTGCCGGCGCGGTCGAGCGGACGTGGATCAGCGGGCCGATGTTGTTTGTGGCCTTTGGTGTGCTGATCGGGCCTGTCGGACTCGACCTGGTCCCGTTTGAGACAGAGCGGGCAACCCTGGGAAACCTGGCGGAATTGACGCTCGCGCTGGTGCTGTTCAGTGATGCAGCCGGCGCCGACATGAAGGTGCTGAAGCGGGTGGCGGGGCTGCCCGTTCGCTTGCTGTTGATCGGTCTGCCTCTGACCATAGTCCTCGGTTACCTGGTCGGACTGTGGCTGAATGTCACCCTGTCGTTGCTCGAGCTCGCCCTGGTAGCGACCATGCTGGCGCCGACAGACGCTGCCCTGGGCAAAGCCGTGGTGAGCAATGAAGCGGTGCCGGATAACGTTCGCCAGAGCCTGAACGTGGAAAGTGGCTTGAACGATGGGATCTGTGTACCGGTGCTGTTCGTGTTTTTGGCCCTGATTACCCAATCGGGTGGTGAGCAGGCCACTTGGCAACTGGCGGTTGGGCTCGTGGCCGAAGAAATTGGCATCGGGCTCGTGGTCGGCCTGGCGCTGACAGCCGCGGCTGCGCAACTCCTCAAGCTTGCCTACCGGCGCCAGTGGCTGACCGAGACCTGGTCCCAGGTGCCGGTTATCGGCCTGGCCCTGACCTGCTTCGGGGTGGCGCAGCTCCTGGGCGGCAGTGGCTTCATAGCAGCCTTCACTGGCGGCCTGTTGTTTGGCGCGTTGCTACCCCAGCAGCGTCAACAGCTGCTGGAAGCGGCG
>CAZTIB010000005.1:0-12649 GCA_964613615.1 uncultured Chromatiaceae bacterium
CACCGTGCTGGGGTCTACACCTGCGCCGGCGGTGTACAACGCCAGCTTGCCGATGGAGATGGCCATGCCACCTGCGCCCTGGTCGCCGATACCCAGGATCGACTCGTTGTCTGTGGCGACAATCAGCCGGATGTCGCGGCTGCCGGCCCAGCGGCGCAACGCGGGCGCGATGCTGCCGCGCATGGCCGGCGTGATCCACACGCCGCGGCCGCGCTGATACACGTGGCTGTACTTACGCGTTGCCAGGCCCACCGTCGGCGTATAAACGATGGGTAACAATTCTTCCAGGTACCGCCCGAGCAGATGAAAATATAGCGTCTCGTTGCGATCCTGGAGCGAGCCGAGAAACACGTATTTCTGCAGCGGGTCCGAGTACCGGGTCAGGTTGCGGTAACTGCGTGCCAATTGCTGCTCGATGGTCATAATGCCGTGGGGCATCATGCCTTCAAGACCAAGAGCTTCCCGCTCTTCGCGGGTGAAGGCCGACCCCTTGTTCAACAACGGCTCGTGGATCAGTTGCCTGCCCCGCAGTCTGACAGCAACCCTTTGGTCTGCTTCGCTCACGATGTTCTCCGCGCCGGCGGCACAGCGGCTCGCGACGCAGTCACGTTGATGGAATGCCTGCAGTCGGCGACGCCAGGCCGTGCGTATGTTAGCGCTTCCGCGCGCGTCAATCCGCCTGCAGACAGAACCGGCGCACCAGGGCGCGCAGGATCTCCACGCCGGGCTCGATGCCATCCAGTGCGAGGTACTCGTCGGGCTGGTGGGCCTGGTCGATGGCGCCGGGCCCAAGCACCACGACGTCCATGCCCAGCTCAGCGAGGTATGGCGCTTCCGTGCCGAAGGCCACCGCCCCGGCCGGGGTACCCGTCAACGCTTCCGTCGCGGCTACGATGGGCGCGGCGGCATCCGTCGCCATCGGGTCTACACCTTCGAATAACGCGTCGAAGTCACTCTCGAATCCCCTCCCCTGCAAGGTTTCTGCGACCAGGTCCCGCAGCTCCGCTCGCAGCGGCCCGCAGTGCATGCCCGGCAGCATGCGCAGGTCGACATCGAGTTCGCACTGGCCGCAAATGCGGTTGGGATTGTCGCCGCCGCTGATGCGGCCGAGGTTCAGCGTGCTGACGGGCACCTCAAAATCCGGATCCTGCCTCCGCTGTTGCAGCACCGAGCGCCATTCCAGCAGCGCGGCGATGACGGCGTGCATGCCCTCTAATGCGTTGTTGCCGAGCGCGGGATTGCTCGAATGCCCGGCGCGACCCAGCACGCGAATGCGTTCCATCAATATGCCTTTATGCAAACGCACGGGTTTCAGGCCGGTGGGTTCGCCAATGACCGCATGGCGCCCCAGCGGCTTGCCTGCCTGCGCCAGCGCCCGGGCGCCGCGCATGCTGCTCTCCTCGTCCGCGGTCGCAAGCACCACCAGCGGATGGGCCAGCTGGTCGGCGCGCAGTTCGGCAGTGGCGGCGAGCACCAGCGCAAAAAATGATTTCATGTCGGCCGTGCCGAGACCGTAGAGCTTCTGCTCGCGTTCCTGCACCGCGAAGGGATCGCTGGACCACAGCCCCGGGTCGCAGGGCACGGTGTCAGTGTGGCCCGCCAGTACCAGGCCACCCTCGCCCGCACCGAGGCTGGCAATCAGGTTGCTTTTGCCCGGCATATCCAGGGGCTGCACGTGGACCCGAAAACCCTGCGCCGAGAAGCGCTCGGCCAGAAACTGGATGACACTGTCGTTTGACTGGTCCCAGTCGCGGGACACACTGCTGACGGAGGGCCGCGCAATGAGTTCGCGAATGTCAGTTAGCAGAACCTGTGCAGCGGTCGGCATGGTTCTTACCCGGTCAGGAGATCAGCCCGGGCCGGAGGCACAGCGGGCTCAGGGTTGGACAACCTGGTCCATCACAATGGCAACGGCACCTTCGCCGGGTGCCCAGGTGGCTTCGCCGAATACGTCGCCCGGCTGCGCGATGGCGCCGCCACCCTTCGACACCCTGGCGATGAGTCGTACGTTTTGCAGCTGGGACAGGTTGCGTCCGGCCAGCATCGCGTTGTCGTCACTGATGCGCAACGTACGCGGCAACCCGCCGGCCTGCTCGCGCACTGCCGCCACCGGCGGCCCGCCGGCAGCATTGGCATCGCGCGCGACAAGAAACAGCATCGCGCCGGGCGACAGCTCGTCCTGGAGCGCATCGCTGAGAGACACGCGGACATCGATGGCCGTTCCCGCCGGGGCGGTCTCGGCCGTGGCAGTGGTCGCGAAACCGAGACTCTGCATCTGCTGGGTGACGGCCTGGCGCACCGGGTCCGGAATATCCTGCTGGAGCATCAGCTCCCAGCGCGCCTGCACGGCAGGCCGGTCGCCCCGGGCCAGTGCGGCCAGGCCGCCGTACCAGAGGGCCTTCGCGTTATCCGGCTGCACCGCCAGCACTTCCTCGACCATGACACCGGCCTCCCCCGCCAGCGAATCACGATTCTGCAGGATGAGTGCTTCAGCCACGCCCAGCTTGGCCACGGGGTCCTGGCCATCGCTCAACAGCAGCGCCTGCCCAAAGGCGGTTTCCGCATCGGTGGGCCGCTGCAGCTGCAGGTAGGTGTTGCCGAGCAACAGCCAGCCGTCGCGATCGTCGGGCTGGGTCTCCAGGCGCGCTTCCAGCTGGGCAAGCGCTGCATTCAGATCGGGTATGTCGCTGCGGGCTGCTGGTGCCTGCGTTGCGGCGGGCGTCCAGCCGTAGTTGCTGCCGGCGAGGTACAGAAACACGGTGCCTGCAGGCACGCCGAGGGCCAGTACGAAGGCCGTAATGGGTGCGCCACCGCCGCGTAATAGCGGCACTGCCACCAGCGCTGCCGCCAGCAACGCGCCGATCACGGCCAGCACCAGGAATATCGGTAACCCTTCAGGCATCCTGGGCATCCTGCTCTTCGGTAGTGACCGGCATTCCGGAGCGCCGCTGCACGATGCGCCACAGCCACGTGGCGCCCATCAGCACCAGGATGATCGGGGCCAGCCACAGGACCGCCGTCGCCCCGGACCACCGCGGTCGGTACAGCACGAACTCACCGTAGCGATCGGTCAGGAAGACCTTGATGTCGGCTTCCGATTGCCCGGCCTCCACCATGTCGCGGATTTCCCGCCGGAGGTCGAGGGCCAGGGCCGCATTCGAATCGGCAATCGTCTGGTTCTGGCAGACGAGGCAGCGCACCTCGTTCGTCAACCGATCGTAGAGTTCACGCTGCTCGGGATCGGCGATCGGCAACTCCGCGTCAATGGCCAGCACCGGCCCGCAGACGCCGAGGAAGACCAGCAACAAAACGCCTAGCGACTTCATGAACCGGACCCGCGGGCGGCCGCAATCAGCGGCAAAAAGTCCCGGGCGAAGATTTCCCAGGTGATGGGCGCGATGTGCTTGTGCAATACCTTGCCGTCGGGCCCGATCAGGAAGGTTTCCGGCGCCCCGTACACACCCCAGTCGATGGCTACCCGCCCGTCGGCGTCCACGCCGGTGGCTGCATACGGATTGCCCAGCTGTTGCAGCCACGCGCGCGCCTGCAGCGTGTCGTCTTTCCAGTTCAGGCCATAGATGGGGACTTCGCCCGAGGCGGCAATGGCCAGCAGCGCGGCGTGTTCCTGCCGGCAACCGCTGCACCAGGTGGCCCAGACATTCAGCAACCAGACCTCGCCGAGTCGTTCGCTGGCGGTGAGCTGCTGGTCGGGCGCCTCGAGGCGCGGCAGGCTGAAGGCCGGCGCCGGCTTGCCCACCAGCGGCGACGGCACGACAGAGGGATCGCGCCCGAGGCCGAGCCAGAAGACCACGACCATGAGGCCGAAAATGACGATCGGCGCGGCGTAACGCAACATGGCGATATCAGGCCGTACTGGCCTGCGCGCCTTCTCTGGCAGCAGCCGCCTGTCGCGCGCGCCGGTAACGCGGATCCGCAATCGCTACCAATCCGCCAAAGGCCATCAGCAGGCAGCCGACCCAGATAAACCTGATCAGCGGTTTGTACTGGATCCTGACGCTCCAGGCCCCGGCGCCAAGATCATCTCCCAGAGCAATGAACACATCACGATGCCAGCGACCATCGATGGCGGCTTCGGTCATCGGCGAACTCTGCACGCGATAGATGCGTTTTTCCGGGTACAGCACGGCAACCGAGCGCTCACCGCGCCTGACGTGCATCTCTGCCCGGATCGCCTGGTAATTGACGCCTTCGACGGCTTTCAAGTCACGGAACGTCACCTGGAAATCCGACACCTCGATGGTTTCGCCCAGCGCGAGCCGCTGATCGGTTTCCACCGTGTAGGTGGATACGACCGTCACGCCCAGCACGAACATGCCAAGCCCGAAATGGGCGAGCTGCATGCCGAGCATGCCCAGTGTCAGTCTCGGGCCACGTCCGAACAGTTTCGCTACCGGATCCAGCAGCGCGCTGCCAATGAGCCACAGGCCCGCCGCGGCGCCGACAGCAGTCAGCACGCCCTGGCTGCCGTAGATCAGCCACGGCAGGGCGATGCCGCCGATGACCGCAAACAGTGCCAGCCAGCGCAAGCGCCGCGCCAGGGCGCTGCCATTCGTCGAACGCCACGCGGTATGCATCCCGACTCCGACAGCCAGCACCAGGGGGATCGTGGGAAACAGGAAGGCAATTTCGAAGTACGGCGGGCCCACGGAGATCTTGCCGAGATTGAAACCCTCCAGTATCAGCGGCGCGATCGTGCCGAACAGCACTAACCCGGCCGCAATGCTGAGCAGGATGTTGTTGACCAGCATAAAGGTTTCCCGCGACAGCGGCGCAAAGCCAACTTCGCGGTCCAGGGAACTCGCGCGCATCGCATACAGCGTTAGCGCACCGCCGATGACGAGGGCGAGAAACACCAGGATAAACAGGCCGCGTGCCGGATCGCTGGCGAATGAATGCACCGAGACAAGGATGCCCGAACGCACGAGAAAGGTGCCGAGCAGGCTCAGGCCGAAGGCCGCAATGGCCAGCAACAGAGTCGAGCCCTTGAACAGGCCGCGTTTCTCCGTCACGGCCAGCGAATGAATCAACGCGGTGCCAACGAGCCACGGCATGAAGGAGGCGTTCTCCACAGGGTCCCAGAACCACCAGCCGCCCCAGCCCAGCTCGTAATAGGCCCACCAGCTGCCGAGCATTATGCCGATGGTCAGAAAGGTCCAGGCCGCCGTAGTCCACGGCCGTGCCCATTGCGCCCATTCACGGTCCACCTTGCCGGCCAGCAGTGCGGCAATCGCAAACGCAAAGGCAACGGAAAAGCCCACGTAGCCCGTGTAGAGCATCGGCGGGTGAATGGCCATGGCGGGATCCTGCAATAGCGGGTTCAGGTCGTTACCGTCCACCGGGATCGGGTCCAGGCGCAGGAAGGGATTGGACGTGATCATGATGAACAATAGGAAACCGGCGCTGATCAGGCCCATGACGCCGATGATGCGTGCCGCCATTGCAGCAGGCAGTGACCGGCTGGAGACCAGCACGGCCACAGTCCACAGCGCGAGCACCAGCACCCACAGCAACAGCGAACCTTCGTGACCACCCCACACGGCGGCCACGCGATACAAAGTCGGCAGCGCACTGTTGGAATTGCTGGCTACGTACAAGACGGAGAAGTCACCAACCAGGAACGACCACGTCAGCAGGCCAAAGGCCAGCGCGACGAACACGAAGTGACCCGCGGCGGCCGGCCCCGCCACCCGGGTCCAGGCCTGGTAGCGTTCACTGCCTGCACCAACCAGCGGCAACACCCCCTGGATCGCGGCGAGACAGAAGGCCAGGGCCAGGCAAAGCTGTCCGAGTTCAGGAATCATTGGCGTCTCAGTTGGCGGCGATGTCGGGTGCGTCTGTGGGATGGCCTTTGTCGGCCAGCATATCGGCGACTTCCGGAGACATGTAGTTCTCGTCGTGCTTGGCGAGAATCTTTTCAGCGACGAACTGGCCGTTGGCCTGCATCACGCCGTGGGCCACCACGCCCTGCCCGTCGCGGAACAGGTCCGGCAGCACGCCCGTGTAACTGACCTGCACCGAGTTCTCGAGGTCGGTAACGTCGAATACAACTTGCATCGAACCCGGCTCGCGAACCACGCTGCCTTCGGTCACCAGGCCACCCATGCGAACCATGCGGCCGGCCGGCGCATCACCAGCCAGCAACTCGCTGGGGCTGTAAAAGAAACTCACGCCCTCTTCAAAAGCCTGCAGCGTCAGCCCCACTGCCACCGCCACACCTGCAAGCACCAACACGACCAATGCCATCCGCTGCTTTCTGGGTTTCATGACTCCTGTCTCCTTTGCCGCGCCGCACGCAAGCCCGCTTCGCGAAGCGCGTTCTGCAAGCGGCGCCGGGCGCCTATTATGTTGACTGCCAGGACGATCGCCGTGAGCCCAAACGTGCTCCACACGTACTCGGCGTACCCACCCATCGCGAGAAATTCAGCCACCGGCAGGGTTTCCGCTTGCCGGGGCTCCCATGATATCCAAGACCCAGCGAGTATTCCGCTCCCGGTCCAGCACTTCGGCGCGGACGCGCTGCAGCAACAGGGCAGCGAAAATCAGCGTGAAGGCCAGGATCATCACCAGCAGGGGCCACAGCATGTCGCCGGTGATGGATGGGGCGTCGAGTTTCTTGATGGTTGGCCCCTGGTGGATGCTGCTCCACCAGATCACCGAATAATGAATGATCGGCAGGTTGACCACCCCCACTAGCGCCAGCAGCGCGCTGGCCCGGTCGCCTTTGTCGCGGTCGTCGAAAGCACCCCGCAGGCTCATGTAGCCGATGTAGAGAAACAGCAGGATCAGCTCCGAGGTCAGGCGAGGGTCCCATACCCAATAGGTGCCCCACATCGGCTTGCCCCAGATGGCGCCGGTGACCAGGGCGAGAAAGGTGAACCAGGCGCCGATGGGCGCCGCGGCCGCCGCCACGGCATGGGCCAGTTTCATGCGCCAGATCAGGCCGATGGCAGACGCCGCGGCCATGACGGCGTAGACCAGTGTTGACAGGTACGCACTCGGCACGTGCACATAAATAATGCGGAAGCCATCGCCCTGCTGGTAATCGGGCGGCGCCACCACGAGCCCACCGTAGGCGCCCGCCAGCAGCAGCAGGATGGCGGGAATGTAGAACCAGGGCGTCAGGATTGCCGCCAGCCGATAAAAATGCGGCGGCGATCCGAACTTGTGGAACCAGACAGGCAGTTTCATCGTGTTTCGACTCTCCGACTCAATCCAGGCTGATACGAATGGCCGCACTCGCGGTGGCAGGCACCAGCGACACCGCTAAGGCCAGCAATGCGCCGAGCAGGTACAGCGGCCCGGCGATTGCTTCGCCCTCCGCGGCCAGCGCGGTGGCCCGGCTGCCGAACATCAGCACCGGCAGGCACAACGGTAAAATCAACAGCGCCAATAACCCACCAGACTGCCGGACGCCAGCCGTCAGTGCAGCGCCCACCGAACCTAGCAAACTCAGCGTCGGCGTGCCTATGAGCAAAGTCACGCAAAGGGCACGGATGCCGTCGGCGGGCAGATGGTAGGTGACCGCCAAAATTGGCGCCAGCACGACCAGGGGCAGGCCGTTCAGGAGCCAGTGGGCGAAAGCCTTGGCCAGCATGACCAGCGGCAGCGAGTGAGGTCCAATAACGAGTTGCTCCATGCTGCCGTCTTCCAGGTCCTGCCGGAACAGGGCGTTCAGAGATAACAGCGTGGCGAGCAATGCGGCGATCCACAGCACGCCGGGTCCCAGCCCCTGGAGCACATCGCGGGCTGGCGACAGGGCCAGCGGAAACAGCGCGGTAACGATGGCAAAAAACATCAGCGGGCTGGCCACATCGCCCCAGCGGCGGAAGCCCAGTTCCAGCTCCCGGCGCAAAATCGCGGTGATCACGGCGATGGCGTTCACCGGGCCTCCGCCAATTCCAGGCTCCGCAGCCCCGGGCGGGGCCGCAACTCGTGGTGAGCGGCAATGATGGCCAGCCCCCCGCCCTCGAGGTGCGCATCCAGCTGGGCCTCCAGCCAGTCGCGGCCCCCTGCGTCCAGGTTTGTGAAGGGCTCATCGAAGATCCAGAGTCGACTCGACAGCACCAGCGCGCGAACCAGCGCGCCGCGGCGCTGCTGCCCCGCAGACAGGTGGCGGACCAGCAGATCCGCGCAGCGTTCAAGCCCGAGCTGGCCCATGATTTCCCGCCACGGCTGCCCGTCCAGCCCAGCCAGCCGCGCCGCGAAAGCGAGGTTCCGCGACAGGCTCAGGTCGGCCTTCAACCCGGTCTGGTGGCCGCAGTAGGCCAGCGCATGGCCGAAAGACGTGCCCCCGGCGTCCACCGGTGCCCCGCACCACTCCACCCGGCCCGATTCCGGCCTTGTCAGGCCGCACAGCACGCGGAGCAGCGTGGTCTTACCGGCCCCATTCGGGCCGCGCACCATCAAGGCCTGCCCGGGCTCCACCGCGAAGCTCAGGCCGTCGAACAGGCACAGTTCGCCGCGCCAGAGGGTCAGATTGTCTGCGAGCAGCATCAGGCTAAAACATCAAATAAGGGATATAAAACAGATATTAACTGGATATTACTGAAGCGGATTCTGGACAGCTAGTTTACATAAACTCCGCCGCGTTCTAGACTCGTGACTCATGACAATCCCATTGAATAAACAACTACAAGCGATTGTTCTGCAATGCACCAGCCCTCCCGAATATTAGACGCACAAGCCTATCTGCAACAGGCCCTGGCTCGCGGACTACCCTTTGCCGTCGTGATTGGCGGTCCGGACAGCGGTAAGGAAATGCTAGTCCGACGGTTCCTGCAGGAGCAGCTGGTCAGCCATTCAGCCCACCTGGGCGCTGCAACCCGCGACCCCCACGCTTTCCTCGAGCGCGTGCTGGAGCAACTTGGCTTCGAACCGTTCGACTCGTCGTCGGAAGAACTGCAGAAATTGCTCTGCGTGTTCGCATGCCACGAAGCCGCCCAGGGACGCCGCACATTGATTTTGCTGGAAGATGCGCAGGAATTCGGTCCCCATGTGCTGGAGGCGGTGCGGCAAATTGTCCTGCAGATACCCGACCGACCAAGCCCGCTGCATTTCGTGCTGACGGGCTCCGCAAACCTGCATCGAATTCTGGACTCGGCGGGTATGCGTGATGTTAGTGAACTGACCCACTGGCGTTTCACGTTAGATGAAGGCGACAACGACGATAATGTTATCCGCCCGATCCTGGAGATTACGCTGCGGGGCAAACTCGTCGATCGACTCGTGCTCGATCAGCCGCGCCTGATGATAGGCCGCCACGCACAAAATGATCTGACCCTGGATAATCGTTTCGTAAGTCGCCACCATTGCCTCCTGGTGAGCCGCGCCGATGCAATCTACGTCGTGGACCTGCGCAGCACCAACGGCACGTTCGTGAACGGCGGCCAGGTCCATCGCCACGCATTGGCGGACGGTGATGTGCTCCAGGTCGGCAATTTTCGGCTGCGCTATTGCGAACCGCTCGGCGCGCTTCGGCCAGCCGGCGACGAAGACCGTGATCATTCGGATACCGGCGTCCTGGGACCCCAAGCCGTCGCCTCCTGAGTTCACTGGTCCGCGTCGGGGCCAGCAATAACGGGCCATGCTCAAACCAGGTCCATTAACCGCGCGCGGAACAGCTTGGTCACTCCAGCCAGGGCTGTCACGCCGCCGAGCACCACTAGCACCGTATCCAGCTGCCACTCGTTCAGTACATAGCCCAGTGCCAGGGCCGCCGCTGGAGGATGTTCCGTGTCGGTGAGCACCATCAGGAAGAACGCCAGCCCGGTGGCCACTGCGCCACAGACAATCTGGGCCGTGCGCAGTTCCAGCCCCACCTGGTCGGCCAGGCCGGTCGACAGCAATGACAGCAGGCAGCCGACCACCGTGCCGACGCAGTAACCACCAATCATGTACCTCGGCCGCGACGGGTAGCTGCGTGGCATTGCGAAAGCGATGAACGTGCTTGCGCCCAGCGAGGCGATCAACACCGTCTGTTGCACCGAATCCAGCGCCAGCAGCACCACCATAATCGTGATCACAGCGAGCAGTGTCTGCAGCATGTACTGGAGCTTGTTGTGGCGGAACTTTGAATCCACCAGGCGCCAGCGCACAGCGGCACGAGCCAGGCGTTCGCCCAAGTTTGTCATCTGGCATCCATGTAAAAGGTCTTGTCGCACGCTGCAGCGCTGCCATGCAACGCCGCCAAATGGTGCCCGGGGCCGGATTCGAACCGGCACGGGGTTGCCCCCGAGGGATTTTCTTACCCGCTACGGCTTTCGCCGCTGCCCGCAGGCATTTTGGGGTCTGGACTTTCTCTTCACCGTATCCCGGTTTGATCCGGCACTTAGGCGGGAGCCGTCAAGTCTCTACACTTTCCGCGGCTTGCCGCGGCTTAGCTCGGGATTGCCACCGCCTCTAAGCGCTGAGGTTTCCCCGAATTTGACTCCATTCACGCCGGCCGCTTTCCGGCCGGGTGCTCAATTTTCAAGTCCCTTGCGTCTACCAGTTTCGCCACCCGGGCCAGACGATATTGTAGGTGATGCACGGCCGCCAGTTGTGCTCGTCACGAGTCGAGCGCGGGCTAGCCTTCAGGCTGGCCACCTCGGCGGTGGCCAAACAGCCCGGCGAATCCGGGTGTGAAGCATGCCAGCAGGATGGCGCCAGTCAGCACCATGGACAGATCGGCAAACAGCCCGCCAAACCACGTGTAGACCAAGGCGTCCAGGAGCGGATACGACGCGAACATCAACGCATTCGCGCCGGCAAAACACCACCGGCCCCAGTTCTGCAGCCGCAAGACGCCGAGGCTACCCACAATGAGTGCTACCAGCAGCGCGATCATCCAGCCCCGCTTCAGCCACTCCGCCAGGTCCGGCGCCTGGGCATTCGCCTGCAGCCACGCGCGCAGGGCCGCCGGCAGCGCATCGCTCATCAGTAACGATGCCGCGACATCGAGGGTGCCGACGAGCCAGTACAGAAGCACCAGTGCCTTCAGTAAATTGGCCATCTGGCCATATTCTGCGCGTCAGCCTTGGATTCCGCATCTTTTTGACATGGATCGTTTCTGGCCGCCCTTTTCGTCAACAATGGCGCGAGTGTTACGCTCCAACCGCTTTGAAACCCAACCTTTACGGAGCCACGATGCTGCGCTCGTTCCTTCTGATCCTGGCTGCCACGTTTCCCGGCGTGTCTGCCCACGCCTTTCAGTTGACGATTGTCAGCCAGAGTTTTCAGACCACACCGGTATTCAGCCAGGTCACGGATTTCTCTTTTACGATAGATATCGACGCGCCGCTGGCGCCTGGCGCTTTCGTCAATCCCGCCATCGGCAGCGTGGATTACCGGGTGTCCGGAACACTGGAGCCCGGTACGCCCTCCGGGTTTGCCACCTTCGCCCTGGAACGCAACATCAGTGGCACCGAGTTTTACGGCCAGGGCAGCTCACTGAGCTTTGAGATCAGTCCGAACGCCGTGCTGATCGACGGCCTGCAGGCGGCGGAGCTGGTTGGGGGCGGTGTCGTGTTCACGTTCAATGGCAGGGAGATTGACACCGGCCGGTTCCATCCGGCCTTGCTCGAACTCCGGGCCGACGGTACGGGCCGCATTCAGAACTCCAACAATGTCCCGAACCTGAACCCGCTGAACGAAGTGGACTTCGGCGAGGAGTACATCACCGACCTGGCTTTCGACCCGGGCAATCTGACGCTGGTAGCAGTTCAGAGCGGTGGCGGTGGCGGTGGCAGCAGTGCGCTCGGCTGGTTATCGTTGCTGGCGCTCATGTTCATCGCTGGACGGACCAGCCGCTTGCCACGTGGCGGCAACGTGCCCCTGGCTGCGAATGTTGATGGCATCCACGCGAGCACCTTCCAAAACGGCAATGCCGACGCTAACGGAACCGCCAGACGAAGCCGAGCCCGATGATTCCGCCGCCCCTGGTCCAGCGAAACTCCTCGTCCGGGGACTCGTCGGTGTTAGCAAGCCGGACCACGATCTTGCCATCGACTGAAATTCCCCGAGCCGGGCTATTCGGTCTACCTGATGCACCGAGCATGGCCGCCCCGCCGATGCCGGTCCACTGGTAAGCCTCGGGGTACGAAGATCCTGCTATCAACTTGCCATCGATAACGATGGGAGCCGCAACGCTTATTGGGCCCTGACTCGACAAGTACCCCAAACCGGCCGCGCCGCCGGAAAGTTCACCCGCCGGCGGCCAGCTGTCCGCGTTAATTCCAGCGGAAAGCAGGGACAGCACGAGGGCCAATAGACTCCGCGTCATGGCTTAGCCCGCCGCTTCGCGGTGGCTTTCGCTCCCCGGCCGGCCCGGGCCGACGAAGCCATGAACAGGCAGCAGCTAATAATCGTGAAGATCTGCGGCATGACAACCTCCCTTTTGGTTAGCAGGAAGGCATCATGGCCTTGCGGCGGCTGGCGGTCTGGTCAATGCAGGGCGGTTAACCGTCCGTGTGTGTCATGCCGGTCGCCAGCACGCACGGGTTGGCCGACAACAAAAAGAGCCCGACCCACCCGAAGGCGAGCCGAGCCCCGTCTCATTGGTTGCGGATTGAACTCAGCGGGCGCGGTTATTTCGTCTCAGCCACCCCAGCAGGCCGAGGGCGGAGCCGAACAGCCAGGCAGCCGGCGGGAT
>CAZTIB010000006.1:0-32876 GCA_964613615.1 uncultured Chromatiaceae bacterium
TTGCTGAGGCCCGTGATTGCCTGGAATCCGGCAATGCTGTCGACCTGCAGCGCCTGACACTCGAGCTTGCCTGGCGGGAACTCGGCCGCATCACTGAACAGCATGCGTTTCGCTTCGAGGCGATTTTCGCCTACGCGTTCAAGTGGGGCATCCTGCACCGCTGGCTGACCTACGACGCAGAGGCCGCCGCAGAACGATTCAGAGGGCTGGTTGCGGAAGGTATCGGTAAGCAGGAAGCCCAACTTGCCTGAGCACGCTGACAAGGGAGCCAGTCCCCTCGCGCCGGTGGTGACCGTGAAAGAGAGCCTGGTCACGATCGACGTCAGTGACACGCAAGTGGCCAAGAACGAGGTCGGTTACGTCATCGTCGGCGAGGAACGCCTCAAGGGCGAAGTGTTGCGAGTACAGGGCGGCCGCGCCGATATGCAGGTCTTCGAGGATACCCGCGGTGTGAAGGTGGGTGATCACGTCGAGCTGTCGGGGGAAATGCTGTCGGCCGTGCTCGGTCCCGGTCTCCTCGGCCAGGTGTTCGACGGTCTCGAAACCCCGTTACATGCACTGGCGCGGGATTACGGCTACTTTCTGCCGCGGGGCCGCTATGCCGAGGCTATCGACCCGGCGCGCAAGTGGGAATTCGAACCGCTGGTAAAGGCGGGCCAGCACGTGGTCGCCGGCGAGCCCCTCGGCGTCACCATGGAAGGGCACCTGCAACACAAGGTCATGGTGCCCTTCGATGAAACGGGAACGCTGGAGGTCACCTGGATTCGCGGTGGCAACCTCACGGTCAACGATGTCATTGCGCGGCTGAAGCGCGAAGACGGCACGGAGTATGAACTGGACATGCTGCGTCACTGCCCGGTACGCCGCCCGATCCCTGAAGGCATGCTCCGGCGCCGCCAGGCCGAGCGCCTGTACCCCAACGAACCGGTGGATACCACACAGCGGATCATCGACACGTTTTTCCCGATCGCCCGCGGCGGCACAGGCTGCATACCCGGCCCCTTCGGGGCCGGCAAGACAGTGCTGCAAAGCCTGATTGCGCGGCATTCCAACGTCGATATCGTCGTGATCATCGCGTGCGGCGAGCGCGCCGGCGAGGTTGTCGAGACGATCAACGAATATCCGGAGACAATAGATCCCCGCACCGGCGGCTCGCTGATGGAACGCACGGTGATCATCTGCAATACGTCATCGATGCCGGTTGCCGCACGGGAGGCGTCCATCTACACCGGGATTACCATTGCCGAGTACTACCGGCAGATGGGCCATGACGTGCTGTGTATTGCCGACTCCACGTCCCGCTGGGCCCAGGCCATGCGCGAAACCTCGGGCCGGATGGAGGAAATTCCCGGCGAGGAGGCCTTCCCCGCTTATCTGGATTCGTCGATTAAAAACGTATACGAGCGCGCGGGCGTACTGCGCTGCCCCGACGACGCGGTGGGCAGCCTGACACTGATCGGCACGGTCTCGCCGGCTGGCGGTAATTTCGAGGAACCCGTGACGCAGGCCACGCTGTCTACAGTGAAAACCTTTCTCGGCCTGTCTGCCGACCGTGCGTATAAACGCTTCTACCCGGCCATCGACCCGCTGATTTCATGGTCACGCTACCTGGACCAGCTCGCGGACTGGTTTGCCGAACATCTCGGGCCGGACTGGGTTACAGAGGTGAAGCGACTCACAGAACTCCTGCATGAAGGCGAGCAGATCAGCCAGATGATGCAGGTCACAGGCGAGGAAGGCATCACGCTGGAGGATTTCGTGCGCCTGCAAAAGGCCACCCTCGTGGATTATGCTTACCTGCAGCAAGATGCCTTCGACGAAGTGGATGCATCGATGTCAAGAGAGCGGCAGCTGAAGAGCTTCAGGCTGCTGAGTTCCGTGGTTGAGACCGATTATCACTTTGCCGACAAGAACGCGGCTCGCGAGTTCTTCACGAAGATTGCCAGCCTCTACAAAAACTATAATTACTCGCCCGACGACTCACCCCAGTTCAACGACTACGAGCGCCAGATTCGAGAGCTGGCGGCGGCCACCGGTGGTGGCCCACCGGCAGAGGAAGAAGCTGGCGAGGCTGCAGAATAGGTGCCGGTGTAGCCCTCGCCTGGGAACAACTTAAGAAACTGTACACCGGCACCATCCGTGACTGAACAATCGACACCAGACCGCTGGATCGCCCACGTAGACCTCGACGCGTTCTACGCCAGTTGCGAGCAGCGCGATCAGCCCGAGTACCGTGGCCGACCCGTCGTCGTCGGTGCCCTGCCCGGCGGTCGGGGCGTGGTCGCAGCCGCTTCCTACGAGGCACGCAGGTTCGGCATTCATTCTGCAATGCCCATCGGCGAGGCCTATCGGCGTTGCCCGGACGCCGTCTACCTGCGCCCGGACATGGAGAAATACCGGCGGGTTTCGCGTGACGTCTTCGCGGTGCTGGCAGGCATCACCCCGCTGGTGGAGAAAGCGTCCATCGACGAGGCTTACCTGGACGTGACCGGCCTGGAAAAATTGCTCGGCCCGCCCGCGGCAGTGGCTGAGACGATCAAGACGCGCATCCGGGCGGCCACGCAATTGACCGCGTCTGTCGGCATCGGGCCCAACCGGCTGATCGCGAAGCTCGGCTCGGAACACCGCAAGCCTGACGGCCTGACGGTGGTAAATCCCGACGAAGTCCTCGATTTCCTTGCATCGATGCCGGTGACCAACCTGCGCGGCGTCGGCAAACAGACCCACAAGCGCTTCGACTGCCTGAGCATCAGCACCGTCGCGGAACTTCGCAACGTGGCGCCGGCCACGCTGCAAAAAGCGCTCGGGCAGAAGGCCGCGGAGAGTTTCCGCCGCCAGGCCGTCGGCATTGCATCAAATGAGATCGTGCCGAACCGGCAGCGCAAGAGCATTTCGAAGGAGCGAACTTTTGAAACGGATGTCGACTCGGAGCCGGTGCTGCTCGATCAGTTGCGGGAACTGTCTGCGGGCGTGGCAAGAATCGCGCGCCGGGAAGGCCTGGCCGGCCAGGTCGTAACTCTGAAAATTCGCTTTTCGGGCTTTGACACGCACACGCGGCAGCAAAAACTGGCGACGCCAACCCACGACGAGCGAGTCATGCTGCAGACCGCTTGGTCGCTGTATTCCAACGGCGACCTGCCCCGCAAGCCAGTGCGCCTGATCGGTGTCGGCCTGAGCGACTGGGCCGACAGCGAAACACTGCAAGGGGACCTGTTCAGCCAGCCAGACAATCAACCTGGCGACGAGGATCTGCTGCGCACCATCGACCGCGTGACCGAGAGGTACGGGGCGGGCAAGCTGCAGCTTGGGGTGCGCAGAAAGCCAGACGGCTAAACCTTCGGCTGACTGCAGCCCACTGTTCAGCTAACGACGGACCAGGCTAAGCCCTTGGCTACCGAGGCGAGTGGTCATTGCAAAGTCGAAACGATCGATCTCGAGTGCGTGGTCCAGATCCGCGGCGGGGAATTCAGGCTGCGCCGGATCTGCAAACCGCCTGCCAGCCTTCGAACCGCGAACCCGGGCGCGAATTGCTTCGCAATCCGGCGGTGAACCGTTCAGCAGACCCTCGAGGAAGTCCGCACAGGCCACGTCTTCATCGCCACTGTCATGATCGCGCCTGCCGGTTTCTACGAAGGTCACGATCTGCGGGTCGAGAGCACGGATGCGCGCCGCGGTGGCTGATGCCACCACCAGGCTCGCAACAAACAGGTGTTCCGCGGCGACTGTCCGGCAGGCGCCCTGCGTGCCCGCAGTCGTGCGGTGAATCAGGGTACGGCCACGCAGGCCGGCCGCAGCGACGGCCGTCGGTGAATTCGGCAGGTCAAAGCCGTCCACCGGCAGCGCATCCACCTCACCCATGATCCAGGCTCCGGGCTGCCGCGCCCGAAGATCGAAGGCATCTTCCACCGTCGTCGTCAGGAGGATTTCCGCAGCGCCGCGGTGAAACGCCCACGCTGCCGTCGTGAATGCGCGCAATACGTCGATCACCACGACCAGACCTTCGGCGTTGTGACAGTCAGCAAGGGTGCAGCGGCGAAACTCCATGGAAATATCGTCGCACACCCGGGTCAGTCGGGGCCCGACCAGCCAAAGCGCAACAGGTCGATGCGCCCCTGCTCGTCAAACAGCACGCCCTCGTCTTCCAGCAGCAGGCGTTGAAACTCATCGGACCCGCCGACCCGCCGCGGGCTGATCTTGCCCTGGGCGTTCACGACCCGATGCCACGGCACGTCGCTGTCGTTGTCCAGCGCCGCCAGTGCGTAACCCACCTGGCGCGCGCCGCGCGGCCGCCCGATCAGCCGGGCGACCTGCCCGTAGGTCGAGACACGCCCTGCTGGGATGCGGCAAACCAGGTCGTAAACGCGGGAATACAGTCTGTTCATGGCGAAACCGCAGCATAGGCGCCGGGGAACCGGGGCAACAGCCAGATCCGCACCCCCGGCGGGTCGCAGCGGTCCAGAGATGGACCAAGTTGACGCTCGTCGAGCCGGTCTCTAATATGTAAACGGTTCGTTGACGCATTAAGAACAAACTCTTTAAAAGGGGTATTTTCATGCGTTTTCTGCCGAATCGATTACCGGGCTCTCCGTCCCCTCAAGCCGTCCATCGAATTTTTTGCGCCGCACTGCTGATCGCAGCCGGCGCGTTGGTTGCCGCGCCGGCCGGCGCAGCCAGCACGGCCTTCAGCGGCGAGCTGGTCCTGATACTCGAGGATACTGGCGGCGGCCTTTACACGGGCGCCAGCGACGGCGACCGGTTTGGTGGTTCTTTAACTTTCGGTGACACGGAAGGCGAGGCCTTTGAAACGACCCTGGAACCCACCGAGGCAGGTTGGGAATTCCTCGGTCAGCAGGTCTTGCTGACCGACGGCACGAATCCCGTCACGGGCAGCGAGTCCTTTGTGACCATCCAGGACAACTTCGTGCTGGATGCGGAAGGAGCCGCATTCGTAACGCTCCTGCTTGGTGTTTCCGTTGCGCCCGGCACCCAGGCAGATACCTGGAACGTGTCCGGCCTCAGCAGCGGTGCCTTCGAAGAGGACACGGACCCGTTTGACGGGGACGACACCGAGGAACTGTTCAACGGCTTCCTGTGGGAGGTGAGTTACTTCTCGCTGGACACGAACACAATTGTCGGGCTCGATTACCAGCCCTTCCCGCCACCCCTGCCACCGCCGGGTGACACAACGAGCATCGCAATCTACTCGATCACCCAAGCGGATGTGGAAGGCAACGTCCTGTTTGCAGCCATTGGCGTGCTGGATTCCACGGTAATTCCGATTCCTGCCGCGGCGTGGCTGTTCGGCTCGGCCCTTGGCCTGCTGGGCCTGGCGCGCAGGCGCTTCAGCTAAGGGGCAGACGGGGCGCAGTCAGTCAGACTTCGCGTTGCCGGGCCGCATGGCGTCCCGGTAACGCCGAACCCCTTCCTTACGATCCAGCGGCGTTGGCCCGGCATCAGGGGGCGGTGCCATGTCGGCAGGAAAACACGCCAGCTTCTGTTTGTCCGGGTTCATCGGCGGGCGAAATTCCAGTTCCCGCTCGTTTACTCGCCTGGCCGGTACCAGCTGCCCGTCCGCATCGGTATCGATGTCCCACCACCATTTCTTGACAGGATTGATGCGGCCGTTGCCCACCATGTCGTCCAGGCGGGCAATCCACCGGCGGGTGAAGGGCAGATGCGTCGCAGCCCACCGGAACGGCGCCTCGGCCAGCACACCCTCGAGGTTGAACGGACAGGTCTTCATGCATCGCCCGCACATGGAACCGGCGGGATTGGTGATGCGATAGCGGGCGCACTTCTCCACGTCCGGTTTCCAGATCTCGTAACCGTTGAACAGGATCTTCTCACCGAACGGAATTGCGGAGCACGGGCACTCGCGGGCGCACTTCTGGCACTGGCTGCAAAAATCCTGCAGCCCGAAGTCGATGGGCTGGTCCACCTCCAGCGGCAGGTTGGTCGTGATCACGCCGGACTTGAAGCGCGGCCCGACGTAGGGGTTCAGCACCAGTTCGCCGATACGCGACAGTTCGCCGAGACCCGATTGCAGGATCAGCGGGATGTGCAGCACATCCTGGTCCACCACGCTGTGGGTGCGCGCCGAATGGCCCAGGCGGCGGAGGTGCTCGGCCACGATGCCGCCCACAAGCTGCGCACGCAGATACGCCCGCATGCTCTGCGCACCGCTGATCCAGTCGTCGCCGCTGGCGCCCTCCATGGTCTCGTAGCCCTGGTCGATGAGTATGGAGATGGCGTACTTGTGATACGGCACGATTTCGGTGCCGTCCAACTCGTGGGAATACCAGGCGTAGTCCGGGATCTCGCAGATGCCCACCATGTCGGCACCGAGGTAGTACAGCGCCGCCTTAATGGCCTCGCTGTTGCGCCTGGGGTCGTCCCAACCCGGCGCCTGCTCGGTGGCTGCCTGGCCCTGCTGCAACGGCACCCGCGCACCGAGCACCGGCAGCAGTGCGTGGCCGAATGGGGACTTGGTGACCATCGTTTCGTGCAGCGCCTGCGACTGCGCCCGCTCACCCAGGTCGCCAATCTCTGCACGATTGAACATGTCGTGACGCTTTGGCATGCGCGGCACGTTCGGCGTGTCGATGAATGTGGTTGGCCGCGGCACGCGCCGCAGCTTTTCCATTGCGTACGGGCCCAGGTAAAACGGCCGCTTGTGAAACGGCGGGCCCTGGTAGCCGGGCCGGGAGCCGCCCCAGCCGATCCAGTTCCGGAAGTTTCCGGCCCGCGACACCGCACCCGGCGCCAGTGGCACGTCGGCCGCAATGGCCATGTTGGTGGTCACGGCGGCAACGCCAAAACCCGCGCCGAGAAATGGTGCGGTCACGGTGCCGGCCTGCGCGTCCGCTTCAGCGAGGCCGGCAGCAACGACCAGTGCGTGGAGATTCAGTTCCGTCGCCGTGACGGTGTGCACGCGAGCGCCAAAACCCAGCAGCCGCAGGTAGTGGCCCATGACCGCGGCGATTTCGGCTACCCGCGCGGCGGCCCGATGCCGCTGCGTGGCCACCAGCCACTGCCCACCCGGTTCTGCAGGCTCCGGCTCACGGGTGTATCCGAACAGGATCACCAGTGCGTTGTCGCCTGCGGGCAGCGGCGAGCCGCCCGCCGCGTCGGACAGTACCGCAGCCGCGGGCACCCGGCACACGCCCACCATGCTGGCATCCAGGTAGTAACAGGCGGCTTTCAGGTGCTCCGCGCGGGCCAGCGGGGCATCCGGCATTGGCGCCGGCTGCGGCGCGACTTCGCCGTCGCGCATCTCGTCCATGACGTTCAGGTAGTCCCAGGTCGCGTCCGCGAGGCTCGGGCGACCGTCATCCGGGGGCAGTGACGACGGCGGTGTGATGCTGCTGAGGTCCACGGTGCCCGACATTCTCGGCAGCCGTTCGAGAGGATAAGGGCCCAGGTGGACGGGGCGCTTCCGGTGAGAAAAAAGCCGCATCGTCTGCCAACCCCGTGAGTGCCCGTCCTGTCCCGCTCTACCAGACCAGGTGCAGGGTCTTCGGACCCCGGAATTCGAACCCGCCGATCTTCACCGGCTGACTCTCGTCCAGTCGCAGTTGCGGTATCCGTTCGAGCAATACGGACGCGCCCACGAGAATTTCGTTCAGGCCAAGCCACAACCCGAGGCACTTGTGCTGGCCCTGGGAGAACGCAACGTGATCTTTCTGCTTACGGTCGATGATGAACGCATCCGCGTCCGTCCAGAAACCAGGGTCGCGATTAGCCGCACTCAGGCAACCGGCAATGAACTCGCCTTTCGGCAACTCGACACCCGCCAGTTCGGTGGCCTCGGTGGTCATGCGGGCCGCGGTGCCCACCGGTGAGTACAGCCGCAACACCTCGTTGATGAACTTCAGCCAGAAACTCTTGTCCGGATCGGTCGGCCGCGCCCCTTCCAGGTGGGTCAGGTACGCATAGACCACCATCCCGATGCCGTCGCGTGGCTCATTGATGCCGCCGCTGATCATTAACCGCACGTTGTTGATGATCTCCTGGTCCGTCAGATCCCTCGCCGGGTCGACATAGTAGGAGATCGCCGATTCGTCGGGCTTGCTGCGGACCTCGGCAATCTTCGCACGCAGAATCTCTTCGAGTTCCGCCTTGGCGGCCTGGTATACGCGGTCCAGTTCCGGGTTGCCTTCGAAGTTCGCCAGCCCGGCGCACACGCCCTGGCACAGATCCCACATCTTCTGCGTGGAGATGTGATCGAGGCCCAGGACTCTTTGCAAAGACACGGTGCTGATGGGTTCCGCATAGCGGGCCATCAACTCTACAGCACCGTCACCGATGAATTCGTCTACCCGCGCGTGGGCAATACTTTCCAGCTCGTCCCTGATGAAGCCCTTGGCCCGCCCGCCGGCCGTGAACGGCGGCTGCATCGCGCGCTTGATACGCCTGGCGGCCTCCCCTTCGAGGGTCAACATGGTGACGCCCAGCACGTCGGCCAGGAAAGACGGTTCCGTCTCGGCGGTGAACAGCTCCGGGTGATCGAGCACGTAGGTCACGTCTGCGTAGCGGGTCGCCAGCCACATACCCAGGTTATCGACCCACGCCAGGGGCCTGTCCTGCTGCAGACGTCTGAAGGTCGGATACGGATCGGCCTCCAGCTGCGCCAGCGGTATATCTTCGGCGTACTGCTTGCGTAGCGTCTCGCGGGTCATTGCGACGTGCGATCGTGTTGTGACAGGGGCTTGGAAAACCGGCGCCCGACCTGATCCTTGTAACGCATTGGCCCCGACATGTCATCCTGAAACGCGCCGATCGCCGGTTTTCCGTCGGAACCACACCGCGGGCGTTAAACTAGGCATCTTTGCACCGGGACGGACCTCGCCAGGTTGATGAATTCAGCGGCCGACAACTTGGCTGTGTGGACCGGGAGTGCGGCGCAGTGAGCCGCGACTACACCGGTGTCGCGGTGCTCGCGCCGGTCACGGTGGCCTACGAACGCTACAGCGATCACGGTGCCGAGTGGTTCATCGGCCGGTGCATCGCCGAGCTGCTGGCGAGCGCCGGCATCGACAAATCGCAGCTCGACGGCCTGGCGATTTCCAGCATGACGCTGGCGCCGGACAGCGTGGTGTCCTTGAGCGAACACTACGGTATGACTCTGCGCTGGGCCGAGCATCTGCCCATGGGCGGCGCGAGCGCCGTGGTTTCCCTGCGCCGCGCGGCCCGCGCCATCCAGGCCGGTGACGCCGATTTCGTAGCCTGCGTAGCCGGCGAGACCCAGCATGAGGGTGGCTTTCGGGAGCTGATTGAGAACTTCAGCCGCTTCTCCGCCCAGGCCGTCTACCCCTACGGGGCCGCCGGGCCCAACGCGGTCTTTGCGCTGATCACCCGCGCCTACATGGAGCAATACGGCGCCACCCGCGAAGACTTCGGCCACCTCTGTATCGCGCAACGTGACAACGCCAGCCACAACCCGCTGGCCCTGCTGCGCAAACCACTGAGCCTGCAGGACTACCTGGACGCCCGGCCCGTTGCCGAGCCGGTGCATCTGTTCGATTGCGTGCTGCCGTGTGCGGGTGCAGAGGGCTTTCTCGTCACGTCCGTGGAACGCGCGCGCTTCCTCGGCCTGCCCTACGCGGAGCTCCTCGCGGCCGAGGAGCGACACAACGCGTGGCCGGACGACCCGGTGCAGCTGCGCGGCGGCTGGGCGGAATTCCGCGATGATCTTTACGCCGCGGCCGACCTGGGCCCCGCCGACATGGACTTCGTGCAGACCTACGACGATTACCCTGTGATCGCCCTGCAGCAGCTGGAAGACCTCGGCTTCTGCGCCAAGGGCGAAGGCCCGGAGCTGCTGCGTACCCGGGACCTCAGGTGCGCGGGGGATTTGCCAATGAATACCTGCGGGGGCCAGCTGTCTGCCGGCCAGGCCGGTTTCGCCGGCGGCCATCTCGGCACCGTCGAGGCACTGCGCCAGCTCACCGGCCAGGTACTCGGTCGGCAGGTACCCAACGCCCGGGTCGGCCTGGTCAGCGGCTACGGCATGGTGAACTACGACCGTTGCCTGTGCAGTGCCGCCGCCATTCTCGGGGCCTATGACCGATGAGCGAGACCGGGCCACTGGAGTTGCAGGTCTGCCGGCAGTGCGCGCGGGTGCAGTACCCGTTGCGCGAAGTCTGCCGGGATTGTCTGAGCGGTGAACTGGAATGGCAGGCGGTGGACAGCACCGGTGAGTTGCTCAGCTGGACCCGCCTGCACGCGAGCCTGGAACCCATGTTTCGCGAGCGCCTGCCATGGATCGTGGTGGCCGTGCAGCTCAACGTCGGGCCGGTCGTCCTGGCCCACTGGGCGGGCGACGAGCCGGCGATCGGTCAGGCTGTCACTGTGCAAGCGATTCGTGACCCGGCGGGCCGCCAGGTGCTGGCAGCAAGTCCGGGCGGCAGCGAGCCGGGCGCCGCCGCCATGCTGTTCGGCGCCAAAGCCTGACGATTTCAGCCCGGAGCCGGGGACTCCTTCGCCGCAGCCCGGAACCAGCCTGGCAGCAGCCCGCACCGCGGCGGATATACTCTTGTATAAGCGGGTCGCGTCGCCGATGGACGCGAGCCACAGAACAGGAAACGCTCGTGAACGCTTCTGACAACTCGCCGGGGCCGCCGCCGCCAGGACTGGAAGAAATCCTGATCCGCGCAGACGAGATGAGCTGGAGGCCCAAATCCCTCGCCGGCGTGCACGAGAAAATGCTCTGGCGTAACGAAGAGACGGGCGCGAGTGTCGCGTTGATCAAGATCGACAAGGGCGCAGGCATCCCCAAGCCCCACGCCCACGACTCCAACCAGATGATGTACTGCCTGCAGGGTCGCTACGAATATATTCCCACCGGGCTCGTGCTGACGGCCGGCAGCTTCTACTGCAACCCGAAGGGTTCGGTGCACGGCCCTACTGTTGCCCACGAGGAAACGGTGGTCGTGGAAATCTACGACGGCCCGCATTATCCGACCATGCCGTCGTGGTACACCGACGAGCAGGATGCGCGGTGACCGCCGCGGCATCCATCCACGCCGTGTGAACCAGCAGTGAGCACCGAAGACACGATCAACGTCGAAGCCCGGGACTTGCAAGACCTGGTGCAGCGTCTGTTCGGCGCCGCCGGTCTCGCGGACGATGCGTCCCGCACGGTGGCAGGGGCCCTGGTGGACGCGGACCGGGAGGGGCGCGCGTCTCACGGTGTCATGATGGTGCCGCTATACGTCGATCGCATGCGCAAGGGGTCGGTGTCGTCGTTGCCGGCCGCACGCGTGGTGCGGGACTCCGGTGCGGTAGTGGTCATGGACGGACAGCACGCGCTGGGGCAGCTCACGGCGGACCACGCGATGGGCACCGCAGTGGAGCGCGCCCTGCGCCACGGCCTGGGTGCGGTGGCGGTGCGCCACGCGTTCCACTTCGGCACTGCCAGCCGCTACGCACTGGCCGCCGCCGAGCGCGGTTGCATCGGCATTGCGATGTGCAACACGCGGCCGTTAATGCCGGCGCCGGGTGGCGCCGAACCGCTGGTGGGAAACAACCCGGTGGCCATCGCGCTGCCGTCCGTTGACGAAACGCCAGTGGCAGTAGACATGGCGCTGAGTGAAGTGGCCATGGGCAAGATTCGGATGGCGCAGGCGCAGGGACGCGAGATCCCGCCCACCTGGGCCACCGACGCCGACGGTGTGCCCACGGGGGATCCGGCCGCGGCCATCAGCGGCATGCTGCTGCCGGCCGCCGGCCCTAAAGGATTCGGGCTCGCGTTCATGGTCGACCTGTTGTGCGGTGCCCTGTCGTCAGGCGCCTGGGGTGCGGCCGTCACGCCGCTGTATGGCGACAGCGCCGTCCCCTACGACTGCTCGCATTTTTTCCTGGCCCTGAACGTGGCCAGCTTCCGGCCGCTCGAATATTTCGAGGTGGAAGTCTCGGCAGCGGCGGCCCGGGTGCGAGCCTCCAGGCGGGCGCCGGGTGTCTCGCGCGTCTACAGTCCCGGCGAGTTGGAATGGCAGCGCCGGGTAGACAATGATCGCGCTGGTGACATGATTACCCTGCCCCGGACGGTTGCGACATCGCTGCGCGACGTCGCGGCCTCGTTGCAGGTAGATACCGGACTCCTGGATCTGTAGCCGGCCTGAACGTTATAGACAGAGAGACCAGCGACACCGATGAGCAAACAAGAAATCACAACCGACAGACTGGCGACGCCGAACGGCCAGTTTTCCCAGGCCACCGTCATCGAGGCACGGGGCAAGCTGGTTTTCATTTCGGGGATGACCGCGCGACGCCCCGACGGCAACATCGCCGGGGTCGGCAACATCGACGTGCAGACACGCCAGGTCTGCGAAAACGTGAAGGCGGCCGTCGAGGCGGCGGGCGGTACTCTGGACGACATATGCCGTGTGGATGTCTACGTGCGCGACATCACCCACTTCGACGCCATTCACAAGGTGCGCAGCGAGTATTTCCAGCCGCCGCTGCCGGCGTCTACGATGGTGGAAGTGAGCATGATGGTCTCTCCGGATTACCTGATCGAGATCAACGCGATTGCGGTGCTACCGGACGCCACATGAACGACGCAACACAAGTCAAACAGCCGCGAGTCACCGGCGCCTATGGTTTCGGCCTGGAAGTGCCGGACCTCGAAGTCGCCGAGGCCTACTTTGGCTGTCTCGGCATGGATGTACGCAGCCGCGAGACAGCGCTGGTGATGGGCTGCGCCGGCCGCGCCCAGGACGAACTGGTGCTGGCCACCGGACCGCGCAAGCGTCTGCATCACATCGCGTTCTCCATCGACCCTGGCGACCGGGAGGCCTTCGCCGCACGGCTGCACGCCCGGGGAACTGCATGTCAGGATGAGCCACCGGCAGGCGGCTACCGCGACGGGCTGTGGTTCCAGGACCCGTGGGGGACCTGGATCAACCTGGTGCCACAGGCGCAGGCGCCGATGCGCGACGCCGTGCAGCCGCTGCCGGCCAACACCTTCGGCCAGCGGAACCGGGTGGGGGCCCTGGCCTACCAGGCACTCGACCAGGTGGCACGACCGTTGCGCTTTCAGCACGTGCTCGTTTTCACGCCACAGGTTGCAGAGGCCGAGGCCTTCTACTGCGAGGTGCTGGGCTTCGGCGTATCCGATCGCCGGCCGGGGTTTGTCAGCTTCCTGTATGCGCCCGCCGGGCCCTGCTGGGATCACCACTGTTTCGCCATCGTGAACAACCCGGCGCGGGGCCTGCACCACTGCAGTTTCGAAATGGCCGACATGGATCAGCTCGGCTTTTGCCTGAGCCGGATGCGCGAGCAGGGTTACACGGGCGGCTTCGGTCCCGGGCGACAGTTCCTCGGTTCCAACCTGTTTGCCTACATCCAGGACCCGTGGGGCAGCCATACCGAGATCTCTGCCGATATGGATCAACTGGACCACAGCTGCAAGACGAAAGACTGGGAAGACATACCCAAGCTCTGGGGTCCGGAATGGTCGCCGGATTTCTGGATCGCGAACGCGGAGGCACAGGCTTGAGCGCTTCGCGTCGCAGCGGCAAGGCACGCGTGGTGGATGTCCACGCGCACCTGGTGCCGGTGGAGCCAAACGCTATCGCCAGCCAGAGCGGCGTGCAGGTTGTTGACGGCGGCCACCTGGAAATCGATGGCAAAGTGCTGGGCCTGGACCGCCTGTACCAGCCGGACCGGCTGATCGAATGGATGGATGCGAACAGCATCGACATCGCGCTGGTCTCTGCACCGCCACCGGTCTACCGCCAGCAACTGGACGATGCGCAGGCCGCCGCGTGGACGGCCTACCTGAACGACGGGCTGGCCGCTATCGCCAACCAGTTCCCGGATCGTCTGCAGGTGCTCGCTCACCTGCCACTGGAGCACCCCGCTGTCGCCGCCCGTGAAGCGGCAGCCCGCCAGGGCGACACCTATGCGGGTTTTTCCCTGCCGGCCGGCGGTGCGGCGACGATTCGCTACGCCGATCCAGGCCTGCGCGAGGTGTGGGCCGCCCTGGACGAACGCGCAAGCTTCGCGTTCCTGCACCCGGGCGCCTGCGCCGACGGCCGGCTCAGTGCGTTCTATGGCCACAACCTGACCGGCAATCCGTATGAAACCACCGTCGCCGTTGCAGAACTCGTGTTCGGCGGCGTGGTGGAAGACTTCCCGGCCATTCGTTTCTGCCTGGCGCACTGCGGTGGTGCGGTGCCTGCCGTTGCCGGACGCTGGCAGCAGGGCTTCGACACCGGGCGACCGGGTATCGACACCCGGCGCAAATCCCCGCGCCAGGTTCTGCAAAGCTTCTGGGTCGATTGCGTGGCCCACGATCACGATCTGCTGGCCCTCGCCGCCAAGGTCTTCGGCGCCGACCGGATCTTGCTCGGCTCCGACTGGCCGTTTCCGATGGGCCTGCCCCAACCGACCGAATGGCTGCGCGCGTTGCCGGCAGAACTACAACAGGACATCCTGAGCGGAAACTTTGCCGCGCTGTTGGCTGGCCGCGGCGTGGCGCAGACCTGAAGGCAGTGGCCGGACCTGAATCACAGGCACGTGAATCCGCTGCGTCCCCCGGCCTGGGGGAACCGGCCCCGCGCGTTGAGGACCTGCGCCTGGTAACGGGCCGGGGCCGGTTTGTCGACGATGTTGCGTTGCCGGGCATGGCCTTCGCCTGCGTGGTGCGCTCGCCCATCGCGCACGCGAACATCAACGAGATCGATGTCACGGAAGCTGTCGCCGCACCCGGCGTGCTCGCAGTGCTGACGGGCGACGATTACGCTGCCGACGGCCTCGGCCTGCTGCCCGTGGACGGCATTCCGGCCGGACTGAGCGGCGGCGACTGGTTCCGCACACCGTTCCCGGCGCTGACCCGCGAGCGCGCGCTGTGCGTAGGCCACGCAGTGGCACTGATCATTGCGGAAACCAGTTTCCAGGCCCGGGACGCGGCCGAGTTGGTCGCGGTGGACTACGACCCGCTGCCGGCCACCGGGAGCCTCGCCGCCGCGCTTGAACAGAATGCGCCGTCGGTCTGGCCCGATCGTCCGGACAATGTTTGCTTCACCCACGAGCTGGGAGACGCGCAAGCGGCACAGCGGGCCCTCGATGACGCGGCACACGTGATCACCCGCCGCGTCGTGAACCAGCGCGTGGCCGGCAATCCGCTGGAACCGCGGGCCTGTGTCGGCGAGTACGATGCACAAACCCGCCGCTATCACCTCACAACCGCAACGCAGACACCGCACCGCATCAGGAACCTGCTGGCGGAGGCGATTTTCCGCGTGCCAACCGACCGGGTGCACGTGCGCGCCGGCGACGTGGGTGGCGGCTTTGGCACCAAGGGCAACCTGTACCCGGAAGACATCCTGGTGCTGTGGGCTGCGCAACGCACGGGACGCCCGGTGAAATGGCTCAGCGATCGCAGCGAAAGCTTCATGGCGGATTTCCACGGCCGAGACCAGGTTGCAGACGCCGAGCTCGCCCTGGACCAGGACGGCCGCATCACTGCGCTGCGCGTCGCCACCTATACCAATCTTGGTTGCCAGGTGGGGCCGTCCGGCGCGATTCCCCCGTTCACCGGCGCGAGCCTGCTGTCCGGCGTTTATGCGATTCCGGCGATGCATGTCACGTTGCGCGGGATGTTGACGCACACGGCCACCACCACCACTTACCGGGGCGCGGGACGCCCGGAAGCGAACTACCTGGTTGAACGCCTGCTCGACATCGCGGCCGCAGAACTCGACATCGACCCGGTGGAGATCCGCCGGCGGAACCTGATCGGCCCCGACCAGATGCCGTATACGACGGCCGTCGGCGCCACTTATGACTGTGGCGACTTTCCGGCGGTGATGGCCAAGGCCCTGGCGCTGGCTGACTGGGACGGCTACACGAGACGCCAGGCCGCGTCCGCCGCGAAGGGCCTGCTGCGCGGCCGGGGCCTCGCGATGTTTATCGAGACCTGTTCCGTGTTCGGCGAAGAAATGCAGATCCGCTTCGATGCAGATGGCAACGCCACCGTGCTGGCCGGCACCTTTCCACAGGGCCAGGGCCACGAAACGATGTACCGGCAAATGCTGGTGGACTGGCTGGGCCTGCCGGGTGACGCGATCCGCGTACTGCACGGCGATACGGATGTGGTCCCGACGGGCATCGGCACCTACGCGTCGCGCAGCATGACGGTGGGCGGCTCCGCCCTGCGCGCGGCTGCCGATGATGTGATCCGCAAGGCGCGAGACATCGCTGCCCGGGAGCTGGAGGTGGCGGCGGAGGACCTGCAGTTCACTCACGGCGAGTTCCGCGTGGCCGGCACCGGCGTGATGATATCCGTCGGCGACATTGCACGGCTGGCATACCGCAGCGACGCGGACACGCTGACGGGCACCGGCCGGTACGACGCGACCCTGCGCAACTATCCGAACGGCTGCCAGGTGGTGGAGGTGGAAGTCGACCCACAAACGGGCCAGGTAGAACTCGTGCGGCACGTCGGGGTAGACGACGTGGGGCGGGTACTGAATCCGTTGCTGTACGAAGGGCAGGTGCGCGGCGGGATTGCGCAGGGCGTGGGACAGGCACTGATGGAGGCCGTGATCCACGATGAAGACGGCCAGCTGTTGACCGGCTCCTTCCTCGATTACGCAATGCCGAAAGCGCACGACTTTCCGGAGATATTGCTCGACACCCACAACACGCCGACGGCGACGAACCCCCTCGGCGTGAAGGGCGCAGGAGAAGTGGGCACCGTCGGTGCGCCCCCGGCCGTGATGAATGCGGTGATCGACGCACTGTCCGGCTACGGCATCGATGATTTGCCGATGCCCGCGACCCCGCAAAAGGTCTGGCGGGCCATCCAGCAGGCAACGCAGCCGTGATCAAGATCTCGCTGACGGTGAACGGCGTGCCAGTCGACGCGGAGGTCGACGATCGGACGCTGCTGGTGGAATTCCTGCGCAACACGCTGCGACTCACCGGCACGCACGTGGGCTGCGACACCTCCGCGTGCGGCTGCTGCGTCGTGCACCTCGATGAGCAGCCGGTGAAGTCCTGCACGGTACTGGCCGCCCAGGCCGACGGCAGCCAGGTGCTGACCATCGAAGGCCTGGCAGACGGCGAGCAGCTGCATCCGCTGCAGGCCGCCTTTCGCACGCATCACGCCCTGCAGTGCGGTTACTGCACACCCGGGATGATCATGCGCGGGGTCGACATACTGAAACGCTTCCCGGACGCCGACGAGGATACGATCCGGCGCGAGCTGGACGGCAACCTCTGCCGCTGCACCGGCTACCAGAACATCGTGGCGGCGATCCGCGCGTGCACGGCGGGTTCGGCGCCCGGCGAGGAGTCCTGAAGGTGTATGAGTTTCGCTACCGGCGAGCTGGCTCCGTCGACGAAGCGGCGGCCCTGCTGACGGCCGACGCAGACGCGATGATTCTCTCCGGCGGCCAGACCCTGCTGCCGACGCTGAAACTGCGCATGGGGCAGCCAACCCAGCTGATCGATATCGCTCGCGTTTCGGCGCTGCGAGGTATCCGACTGGATGACGGCACGCTGACGATAGGCGCGACGACCACCCATGCAGCGGTGGCGGAATCAGCGGAGGTCCGGCGCGCCGTTCCGGCGCTGGCGCACCTGGCAGCCGGCATCGGCGACCCGCTGGTGCGCAACCGGGGCACCATCGGCGGGTCCCTGGCCTACAACCACCCGGGTGCCGATTACCCCGCCGCAGTCCTCGGCCTGGACGCTACCATCACCACCAATCGCCGCCAGATCGGCAGCGACGAGTTCCTGCAGGGCATGCTCGACACCGCGCTGCAACCCGGTGAGATCATCGTTGCCATCAGCTTCCCGATTCCGCGCCGCGCGGGCTACCTGAAGTTTCGCAGCCCCGGCTCCGGCTACGTGTTGACGGGCGCCTTCGTCGCCGAGACTGCCGGTGGCGTACGCGTGGCAATTAACGGCGCGGCGCCGTGTGCATTTCGCCACGCAGACTTCGAGCAGGCCCTGACCGCCAATTTTTCAACGGCTGCCCTCGACGGGATCGGTGTACCGGAAGATGAACTGCTCGAAGACCTGCACGCGGCGCCCGATTACCGTGCCCGGTTAGCCTGCGTCGCGGTGAGTCGCGCCGTGGACCAGGCGCGCGGGCATGGACCAGGCGCCGAGTGATGGTGGACGTCAAACGCGCGGCGGGCGGCCGGCGATGCGTGACCGCCGTGCTGTGGCTCGCAATACTGCTGCTGGCTGCCTGCGGGCCGACGCCCGACAGCGACGACGGCCGCGTGCGCGTGGCGTCACTGTCCGCGCCGGGCTCACCGTGGCACGACGAGTGGCTGCGTTTTCAGCAACGCGTAGAGGCGCAGCCGGAGTCCGGCATCGAACTTGAAATGTTCATCGCCGGCCAGCTCGGGAGTGAGGAAACCACGCTGTCGAACCTGCGCCGCGGGCGAGTGCAGATCGGTGGCTTTTCGCTGCACGGCCTGGCCACTGTCGTCCCTGAACTCAGCGTGCTGCTGACACCCTACCTGTTCGACTCCCGCGCGGAGGTGGACTTCGTGATGGATAATTACCTGACGGAGGTATTCACGGAGTTGTTCGCCGAACAGGGGCTTAGCTTGCTGCGCTGGAGCGAGGTGGGCTGGAATCACATCTTCTGTCGTGAGCCGATGCGCACGCCCGCCGACATCCGCAACGTGCGAATTCGCGCGTCGTCCGCCATCGGGCCCCAGGTTTTCGCGCGGCGCGTGGGTGCCGATAACGTGCCGGTCCCTTACTCGGAACTGATCACGGCATTGCAGACCGGCCTTTTGGACTGCGGCCAGGGTGGCGTAGGCCTGTATGCCGCGGCCGGGATTGCGGGCGAGGCGCCGCACCTGGCCCTGACCTATCACATCTTCGACACCGGGCTGGTCGTCGCCAATCGCGAATGGCTGGAAGGATTGCCTGCCGCGCGCCGGGAGGTCCTGCTCGGCAGTCTCGAGTCCGCGGACGAAGGTCGCCGGCAGCTGCGTGCGGCATTGAAAACAATCCAGGCCGAGGATCTGCCGCGCCTGGAGGTAACCGTGTACGAGCTGTCGCCCGCCGAACGGGCGCAGTGGCGAGACGCGGCCGCGGGCAGCCACGAAGAAGTGGTGGAACTCACCGGCGGGCGGGCCCGTGAGATCTACGAACTGATCCAGGCCGGCAAACTGGCCTTCCGCCGGCAGGCGTCGACCCCGCCCGCATCGGCAACAGTGCAGCACCAGCCGCCCGGCTAGCCGGCCGCCGCGGCGGGTTGTTCGCGCCCGAGCCGGCGTGGGAATATGGCTGTTGTGACGTCTCCAGCCAGCATCTACGCCACTTTCCTGGACTCGGCCCGAAGCTTCGGGGACCGGGCCATGCTGCACGTACCACCGGTCACCGGCGCGCTGTACGGCACTGGCGAGCAGACACTGAGCTACGCGGCGGTGCAGGCAGAGGTTGACGCAGTCGCGCAGCGCTACCGGGCAACGGGGCTTGGCCAGGGCGACCGGGTGGCGCTGATGCTCGAGAACCGGCCGGTGTTCTTCACGCATTTCCTGGCCTTGAACGGTCTCGGCGTCAGCATCGTGCCGATTTATCACGAATTGCCCGCCGACGAGATTGCGTTTCGCCTCGATCACAGCGACGTATGCCTGCTGGTGAGCCTGCCGGCCCACCAGGCCCTGGCCGAGGCGGCCAGCGGGGCCGCCCGCCAGCCAGTGCCGTGCACGACAGTCGGCGAACCGCTGCCCGCCTTTCGCGCACCGCCAGCTGAGCGGCCACCGGGTCCGGAAGACGAAGCCGCCATCGTGTACACGTCGGGCAGCACCGGCACGCCTAAAGGTTGCCTGCTGTCCAACGACTACTTCATCGCGCTGGGCCGGTGGTACCTCGACCAGGGCGGCCTGTGCACCATGTCGCCGGACGGCGAGCGACTGATCACGCCCTTACCCCTCAGTCATATGAACGCACTGGCCTGTTCGTTCATGGCCATGGTCATGAACGGCGGCTGCCTGGTGCAGCTGGACCGCTTTCATCCGTCAACCTGGTGGCAAGCGGTGCGCGAATCCGGCGCGACGATCATTCATTATCTCGGCGTAATGCCGGCGATACTCCTGAAAATGGAGTCCGGCCCCGACGAGGACTTCGGCGACCAGGTGCGCTTCGGCTTCGGAGCCGGCGTGGACCCGCGCCATCACCGGGTGTTCGAAGCACGCTTTGGCTTCCCGCTGATCGAGGGTTGGGCGATGACCGAGACGGGGGCCGGCGCCTGCATAGTGGCCAATCGCGAGCCGCGACATATCGACGAACGCTGTTTCGGCAAGGTCCCGGCCTTCATGGAGGCCCGGATCGTGGACGACGCGGGCCGGGACTGCGCTGTCGGCACGCCGGGGGAGCTGCTGGTGCGCTACACCGGTGATGATCCGCGCCGGAACTTCTTTTCCGGCTACTTCAAGGACCCGGATGCCACCGCCGCGGCCTGGGAAGGCGGCTGGTTCCACACCGGGGATATCGTGCGCCAGGATGCCGAGGGCTCGATGTTCTTCGTCGACCGCAGCAAGAACATCGTGCGGCGCAGCGGCGAGAACATCGCCGCAGTAGAAGTCGAAGGCGCGCTGCTGGCGCTGGATGCCGTGAAGAGCTGTGCCGTCGCGCCGGTGCCCGACGAAATTCGCGGCGAGGAGGTCATGGCGCTGATCGTGCCGGCGGCAGGCGTCGACACGAGCCTCGCCAGCGCCGAGGCCCTGTTCGAGGCGAGCCGCGACGCGCTGGCCTACTTCAAGTTGCCGGGTTACCTGGCCTTTGCCGACGAGCTGCCCCTGACCTCGTCGGAGAAACTGCAGCGCGGCGAGCTCAAAAAGCTATGTGCCGGGCTCGTCGAGGCTGGCAAAGTATATGATCTGAGGCAGCTCAAACGGCGTCGGCCCGCCCCCGGCGAGACTGCCGATAAGAACCAGAAGGCCTGAACGTGATGCCCGAAAACAGCGCGAATCATTCACTCACCGTGGTTGTGACCGGCGGCAGTGCCGGCATCGGCTGGGGTATCTGCGAAGATCTTGTAGGCCGCGGTTACAAGGTCATCTCCGTCGCCCGCCGCAAGCCACCCCGCGAAGCGGAAGGCCTGTTCTCTTATGAAGTGGACCTCGCAGATCCCGCGGCGACCGCGGAGACGGCAGCGCAGATCGCCGCGGATCACACGGTCACGGGCCTCGTGAACAATGCCGGCATCATCCAGCCCGCCCTGGTGGAAGCCGTCACCCGCGACGATCTGATCAAGCTGACGGATCTGCACCTGGGCGCGGCCATCACCCTGACGCAGGCCTTCCTGCCCGCGATGAAAGCGGCCGGCTTCGGGCGCATCGTGAACATGTCGTCGCGCGCCGTGGTCGGCCTGGAAACCCGCACGGTTTACGCCGGCACGAAGGCCGCGATGATTGCGATGACGCGCACCTGGGCCATGGAGCTGGGCCCGCAGGGTATTACCGTGAATGCGGTCGCACCCGGGCCGGTGGTCACAGACATGTTCACGGACGTCATTCCCGAAGACAGCGACAATGCGCGCCGTCTGGCTGCATCACTGCCGCGCCGGCGCCTGGGCACCGCGGCCGACGTAGCGAAGGCCACGTGGTTCTTCCTGGATCCCGACAACGACTGGGTAACCGGACAAACCCTGTTTGTCTGCGGCGGCGCCAGCCTGGGTGCCCTGCAGCTGCAGTAAGACACGCTTGGACAGAGTCAGGAGGTCAGCATGACCGACAACAATACCCACCAGATCAGCGACCTGGTGCGCGAGGACAGCGTGCACCGGGACCTGTACGTGAATCCCGAGGTGTTTGAGCTGGAGATGGACCGCATCTGGTCGAAGGCGTGGATCTTCGTCGGCCACGACAGCCAGGTGCCGAAAGCGGGCGACTTCTACGCTACGGAGATTGGTCGGGAGCCGGTGATCATGGTGCGCCAGACCAATGGCGACGTGCGGGTGCTGCACAATCGCTGCGCGCACAAAGGTGCGAAGCTGACGGGCAGATCCCAGGGCAACTGCAAGGGCTTCCGCTGCGCGTACCACGGCTGGACTTACAAGCTCGACGGCCGGCTGGCCGGCGTGCCGGCGCGCAAAGGCTACGACAACACGCCCTTCGACATGAAAGACCCCGCCTTCTCCCTGCTACCGGTGGCCCAGGCCGACAGCTACCGCGGCTTCGTGTTCGCCACCCTGGATCCCCATGCACCGCCGCTGCCCGAGTTCCTCGATGATGCCGCTGCGACCCTCGACAACATTGCCGACCGCGCGCCCGAAGGCGAAGTCGAGGTGGCCGGACCGCCGCTGCGCTACCTGCACAACTGCAACTGGAAAATGTTCGTCGAGAACCTCAACGACGCGATGCACCCGATGGTGGCCCACGCATCCGTCGGCAATGCCGCGCGCCGCTATATGGAGGAGCAACCGGAAGGTACCGTGTATCCGCCGGAGGCCGAAATCATTTTTCCGTTCGGCTCCAGTTACGAGTTTTTCGACAAGATGAAGATCACCGCGCTGCCGAACGGTCATGCGTACATGGGTGGCGAAGTGAGCATCCACTCGGACTACAGCGACGTGCCGGGCTACATGGACGCCATGGTGAAGGCCTATGGTGAAGACAGGACGAAGAAAATTCTGTCCCAGAACCGCCACAACACGATCTTCTACCCGTCCTTCACCGCGAAGGATGCGGTCCAGGCGGTGCGCGTGTGCCGGCCCATCGCGGTGGACAAGACCATGATCGAGTCCTGGCATTTCCGCCTGAAGGGTGCGCCGGAGCAGATGCTGAAGCGCACCATCCTGTATTCGCGGCTGATCAACTCCAATGCGTCGATGGTCGGCCCTGACGACTGGGACTGCTACACACGGATCCAGGAGGGCCTCGCCTCGGATGCGAAAGTCTGGCTGGATGCCAGCCGCGGCCTCGGCCAGGAGGAGGACACAGGCGCCGGTCGTCGCAAGTCTTTCGGCACCAGCGACCTGTCATACCGCAACCAGATCCGGGCCTGGCTCCAGTATATGACCAGCGAGGTGGCGGCATGACAGCCCAGAAAAAGCACGCGGCGCCGGATCTCGCGACCATCGAGGAGTTCCTGTATCGCGAAGCTGACTGCCTGGACCGTGTAGACCTCGATGCGTGGTTCCAGCTCTACACTGAAGACGGGACCTACTGGATGCCGGTATCACCCGACCAGCAGAGCCCGGAAACCGAGATATCCATCTTCTACGACGACCGGTTGCTGATGGAGATTCGCCGCCGCAACTTCGGCGACGAGTGGGCCGCGAGCATGGACTACGACGTGCGCTGCTCGCACCTGATCGGCAACATTCGCTACGCGCCGGAGGGCGGCCCCGCCGATGGCTGGCGGGTACTGTCGAATTTCCAGGCGGCGATCTACTACCGCGGGACCACTACCTTTTACGCCGGCCGCTACACCCATGACCTGGTCAGCACGGCCGACGGCCTGAAGATCCGCCACAAGCGCGTGGATCTGCTCAACTGCGATTCCGCCGAACTCGGCAGCATCATGATCTACCTTTAAGCCAAGGGGGCTAGCGTGGCGAAGGAATATCCAATGACCATCGCCGGCGATTCCGTCGGCGCCGACGAGTATACCGAGGTGCGGAACCCGTCCACCGGCGAGGTCGTGGGCCTTGCGCCGCAGGCCTCCGAGGCGCAACTGGAGGAGGCGGTAACGACGGCGGCCCGGGCCTTTGCGAGCTGGCGCCACACGGACGATGCCACCCGCAGCGGCGCCTGCAACGCGATGGCGGGCGTGCTGACGGAACACCTGGGGGAACTGGCCGAACTGCTGAGCCGCGAGCAGGGCAAACCGATGCAGGGGCTCGGCGCCGATTTCGAACTGCAGGGCTGCATCGGCTGGACCGGCTACACCGCCGGCCAGAGCCTGCCGGTGAAAGTGCTGGAAGACAGCGGGGAGCGGCGGGTGGAAATGCGCCGCGAGCCGGTGGGCGTGGTGGGCTCCATCACACCTTGGAACTGGCCGCTGATGATTGCGATCTGGCACATCGTGCCGGCCATCCGCACCGGCAACACGGTAGTCATCAAGCCGTCGCCCTTCACGCCGCTGAGTACGCTGCGCATGGTGGAGCTGCTGAACACGGTGTTGCCGCCGGGCGTGTTGAACGTGGTGTCGGGCGGCGACGCGCTGGGCGCGCAGCTCAGCCAACACCCGGACATTGCGAAGATTGTGTTTACCGGCTCAATTCCCACGGGCAAAAAGGTCATGGCCAGCGCGGCAGACACATTGAAAACCCTGACGCTCGAACTCGGCGGCAACGACCCGGCGATTATTTTGCCGGATGCCGACCCCGCGCAGATTTCCGAGGGTCTCTACTGGGGCGCGATGATCAATTCGGGCCAGACCTGCGGCGCGATCAAGCGTCTGTACGTACACGACGACATTTACGACCAGATCTGCGACGCGCTGGTGGCCTTCAACGCCAATATTCCAATGGGTGACGGTCTGGCGGAAGGCAGCCTGCTGGGTCCGGTGCAGAACGAGCGGCAGTACCGGAAGGTGATCGAACTGGTGGAGGACGCGAAGGCCCACGGCGCGCGGATCCTGTGCGGTGGTGAGGCCGCGGACGGGCCGGGGTATTTTTACCCGGTGACTTTCGTGGCCGACATCGAGGACGGCACACGATTAGTCGATGAAGAGCAGTTTGGTCCCGTGCTTCCGATCATTCGCTACAGTGATGTGGACGACGCGGTTTCCAGGGCCAACGGCACGGACTTCGGCCTGGACGCGTCGGTGTGGGGAAAGGATTCGGAACAAACCGCAGCCGTCGCGTCGCAACTGGAAGCGGGCACGGTATTTATCAACAAGCACGCGGACATCGCACCCCACGTACCCTTCGGCGGCATCAAGTGCTCGGGTATCGGTGTGGAATTCGGCGAAGAGGGCCTGGAAGCCTACACCCGGATCAAGATCATCAACGCGGCGGCCTGAGATGATGCCAGTAGGGTGCGCAGAGCGCACCCTACGGTACACCGGCGCCTTCTTTCACAAACGACATCTCTAGCTCGGTGGCCACCGCTGCCAGCCGTTTGTCGCGCGTCCATAGCCTGGCGGGACTAGACAGGGCAACCGAGGCGAGCAGGTGTGCGTCCAGATAGCCGATGCCTCGTCCCATCAGCTGATGCTGCTGGATGTAAAACAGCACTTCTGGATCCGTTGCCACTGCGAGTTGGGGCAGATATTCCAGCAGCGCCAGCACTTCACTGCGGTTGTGCAGGTTGCCGCAGGCCAATTCACCGATAACAAATGGGTGCGCCCAGACTTGTGCACCCTCGAGCATGGTGGCGAGTGCGTCGTCCCGCACACGCAGGTGATCGATCCAGACGGAGGTATCGACCAGGATCACCCCTGGCTGGTACGCCGACGCGGCACAGGTTTCAGCTGCGGTTCCGTCGCCCCGAGGCGTGCTAATCGACGGGCACTCTCGCGCTCGATCAGGGCGCGCAGCCCTTCTCGTACCAGTGCCGCCTTCTCCGACACACCCGTCATACGCTGAGCCTCAGCCAACAATTGATCGTCGATGTTCAATGTGGTCCTCATGCCGCTAAACCATTACCTGTGATGCCTAATAATGACATCAAATGATGTCATATTTGATGCCTATTTGCTGGCTCTTTTCAAGCTGGATTTATGGCGCGTTCCAGCAGAAACAATCACTTACGTTCGCGGCTGCAGGAATCTGCAGGTCAGCGGCGTTGCCGTGATGGTCTCGTCAGTTTCTGAAGTTGGGCGGGCCCTGGAATCTGGGTACCGGATTCGGGCGCTCGCCCTCAGGACTTGCGGGCGACGCCGATCACGCGGGACGTGGAGCAGTTGTAGGCCGCGCTGTCGGTGCCGAGGCACCAGTTGTAGGCGTTCGAAAGCTGCGGCCGGTAGATCGGCCGGTCGCCCTCGTTGCGGTTGCAGTTGCATGCGCCGCAGGCGCTTTTCCCGCAACAGTCATTGTAGGAGATGATGTAGTCCTGGTCGTCGGCCGGGTTGCGGCAGGTGCCGATCCAAGTGACGGGTGACATCTGGGTACCCGGTGGACAGGAACTCTGGGTGCCACCGCAGCACGCGCACAGGAAACCGTCGACGGCACAGTAGCGCCAGTAGTCGCAGCTGGTGGGGTCGCCGGGGTCGGCGTCCAGCTCTATTTCCTCTTCGTGCTCGCTGCCCCGGGCTACCGGCAACAGCGGAAAGGCTGCAGCGCTGCCGGCAATCAGCACGCCAAGCCGGGCCATGAAACTGCGCCGGGAACTGCGCCGCGCCGCGCCGCGCGCGCCCTGCTCCATCATGTCGTCAAGCCATTTCATACGTTGCCTGCCGTCACCATGCTACCGGGACGCGAAGACGATGATGGGCGTCAGCTCGCCAAACCCAGCCAGTGTGCGCTGCAATTCACCGGTTCCCGCATCGTACACGTCCAGTTTCATCTCCACCGTCGTGACAATCAACAGCGGCTGCTCCGCGTCGCGGGTCACCGCGATGGACAGGCCGGGCACCTGCAACGGCAAGCGGGCCAGCCGTTCCTGCTTCACCGGGTCGTAGACCCAGACTTCCAAGCCGGGATCCTTGTGCGTGCCCTCGCCGCCGTCCGGGTGCATCGTGATGTAGATGCGGCCGTTCGCGTCCTCGGCGGTCGGCACCAGGCCGCCGGGCCGCCAACCGGCGGTATCGGCATCGAGCATCGACCACGACTGGCCGATCACCGGTTTGTCACCGCTGAAGTCCACCGGGATGACGTTGCCCTGGAAGCTCGGAAAATACGCGCGACGTCCAACCCAGGCCGGCTGCTCCATCAACGGATCGTCCTGCACGTCGAAGAACACGTCGCTGCGGCTGGAAGACGCGACCTTGCCTGACGCATCCAGGTTCGCAGTATACAAAGAGCCGTCACCGCATAGCGCGCTGAAACCGCGCGCGCCCGTCGGGAAGATCGCGGCACAACCCGGGGTTGGCAATGTGCCCAGGTACTTGCGCCCGACGAGGTCCACCACGCTGACAGACATCGCCGGCGAGAAATTGTAGACCAGCAGCAGGTTCTCGTCGGCGGTCAGCCGCATCAGATTACGTTGCGGAATCACGGTGGCCCGCTGGTTGGCTTCGAGAAGCACCTCGCCGACCGGTGCCAGCGTGCGCTTGTCGTAAATGCTCAGCACGTCGAGGCGGTCGCCCCTGGTGCCGCGGGAATAGAAGGTCTCGGCGATGTAGATTTCCGGTCGTGATATCGCCTGCGCGAAATTGGCCGCGAAACTGCCGTTGATCATGCCCTTGAACTGCTGTCCGACATCGGCCGTATCGGCATCCAGGACAAAGCTCTTGCCGTCGAGAATATGGGTGTAGGAAAGGTCATGGGCGATGACCCAGTGAGGCGGCCAGGTCTCGGGCAACGTCCGTATCTCGCCCATCTTGTCGGCCGGCAGATCGGCACCGGCTGGCCCTGCTGCCATCAGCAGTGCTATTGCGAAAGCCCTCGAAAACGACACCTTGCTCACCGTGCTGCGTCCCATGCCCCGACTCTATTATGAACCGCCATCAAAGTACCACTCCGGTCAGTCGAAGCCGCCGCTCTCGTAGAAGGCGTTCAGCACCACCGGGCTCTCGGGCAGCGTGGAGCCCCCGTCCACCACGATGGTCTGCCCGGTGATGTAGGCCGCCTCGTCCGAGGCCAGGAACAGCATCGTGTTCGCGATGTCCTCGGGATCGCCCAGCTTGCCTATCGGGATCAGGGCGGCCATCTCTTTCAGCTCGGCCTCATCACCCAGCGCCTGCATCGCCGGTGTCAGGATGTACCCCGGTTCCACGCCGTTCACCGTGATGTTTTCACGCGCGTACTCGAGAGCCGCGGTGCGGATAAAGCCGTTCAGCCCGGCCTTCGTGGCCGCATAGTGGGCAGTGCGGGGCATCGCGACCGTCGGTCCGGTCACGGATGACGTAAACAGCAGCCGGCCTCCGCCCTGCTTGCGCATGTGCGGCACCGAGGCCTGGGTCAGCCAGAACCCCGCCTTCAGGTTCACGGCCAGTGTCAGTTCCAGCTCGTCGTCCGTCAGCTCCTCAATGGTGTGCATCGGGTACACGGCCGCGTTGTGCACCATGATGTCCAGGCGGCCGTAAGTGTCGATAGTGCTGGCCACCGCCGCGTCAACCTGTTCGCGGTGACCGACGTCGCACTGGATCAGGCAGGCTCCGCCGCCCGCCGCGTTGATGGCATCGACCGTTTCCTGGCCGTTGGCGGCAGTGCGTGTCGCGACAACGACTTTCGCCCCGGCCCGGGCAAAGACCTTCGCAATGCCCTCGCCGATGCCCTGCCCGGCGCCGGTCACTATGGCCACCCGGTTGTCGAGCCTGCCGATCATGTCGTCATCCTGCCGTATCCCCGCCGTCCATCACCAGTTCCGAGCCGGTCATGAACGAACTGTCGTCCGACGCCAGGAACAGGATACCCCGGGCGATCTCCTCCGGCTCGGCAAAGCGTCCGATGGGAGCTATCGACTCGAAAGCCGCGCGCGTGCCCGCCTCCGTCGTCGCGCCAAGGCTGCCCAGCCGGGCATGCTCCGCCGTCTCCTGCTCGAGCATCGGCGTGTCGACCAGGCCCGGGTGTATCGAATTCACGCGGATGTTGTACTTCAACATCGCAAACTCCACTGCGGCAGATTTCGTCAGCGCGCGCACGCCGCCCTTGGTCATGCTGTAGGCAGCACCAAAGGGATAAGCCTTGATGCCCACCACGGACGACACGTTCACGATGGAACCGCTGGCCTTGCTGGCCGCAGCGCGCGCCTTCATCGCCGGCACCGCGTGCTTCATCCCGAGAAAGGTCCCGTGCAAGTTGACCGCGCAGATGCGTTCCAGGTCGGCGAGGCTCGTCTGCTCGATACCGGCTACGACCACGATACCGGCATTGTTCACCAGCACGTCGAGCCCGCCGTGAGTTTCGACCTGTGAGATCGCACTCAGCCACTGCGCCTCATCGGCCACGTCCAGCCGCAGAAACCGGGCGCTGTGGCCGACGCCCAGCAGCTCGGCCACCAGTGCCTCGCCCGCTGCTGCATCGATATCTGCCAGGAACAGCTCGGCCCCGGCCTCGGCCAGCACCCGCGCGGTAGCTGCCCCGATACCGTGCGCCGCGCCCGTGATCAGTATCGTTTTGCCGTCGACGCGGCTCATGGCTCAGGCCGGCGGCTGCGCGGCAGCCAGGGCGTGATAGCGCCGGGCCTGGGTCAGCACCGGCGGCAAAATAAACAGGAAGCTCGCGACGAACAACCCGGCGCCGAACCAGTTCACGTTGATGTAATCGCCTTCGCTGATCACCGTGGCTGCCAGCCCGGGACCCACGGCCAGGCCAATCATCTGCATCGCAACGGCGTAGACGACCACGCGGCCCGTCCGGTCGAAGCTCGCCATCGCACCCAGCAGAAACGGATGGGTCAGGTTCCACAGGAAGTTGTAGACCACGACGGCCGTGGTATAGACCACGAAACTGAACTCGCCCACCAGGAAGTACAGGCACGCAGCACCCCCAAGAATGCCGACAGCCAGCGGCCGGGCCCGGCCGTAGCGATGGGCAAGCAACGCCGCCAGCAGCGCGCCGGCGATACCCGCAAACTGCGAGATGGTCAGCCCGTTCGCTACCTCCTGCTCGCTCAGGCCACCGGCCATGCCGATCAGGAACAGGTACGCCCACACCACACCTTGCGCGAGGAAGTAAAACATCATCGCGAACAGCGCCATGCCCTTCAGCTGCGCAGGCAGATTCACCGCATCGGCTTCTACCTGCGCATGTTCTTCACCATTCACGGGCAACCAGCGCACGAATGGCAAAGCCACCAGCGGGAACAGCGCAAAGAACCACAGCACGCCATCCATGCCGGCCAGTCTGTAGGCGGTAGGCATCAGCAGCAGCGCGATCGCACCGTAGATCAGCACCCACATAATCAGGTAGCCGAAATTTCGGTCCGGGTTGGCCGACAGGCCAATGGTGGCAAAGCTCAGGGACACCAGCCCACCTGACCCGAGGCCCGCGACGAAGCGCAGAATCACAAACGCCTGCGCATCGTCAACCACCGTGCACAACGCGTTGGCTGCAAAGATCACCAACAGGGACGACGCGAAGACCTGGCGCCAGTTCACCCGGTGCGAGATGAAGGTCATCAGGATCGTGGTAGCGGCGATGCCGAACATCTCGCCACTGGCCACGTAGCCGGCGGTCTTGTCGTCGAAACCCAGGTATTCCACCAGGCCCTGCACGAAGCCGGGCTGAACAATAAAAACCTCGGGGCCGACGACTCCCATAAGGAACGCGGCCCCGAGGCATTTGCGGGCGTTGACGTCGATGGGTCTCGAGTCGCCTTTGATTAGACCAAACATGCCCGTAAGTATGGCCGCAAGGCCAGCACAATCGTCTTGCGTTGTGTCACTCGAGCCACGGCCCCCACAGGGCGTGCTTCGTGTCTTCCCAGGAACCATCGTCGTCGCCGGGCTGGAACTTGCAGCCCTCGTGCTCGAACGCGGGCTTCGTGTACGTGCCGCGATCCACCAGCCGCTGGATATTCGCGCGATAGATTTCGTCCACCTGCGCATGCGGCAGCGGGTCCTGCTCCAGCCACAGGTTCTTCGGGTGGATGGGCTGCTCGTACATGCGCTTGAACAGCTCCACCCGCAAATCTTTCAGCCAGTTGCTGTTCAGGTTCATGATGCGGAACTGGCGCAGCGCCTCGATGTCGATGGTAGCCGCCACGATCGTATTGTTCGTCGATGCGCTGTACGACATGACCTCGCCACGGTAGTCCACGATATGCGCACTGCCGCCGGCAATGTCCACCGGATGTTTCGACGTGGCGCCGAGGTACACCGGTCCCGCGTTCGGGCACAGCATGTACACGGAGTTGAACTCCGCATGGCCGCGGTTCTGCACCATCCACGTGCCGCCACCCGGGTAGCCCGAGGTCGTCATCGGCGTGGCTTCGCTGGGCCGGTACACCACCTCCGCACCGTTGAAGGCCAGCGCCCGCACTGCCTCCGGGTATTCGCCGTCGCTGCAGCAGATGGTGCCGATGTTGCCGATGTCGTCGGTCTTCAGCACCGGGTAGAAGGCCTCGATGCCGTCACCGAACAGCTCGACCCAGCGGTCGTACACGTCGTGGGGCATGCAGGAGCGTTCGCGGCACCACACGTGGTTCTTGGCCGCCTTGTGCACTACCTCACCGCTGGGGGCAATCACGAACAGCGTGTTGAAGTAGCGGTCGGCGATAACTTCCGGCCAGCGCGCCTTGCACTGCACGATGATGTAGGTGTCGTAGAGTTTCGCGAGCCGGCCAAGAATCTCCGTTTCTTCGCCGGGAATGTCGATGAACAGCTCTTTCGCTGCCATCTTGTGCGGCAGGTCGAAAATCTCGTCGGTGAAACCGGTCAGCGCACCCTCGGCCAGCGCGATGATCTTCACCGGCATGTTGATGTTCACCATCGACACTGCGGCGTGTATGGCCTCCTCGATCGTTTCGAGGTTGTGCTTGATCTGCTTACGTTCGCTGATGCCGTAAATCACGGTGGACAGGCCCACCGCCAGGTACGGCGCCACCGGTTTGCGCGCAGCCGCTTCAGCCATAGTTCACCGCCTGCGCTTTTTCCAAAGTGTCGATGGCGCCCAGCATGTTGCGAAGCGTGGCAATAAAGGCGTCGCGCTCGTCTTCGTCCAGGGCAGCCGTGATATCCGCTTCCACAGCATTGAATCGGGGATAGATCTGCCGCATGCGCCGCTCGCCCTTGTGCGTGAGATGCACCAGGGTCAGGCGGCGATCGGTCTCCGGGGTCACACGTTCGACAAGATTGCGATCTTCGAGGGTCTTCAGAATGCCTGTCAGCGTGCCTTTGGTGACGGCAGCTTCCGAGGCCAGGTGCCGGGTTTCCATGGACCCCATGACCCACAGCACCCACAGCACCGTGAAGCCGGAAAAGGTCAGGTTGTAATCACGCAGCACCCGGCGCTCGATGTAGTTGCGTACCGCGTTTACCACCCGGAACAGGTTGGACACGGCGGCCATGGATCGAAAGTCCACATCCAGGTCACCCACACATTTGCGCGCAGCCTCCTCGCCGGTCGGAATGGGCGGCGGGACCGGCGGTGGCGTCATTCGATGTCTTCGAGGCTTTCGCGGTGCAGCGTCTTGCCGCCGCCCCACGAAACACCCACTTCCTGCCAGTAGCCGGCAATCAGTTCGCGCGGCGCGATGCGCTGCAGTTCCTCCACCGGGGAATTGCCGAAATCCAGTGTGAAGTCGCCGGTGAAAGTGCGGCCGATGTCGGCGTCGTAACCGGACATGGTCACGACCTCGGACAACGCGTCCGTACCGTCGGACTCGATGCGCTGTACCCAGCGGTTGTGCAGCATCGGGTGGCCGTTTACGAAGCCGGCCGAGTCACTCTCACCGGTAATCGTAAAGGTCGCATCTACAAGGCGCCGATCGCTCGCCGCCAGCGTTGCGCCGAAGCGCCCGCCTTTCTCGAGCCGCGGCCCGGCCCGGCCTACGGTGACCGGACGGGTCTGGTGGATAGAACCGAGTTTTTTCGGGTAACCCTGGTGGTACCCGCGCACCAGCGCGAAATCCTTGTCTACCCAGATGTAAATGCAGCGCGAGTAAGTCTGGCCGCGGTACTGGCAGCGCACCACGAAAAACATTTCCTTGTACTGGGAACGCACCGGGTCCATCAGCTGACTGAAGTCGTCACCGCAGCTCTGCCAGTCGGCCCAGATCGCCGCCACGGCTCCCGGGTCTTCCGCCGCGGGCTCGACGCCCGGGGGCAGCAGCTCCGCCACGGCCTCCGGGTCGGTGCGGTATTCCAGCGTCAGCAGATCGCCGGAGTAATGCCACGGC
>CAZTIB010000007.1:0-8217 GCA_964613615.1 uncultured Chromatiaceae bacterium
GGTTTCTACAGTGGCTTCGAAGATGACTTTCCCATCGAGTATTGCCGCGGCAAGGTGCGGACCGATGCCGACGGCCACTATTCGGTGCAGGCGAGCGTGCCGGGCGAATATCCGATCACCCGGGAACGCCACGGCCCCACCGGGCAGCTGGTGGAAATGCTCGGGCGCCAGGGCTGGCGACCGGCCCACGTGCATTTCAAGGCCAATAGAGACGGTTTCAGGAGCCTGACGACGCAGGCGTATTTCGAAGGCGGCAATTACCTGGACAACGATCCGGTGGAGGCGGTGTTCGACGATCTGACTCATGCGACCAGACAGGAGGACGGCACGCGCGTGCTCGAGGTGAACTTCACCCTGGATCCGGCCTGAAGGGCGGTGCTTAGAATCAGTCCAGATGCGAATCCGCGCCCCCATTTGCAATTCAGGCACTCTGTGTGCCCAATCAAACAAAGTTGCCGTCTTGCCATTGACTCCAGCAGAGCGCTGACCGATAACACCACTAACAAAACGGGTTGGCATGAGAGACAGCCCATTGATATGGACGTCGCATTTCAGCGACACGCGGTAACCGGCAGTTCTCTGGGGGGCCAGGAGACTCGCCGGTCAGATTCGAGGGGGCCGTGAAAGGCACAGGACCAATACGCCTGACAGGCATCGTGTTTGCGTTGCTGCTGCAGGGCTGTGAAGCACCGCTGGTGCTCGACGGCGTGAACGCACAGGCCGGCCAGCCAACCCAGCGCTCAGACCTTTTGCAGGCGGTTGCCAGCAACGATCAGGTCATCGTTGCCGTCGGCAACCGCGGCGTCGTGCTGACATCGGCGGACGCCGGGCAGAGCTGGCAGCGCAGGATGCTAGACGGCCAGCCTTTCCTGATGGATATCGACGTTTGTCCTGACGGCAGCTTCGCGGCCCTGTCTGCAACCGCGCAGGTCTGGCTCGGTAGCCAGGACGCCGGCGACTGGCAGCTCGCTGCACTGGAAACCCCCGAGACACCACAAGCGCTGACCTGCGACACGCAGGGCCGGCTCTGGGTGGTGGGCAGTTTCAGCACCATCTGGCGCAGTGACGACCGGGGGCAGAACTGGCAGGAGACCAGTCTCGACGAGGACCTGCACTTCACGACCATTCAGTTCGTGGACAAAGAACTCGCATTCATGACGGGCGAATTCGGCACCGTCGCGCGGTCCACAGACGGCGGTGAAAGCTGGGAGATGCTCGCGCCGATCGAGGGCGAGTTTTATCCGCAGGACGCTATTTTCCTGGATCGTGACAACGGCTGGGTTGTCGGCCTCACGGGCACCGTGCTGCGCACCACGGACGGCGGCGAGAGCTGGGTCCCGGAGACGACGAATACCGACGCGCCGTTTTACGCCATCGATCGCCGCGGCGACGACATGTACCTGGTGGGCGGTTTCGGTACGGTACTCAAACGCGCATCGAGCGGCAGTTGGGAAAACGTGGACCACGGCCAGCCGATCCGGTTTTATCTCCGCGGCCTGAATCTGACGGGCGACGGCCAGCTGGTGGCGGCGGGCGGAGCTGGCGCCCTGCTGGTGCTGGGTATCTGAGCGCACACTCGTGAATCCCTTCACTCAAAAGCTGCACAAGATCGACCGGATAATTTTCGCGGCCCCGAAAATCACCCTGGGCATTATTCTCGCCATCACGGTGTTCTTCGCGACGCGTATCCCCGGCGTGCAGATCGTGTCGGATTTCTCCGACCTGCTGCCGCAACAGCATCCGTACATCCAACTGCACAACGAGATTCGTGATGTATTCGGCGGTGCTAACAACGTAATCCTGTCGCTGGAAGTGGAAGAGGGGACATTATTCACGAATGAGACCCTGCAGCGCCTCAACCGGCTCACGCAGGGCGTGGATTCCCTGGTCGGTATTAACCACAACATGGTCAAGAGCCTGACGCACCGGACCACCCGCAAGGTCTGGCTGAGCCAGGAAGGCAATGTGAAGTCTGCGCCGCACTTCGACCCGACCTACGGTGACTACAGTGACGACGAGCTGGCGCAAATGCAGGCCGACGTCATTGCGAATCCGCGCGTCTACGGCCTGCTGGTGTCGCCGGACCTGAGGTCCGCGCTGATTCGGGGCACGCTGAACGAAGGCGCGCTGGACTATGAGCGCGTGTTCGAGCAGCTGCTGGAACTGCGCGCGGCGGAGACCGTGCCGGGCGTGCGGGTTCACGCCACGGGCAACCCGGTGCTGGTGGGCTGGGTGTCCACCTACGTCGATCAGATCGTGCAGATTTTCCTGTACACGATCCTGATCATGCTGGCGCTGTTGACCCTGTATTTCCGCCGCACCTACGGGATCCTGCTGCCGACGATTGGCCTGGTGCTGACCAGCATCTGGGGGCTCGGGATCCTGTCGCTGCTGGGTTACAACCTCGACCCGCTGATGATGGTGATCCCGTTCCTGATCTCCGCGCGGGCCATGTCCCACGGCATCCAGCTTGTAGAGCGCTTCTACCAGGAGCGGGCCGTGCTCGGCGACGGCAAGAAAGCGGCTCGGGCGGCCTTCGAGAACCTGTTCCGGCCCGGTTCCCTGGGCGTGATCTCGGATGCAATCGGCCTGTTGCTGATTTCCCTGGGCTCCGTGCCGATTAACGACAAGCTGGCGGTGTATGCGTCCCTGTGGGCATTGAGCGTGGTCGTGACCGTACTGATTGCCGTGCCGGTGACCCTGGAGCTCTTGCCCGACGCCCGTCACAAGGAACTGAAGCGCAGCCCGCTGCGCGACGTCTTTCCACGAGTGGCAACGGCCGTGACCAGCCGCGCCGGCGTGACCGCGACCCTCGGTATCGCCGTGGTCTGCTACGTCGCCGGCGGTTACCTGGCGTCGTGGGTGCAGATCGGCGAAGCGGAGCCGGGCTCACCCCTGTTGTACCTGGACCATGACTACAACGTGTCGTCGAAATCCATCAACGACGGATTTCCGGGTTCGGAAGAACTCTACATCGTGGCCGAGACCGAAGAGGCCGGTGGCCTGAAGCGGCCGGAAGTCATCAAGGCGCTGGCCGACTTTCAGTCGCACATGCTGACGGACCCGGAACTCGGCGGCTCGAAGGGCCTGCCGGACCTGCTGTACTCGGTGAACCGGATGATCCACTACGACGATCCGCGCTGGCTCACCGAACCCACGGACAACTCCATCGCCGGCGGGCTGCTGTTCATGTACATGATGTCCAGCCCGGTGCCCGGCGCGACGATGGAATACCTGGATCCCGACGAGCGCATCGCGAACCTGGTGTTCTATTACAAGGACCACCAGGGTGAGACGATCCGGCGCTCCATCTACATGGTGAAGGACTGGATGACTTCGGCCGCCGCGCAGGTGGACGGCCTGCAGCTGCGCCTGGCAGGCGGACTCGTCGGTGTCACGGCGGCGATCAACGAAGCCGCCTTTGAAACCAATCTGCTGGTCATCCCGCTGGTATTGCTGCTGATCCTGGTCTTTGTGACGGCCTTCTACTGGTCATTTCACGCCGGCTGGCTGATGATGTTGGCGATGTCCTTCGCGACCACGCTGACTTACGCGTACATGGGCTTGACCGGCATCGGCATCAACGTGAACACGGTGCCGATCATCGCCGTGGGCATCGGCGTCGGCATCGACTATTCTATTTACATCATGGACCGCATTCGGACCGAGATGGAGGCCCTGAATGACCTGACGGCGGCGGTGCGCCGGGCCGTCGAAACCACGGGCGTGGCCATTGCTTTTACTGCCACCACGCTGATCGGTGGCGTGATCATGTGGGTGTTTATTTCCGATCTGCGCTTCCAGGCCGATGCGGCCCTGCTGCTGATCGTGATGCTGGTTCTGAACGCGCTGGCCGCCATTTTCCTGGTGCCCGCGTGGATCCTGCGCTTCAAGCCTGCTTTTATCATGCAGGCCAAGGCACTGTCGGATAAGTTACAGCCACAAGTTGCCTGATAACAACAGGGTATTTGGTAGCATGGGCTGAGGTCGAGAGTCTGCACAGGGGGATGAGACGATGATGGGGTGTATACGACGAGCAGGGGTTGGCGCTCTTGCAATGATGTCTGCGCTGGCGGCGGCGCCGGCCCAGGCGGCCTGGTACTCCGACGACGGCTCCCTCGAGCTGCGCGGCTTCGTGGACAGTTCCAGTTACTTCCGCCGCAGCGTCGGAATGACCAAGCAGCGCTTCCAGGGTCAGCTGGAGTTCTTCAAGGACTTCCGGCCCAGGAGTAGCATTTTCTCCGAACTGTCGCTTGCCGGCACGCTGCGCGTGAGCTACGACGCGGTCTATGACATCAACGGTGAGTACGGCAACAACGCGGGCAGTGGGCTGACCTATTCCGCGCCTGGCAACCCGGCGTTTTTTGCCAGTTTGCCTGGGGGCGGGGGTTTTAACCCGACCACGACGCCCAGTTACGCTGGGATCTTTGGTCCCCCGGGCGTTTCGCCCGACACGGGCGCGATTCCGCTCCCCGGCACCGGCGGCACGATCAACAGTGTTAACAATCCGAACCGCGGCCTGCGTTTCGCCGCTGAAGACCTGTACGACTACACCGACGGCGGCACCGTACTGGCCACACCCGTTCGTCCCTGTGACGACGACAGCCGCGGCTGTCTGAACGACTACATGGATCGCGACCTGAACGAGCTGCGCTTTCGCGAGTTCAACGACCACTGGGACTGGCTGCGCGAACTCTATCTGAGCGCAACCATCCCGACCTTTAAGGGCCGCAACGAGCTGAACCTGCGCATCGGTCGGCAGCAGGTGGTCTGGGGCCGCACCGACTTGTTCCGCGTGCTGGATGTGGTCAACCCCATCGACTTTGGCCGCCAGAATATCTATGCGGAGTTCGAGGATTCCCGCATCCCGCAGGGCATGATCAATGCCGAGTACCGCCTTGGCCCCGTGGCCTTCTTCGAGGATCTGAATTTCCAGGTGCTCTACAAATTCGAGGACTTCCGGCCCCATGATCTCGGCCAGGGCGGCGAACCCTACGCGATTCTCGGCGCCGGTAACCTGTTCCGCGCACTGAAGAACTGCTGGGACAACGGCTGTACCGTGGGCAACTTCCCGGTCACGGGCGTTGCGGTGGACTTCCCGTCTGGTTCCATCGGTATCCGCGATGCCGATGTGCCGGATGACGAGGATATTGGCGCCCGGATTGAGGGCGTGTTCAAGGGTGTGGGCTTCTCATTAAACGCGCTGTACTACCGCTCGCAGTTCCCGTCCCTGCGCGGTGGGATCGCGGCCAGTGATCCGTTTCTAGGCCCGGCCAGCGGCAGCGATCCGCGCTTTTATCCCTACAACTTTGGCTTTGAGGTCGAATTCCCGCGCCTGACGATGTACGGCGCGTCGGCCGACTGGTACTGGGATTGGGCGACGACGTCATTCAGGATCGAAACCACGCTGACGCAGGACGAGGAGTTTCCGGATACCAGCAAGCCGGAACTGTACAACGACTCCGACGTGTTTCGTTTCGTGTTTGGCTTCGACCGGCCTACGTTTATTCCGTTCCTGAACAAGACCCGCGCCTTCCTGATTTCCGGCCAGGTCTTCTACCAGGAGATCCTCGACCACAACAAGGACAGCTTCAACTCCATCGGCCTGGACACGACCCAGTTTGGCCGGATCGGCTTCCAGGACTGGGCGCAAAACGTGTTCCTGACCCTGCTGGTCCAGGGCAACTATCTGAACGACCGGCTGACGCCGCAGGTTCTCGCCGCCTACGACACGCAGGCACAGGCCCTGGTGGTCGGACCGTCCCTCGAGTACAAGCCCAGCAACAACTGGCTCTTCAAGGTGCTGGTGAACTGGAAATGGACCAACAACAACCCGGCCGAGGACGCCGACGACAACCGGACCGCGAACATCTTCCCGCCGGGCACCTGTGGTCCTGCGCTGGGCAGCCCGATTTGCGATCCGGTGGGAGGCAATATTCCAGCCTGGAGCAGCCTCGGTGGCCGCGGCTTCGAGCCGCTGGGCCGTTTCAAGTCCGGCCCCATTGGTACCGCAGCGAAGGAAGATGAGCTGCAATTCGTCGTTCGCTACCAGTTCTGACAGGAGGGTCAAGAAGATGCAGAAACTATTGATATGTGCGGGTGCCGTGATCGGGCTGACAGCCCTGGCGGCGCAGGCCCAGGATTGGGAACAGGTCATCCAGGATTCGTTTTTCCCTTACGAGGACTCCATGCCCACAGCCGAGGGTTACGAGCCTGGGGTGGTGATCAATCAGGGCAACGTGGACCAGTACGAAGAGATCATCGACGAGTTTCTCTATCGCTACGTAAAAAACGGTTGGGTCGAACTACGGACCGCGCCCAACTTCTCTTTGCCCCTGCACCCCAACTACATCGAAGCGACGCGTCAGACCGGGCAGAATGTGTCGTTATCGCCCGAAGGCACGCTGGTGAATTTCAATGCTGGTCGGCCGTTTCCGCAGGCACCCGACATCAGCGACCCGCAGGCGGGCCTGAAGCAGATGTGGAACTTTCAACGCAGTTTCAACGCGGGCGACAGCGAGACCATCAGGCCCTTCTACTGGACCTTCCGCGATGGGAAAACGGGAAAAACCGAGCGGCAGCTGCGCTTCCACTGGCGCTTCCTGAACTGGAAGCATCGGACGGTCTTCGATACCAAGCCCGACGTCGAGCCCAACCCTGGCCAGATCTTCCGGTCGATCTACGGCACGGTGCTGGAGCCTTTCGACCTGGCGAATACGCAGCTGTTAATTCAGCGCTACGAAGACGATCTGCAGCGTGACGATGGCTGGTTATACCTGGGCTTCCAGCGGCGGGTACGCCGCCTCGCGACTGGCCAGATCACGGACGCGTTCCTGGGTTCCGATGCAATGATCGAGGACTTCGAAGGCTACAACGGCCGGCTATCGGATTACGAGTGGACGTATGTCGGCACCCGCAACGTGCTGATGCCCTTCCTCGAGTCCCACGACGAGGCGGAACTGGACTCGGAACCGGCGAAGGACGTGGACGGTTTTCGTTTCGTTGCGATGGGTGGCCGCGGCAATTGTTTCCCGCAGGCGCCGTACCGCCTCCGCACGGCCTACGTGGTTGAAGGCAGGCCGAAAGATCCGAATCATCCGCTGGCGATGCGGCGGTTTTTCATCGATTCGCAGACCGGCACGATTCCGCTGGTGCACGTGATCGACAAGAAGGGTGATCCGTGGAAATGGTTCCCGATCTGCAAGACCAACCCGGAAAAGCACCTGGCGGGTAATAAGGGCTCCGGCGTCGCGATCGAAGACTGCGCGGTGTTCTACGACGAACAGGCCGACCACTGCACCACGCTGCAGTTCAAGAGCCTGATCAATTACGAGGACACGGCGCCGAGCCTGTTCAATGTGCAGAACATGAGAAAGACGGGGCGTTGACGCCTTAGTTCTTTAAGCCTGAAGATTAAGACCGCCGGCTTGATGCCGGCGGTTTTTTTTCGGAGCCTTGTACGAAGGGTGGCGGGGCCGCTATCGGTGATGCTTTTTCCTGCGCTCCAAAAAAGTCGCTCCGGAAAAACATCCCCGGCGCGGCCCGCATCGTCGGTGGGGCTGCCCGAAGAGATTATTGCCGTAGGCAAGGTTGAGGTGTCGGGGTCTCTCGGCAATTGCGTGCTATCGGCGGCGTCAACGGGGGGAGGGGCGACAGGGGACATTCTGAAGACAGAATGTCCCCAGTCCAGCCACCACCTGCGTCAGCGGGCGGGCCGGGGTTTCTGCCCGTAACGTAAGAGTCGGCTTGCCAATCACCATTACCGAAGGCGCGGCGCTCTTAACGCACTTTGGCTACAGGACGCGCCGAGCAGTCGACTGGCAAGCCGGCAGTGAAGGGCAGATACCCCGGCCCGCCCGCCAAGCAGCAGGTCCCGGTCCGAACAAGCCACTCTTATCTCAACGCAGCCCGCAGCGTCTTCGCGAGGCGTGCCAGGCTCTCCAGGTTGTGGGCCGGCAGGAAATGATCCAGGTGGGGCAGGGCCGTCAACATGCCGCGTGTCAGCGGCTCGTAGTCGATATTGCCCAGCAACGGGTTCAGCCAGATGATCTCCTTACTGTCGATCCACACGCCACCCGCCGTGTCCTGGATCGCATACTCCGGTCTCGCGAGCGAGAGGAGCGGGTCCTTCACGACCACGATTCGCGCGATCGGGTATACGCCCTCGGCCTCGAGTCGGTCGAGCAGCGCGGGGAGATCACGAATACGGATCTCGCC
>CAZTIB010000008.1:0-29569 GCA_964613615.1 uncultured Chromatiaceae bacterium
CCCCTGGTTCATTGGCCCGTCGCAATGCTTCTCGTTTGAACTCCGCGCTGTAGCGTTTTCTCCTGCCCATGATCCACCTCCGGGGCTATTATCAGCCCGTTTCCAGGTGTCCATGAAACTAGAGCAAGACCAGGAAGCAGACGCTCGGAGCTTGGAAGTGGTAATTTTGGGTCGTACTATCGCTTATCGGTGGTGGCGAGAGCCGGTGTGGTTTTTGTGAGAGGCGAGCCGTGGCGGATAACCCCGTCTTCCGAGGCTTTGATATCAGTACCGGTACGTGGACCGATGGCGTAGCTATCGGTGCAGCTGGTCTTGGATTGGTGTTGTTCCTGTTGCTCCTTGTACTCAGGCGCAACAGAGATCTTACTCTCTACGACAATCGCCTGGCGTGGCTCAGAGCATGTATCTATTTTTTGGTTTGTATCAGCCTGTCAGCGGCGGCTGGCGTAACAGAGAGGCTGTTCACTAATCCTTGGGGATCGTCAGACCCATCCAGCATCGTCTGGCTCGCTGCGACGGGCGCTTACCTGGCGATCATTGTTCACGGTTACTGGATATATTGGCCGCGCGGTACTTACACGCAGGGCCGGCAAGTCTATTGGACGTTTCTGCCATTCGCGCTGATATGGGGCTTTTGCGAAGCGCAGCTCTGGCTGACCTTCTGGGCGTTGTTCGAAATGGTCGGCCTGTCAACTATATGGGTGACCGCACTGACTTTTGCTGCCGGCACTCTTTTGTATCCCTGGCATATGCATTATTGGGACATGTATGTTGCGCCCGCACATAACATACTGGAGTTGAACGGGCGCAAAGCCCTCGCTTCGCATATTCCCAATTCGACAGTCGCCATCCTCTATTTTGCAGTTTTCGAAAGCGTGGCGATACACGTTTTCATGCAAACGCTGGCATTGGTTGCGGCCGCCTATCACATGCGTTTTCCTCCCCCTTGGCGATCGGAGTGGTTCGGGCAACCCATTCATCGATTCGGTGGCCGAACCAAGGACGAACTGGGCCTGAGTTAGCTGCAGTTGTCTGCGGGCGCCAATGGCTGCCGTTGGCCGAAAACGGTAATTCGTGTCGGGACTGGGCGACTGATTCTTAATCGGTCCCGAAGGCGAGGAGCACATTGCCGGGCATGTGCATGTAAATGCCGTAGCCGGAGTTGATGAACACCATGCCGTCGGCGACGGCGGGACCGCCGCCGCTCATCGATCCGCCCCGGGCCGTCTCCCCGGACACGGTTTCGAAGTCGCGCAGGCTGTCGAATTCCCACAACAACTCGCCGTCATCCGCGGCGTAAATGCGGACACGCCCGTCCATGTGGCCGGCAATCACGGCGCCCGGTATAGCCGTGATCGCTGCGGAGATGCCAGGATCGCAGAACGTGTTGCCCTCCGGACAGGCGTTGTCCGCCGGGTGTGCCCACAGTTCGTTGCCGGTGACCGGGTCCAGCGCGAACAGCCCCGGGCGCGGGCCGGTCTTAAACTCGTAACGCGTGAGGTCTTCCGGGTACGCCATGTCGTTGATCGGCACGTAGATCCGTTCGCCATCGGTGGCCATGCCGAAATGCACGCCACCCTGCACACCGCCCCGGCCCACCTTTGTACGCCAGCGCGTTTCACCAGTGTCCGGGTCGATGCCCATCACGTCGCCGGACTTTTGCCCGGCAATCAGCAGGTCGCTGCCGTCGGGCAGCGTCATTTGCATCACGCTGGCCGCGAAGTCGAAGTCAGGCCCGTTCTCTTCAGGGCAGTTGGCCGGGTCCGGCGCATAGTCGGACAGGCAGCCGACGTTCCACGCGTCGCCGGCCGTGGCCTGGTTGACCCAGGCGATCTCGCCGGTCGCCAGGTCAAACGCGATGATGGCATCACTGGTGCCGCCGGCGGGCGACGAATAGTTTTCGCCAGTGCCGGCATAGACCCGGCCGCGCTTGCTATCCACGAGCGGGCTGTTCCAGATCGGCGCGCCGGACGGCGCGAGGATCTGGGTACCGGCGCTCGTCACGCCGGCGTCGGCCGGTTCGGCCTCGATCGTGTAGCTCTTCCACAGGGTTCTGCCCGACACCTGGTCCAGGGCCACAACTGAGCCGCGGAATGTGCAGCAGACATAGGCCGGGTCGGCAGCCACGCTGACCTCCAGCGAGGACACCGGTACGATCACGCGGTCGCCTGCCAGCACCGGTGCGCCGGTAATCGTTGCGTTCGGGTGATCGTCGATCTTCGTGACCCACAGCAATTCGCCGGTGCGTGCGTCCAGCGCGTAGGCCCTCGCCAGGATGTCGCCGAAGTACGCGCGGGGTTCGGCGTCCGGGTCGTCCGTGCTCCAGTCAGTAACCACGACAGGCGTGCGCACTTCGGCCGACGCCCGGTATTGCCAGCGCACACAGCCCGTGTCCCGATCCAGCGCATAGACGGTGCCGTCGTGGCTACCCACGAATACCGAGTGGCCTGCCACGGTGGGTTGCGACCGCGCCTTGATGGCATTCGGATAGGCAAAAGCCCATTTCAGTTTCAGCTCGGGCGCCTCATCAGCGGTCAGGCCGCCAGTGGCCGCAGGCTGAAAGCGTGAGTTTTTCGCGTCGATGCCCCAGCCTAGCTGTGCGGGTGGCTGCGCCATGTCTATATCTGGATTGTCACAGGCCGGCGGCGGATTGCTGATCGTCACGGAGTCGAGCGTGCGGCCGGCGAGATACTCGGCCACGGCCTGTTTCTGTGTGTCATCCAGTTCGGCTGCCTGCACGGCCATGATGCCGTCCATGGAAGCCAGGATCGCATCGGGTGCCATCATGCCCAGAAACATTTTGTGGGGCGCCTTGTAGACGCCGCCGTTATGGCACTCGCCGCAGTGTTCGTAGTACACGGCCTCACCCGGATCGCGCTCTGCGACCGTTGACGCCGGCGGTTCTTCCGGCGCCGGGGTATCACCCCCGCAACCTGCCATCAGCGCAATGACGACAGCCGGGATCACCAGTCCAGGAAGGACCCGCGTAACGCGTCCAGGTTTCAACATGATGTCTTCCCTACTGGATCATCAACGCATTGTCGATCACGATTTCCGTGCCGTTGATGAATCGCGATTCATCGGAGGCCAGGAACAGAATCGCGTTGGCCACGTCTTCAGGTTCGCCCAGTCCCACCACCGGGCTGACATTCTTCTTGTCGCCCAAGCTGAGATCCGCAGTGGTCTGGTCGATCATTGGCGTATCGATGGCCCCGGGATGGATTGTATTGACCCGGATGTTGTAGCCCTTCATCTGGCAATGCACGGCGATGGCCTTGCTCATGGACCGCACCGCGCCTTTGGCAGCGCTGTAGGCGAAAAACACCGGGAAGCCCAGGTGCGATGCAGTGGACGACATGTTGATGATGGAGCCGCCGCCCGACTTACTCATCAGCGGCATCGCGTATTTGCAGCCCAGGAATACACCCTCGTTCATGATTGCGTTCTGCTTGCGATAGCTTTCCAGCGAGCACTGTTCCGGGTCTTCGGTAATCACGATGCCGGCGTTGTTCACCAGCACGTCCAGGCGGCCGTGCCGGTTCTCGATTTCGGCGATGATCTTCTGCCAGCTACCCTCGTCGGCAACATCGTGATGCAGGAAGGTGGCCTGCGCCCCGCTGTCACGCAAGGCCGCGGCGGCGGCCTCGCCTGCTGTATCGTTGATGTCCGTCAGGACTACTGCGGCCCCTTCACGCCCCAGGGCCTGGGCATCGGCCCGACCAAGCCCCGAGGCCGCGCCCGTGATCAGTGCCACCTTGCCGTCGACTCTGCCCATTTCCCGTCTCCCTGATAACTGAACCTGACGTTGCCCGCAGTCTAACCAGTCAGGCTGTCCGGTTACAAACACCTTTGACTTTTTTAAATCGACCCACCATGCTAAATGGCGACGGCAGCTGCGTTCAGAGCAAAAAATTCATGGACACAAGAGAGCCAAGCGCTGACATTGAGCAAGTGGCGAACAGCGAGCCTGCAAGCTGGCAGGCGCAGAAAAGTGCCGCGACTCGCAAGCTGATTATCGAGTCCGCCATCCAGTGTTTCGTGGACCTGGGCTATGCACGCACCACGACCACGCGCATTGCCCATGCCGCCGGCTTGTCTCGCGGGGCGATGCTGCACCATTTCCCATCCAAGATGGACGTCGTAAAGGCGGCGGTGGATGAACTGCACGCGAAGCGCCTGAAGGCCTTCCGCAATTCAACCCGGCGGGCCCCGCCACCGGGCAAGGGCCGGGTGCACGTCGCGGTGCGGGCCTACTGGGAACACGTTCGCCATCCCACATTCGTGGCTTTCTTCGAACTGACCGTGGCCGCCCGCACGGATCCGCAGCTCGCCGCGATCCTCGAACCTGCCCAGGCCGCCTTCTACAAAGAGTGGTATCACACAGCTGCCGAGGCCTTCCCCGAGTGGCAGAGCGACACGGATGCATTCGACCTGGCCCTGGACCTGTCGCGTTACCTGCTGGAAGGCATGGCCGTGAGTTTCCTGACCCACGAGGAGACAGAGCGCGAGCAGCACCTGCTGGACTACCTGGAGAACCAGTTGCGGTTTCTGCGCCCGTCTAAAGAACTGGATGCTGCCGCCGCCGAAACCGCGCGCCCGCGCGTCAGCGCCCGTTAAACACCGGTTTTTCTTTCGCAACAAACGCCGCGATGCCGGCCCGGGCATCTTCCGTGGTGTTGGCCAGTTGGGCAATTGAACGGGTCTCCCGTTCCATCTGTGCATCCAGTGAGCTGTCCAGGCTCGCCGCCACCAGGCGTTTCACTTCCCCGTAGGCGCGCGTGGGGCCTGCGGCCAGTTCGGTCGCCAGTTTAGTAGCTGCGGCCATGAGCTGGTCGTCGGCGACCACCTCGCTGATCAGGCCCAGTTCCAGCGCGTCGGCGGCCGTGAGCAAGGGATTGCGCATCATCAGCATCTTGGCCTTCATCGGCCCCACCAGGCGGGGCAGGAACCAGGTGCTGCTGCCGTCGGGCGACAGCCCGATGCCCGTATAGGCCATCGTGAACTTGGCGGACTCGGCGGCGAGGACAAAGTCACCGCTGGCTGCAATACTCATACCCGCGCCGGCAGCCACGCCGTTCACCGCGATGACCAGCGGTGCGTCCATGCGCTGGAAGCGGGCGATGGCGGCGTGCAGCCCCGTCGTAATACCCCGCAGCAGCTCGCCGGGGTTCTCGGCGTTGGCAAAGCCGCCCACGTCGCCGCCGCCGCAGAACATGCGCCCCTCGGCGGTGAGCAGCACCGCGCGGATTCCCGGATCCGACGTGCATCGATTGGCTGCCGCCAGCAGGTCGTTCCCCATCTGGAGATTCAGCGAATTGGCTGCGTCCGGCCGGTTCAGGGTGATGGTCGCCACCGGACCAGCCACAGAAAATTTCAGTGTCTCGTAATTCATCGCTCCAGTTTCTCCTTGTGGTTGCGCAGCGTCTTCGCTACTGCAGTCGCCGGATGCCGGTGTCCAGTCCCTGCAATGTCAGTGGATACATCCGGTCCTTTGTCAGTTCCCGGATCATGCCCACTGACTGGGTATGCCCCCAGTAGCGTTCCGGTTCCGGGTTGAGCCAGATGGCCTTGGGGTAAGTGCTTAGCAGGCGCTGCAGCCACAGCGCCCCGGGTTCTTCGTTCCAGTGCTCCACGCTGCCGCCAGCATAGGCGACTTCATACGGGCTCATGCTGGCATCGCCAACGAAGATCAGCTTGTAGTCGGCGCTGTACTTGTGGAGCACCTCGGTCGTCGGGATCCCCTCGGTCCGGCGGCGGCGATTGTCACGCCACAGGGTTTCGTACACGCAGTTATGGAAATAGTAGTACTCGAGGTGCTTGAATTCTGCCCGGGCAGCCGAGAACAATTGCTCGCAGAGCCGCACGTGCGGGTTCATGGAACCGCCGACGTCCAGGAACAGCAGCACCTTTACCGCGTTGTGGCGCTCGGGAACCATCTTCAGATCCAGGTAGCCGGCGTTGCGGGCTGTCGCGTCGATCGTGCCGCCGAGGTCCAGCTGATCTGCCGCACCCTCGCGCGCGAAGCGCCGCAGTCGCCGCAGCGCGAGTTTCAGGTTGCGGGTGCCGATCTCCCGCTGATCGTCCAGGTTCTTAAATTCGCGCCGTTCCCAGACCTTTACCGCACGACCATGCCGCGACTCGCCGCCAACGCGAATACCCTCCGGGTGGTAACCGTCGTGGCCATAGGGCGACTTGCCGCCGGTGCCTATCCACTTGTTGCCGCCCGAATGCCGCTCTGTCTGTTCCTCGGCCCGCTTGCGGAATTCCTCCAGCAGTTTCTCCCAGCCCCCGAGCGCCTCGATTTTCTGCTTGTCTTCTTCGCTGAGCAGGTTTGCGCCCTGGCTTTGCAGCCATTCCAGCGGGATGTCGAGCTGCTCCCAGCCCAGCGCGTCGTCGATGTTCTTGAAGAACGCGCCAAACACGCGGTCGAAGCGATCGAACAGCGCCTCGTCCTTCACCAGGCACGCGCGCGACAGGTAGTAGAAATCATCCACCGAGGCATTGGCCTGGTCTGCCTTCAGCGCCTCCAGCAGGGTGAGGTATTCCGTGATGGACGGCTTGAGCTCTGCCCGGCGCAGCTCAAAGAAAAAATCAGCGAGCATCGCGCCGGTTCAGGAAAATCAATTTTTCGAACAGCTGCACGTCCTGCTCGTTCTTGAGCAGCGCGCCATACATTGGCGGGATGGCCGCGCGATCGTCATCACCTTTCAGGACTTCTACCGGAATATCTTCGGCCAGCAGCAGCTTCAGCCAGTCCAGCAATTCCGATGTGGAAGGCTTCTTTTTCAATCCCGGTACGTCCCGCATTTCGTAAAAGCGGTGCAGGGCGGCACCCAACAGGTCCTTCTTCAGGCCCGGGTAGTGCACCTCTACGATCTGCTCCATCGTGGGCTTGTCCGGGAACTGGATGTAGTGAAAGAAACAGCGCCTCAGGAAGGCGTCCGGCAATTCCTTCTCATTGTTGCTGGTGATCACCACGATAGGCCGGTGCCGGGCCTGAACTGTCTGCCGGGTCTCGTAGACGTAGAACTCCATGCGGTCGAGTTCCAGCAGCAGGTCGTTCGGAAACTCGATGTCCGCCTTGTCGATCTCGTCGATCAGCACCACTGGCTGGGTGTCGGCCTGGAAGGCTTCCCACAGCGTGCCGGGGACGATGTAGTTGGCGATGTTCTGCACGCGGTCGTCACCGAGCTGCGAGTCGCGCAACCGCGCCACCGCGTCGTATTCGTAAAGGCCTTGCTGGGCCTTGGTCGTGGACTTGATGTGCCACTGTAGCAGCGGCCGGTCCATGACCTTGGCAATCTCGGCAGCCAGCTGCGTCTTGCCGGTGCCGGGCTCGCCCTTGATCAGGATCGGGCGGCCCAGGGTCACCGCCGCATTCACGGCAAGCATCAGGTCGCGGGTGGCGACATAGGTGTCGGAGCCTTGGAAGCGTTTGTCAGTCATTGATCAGGGGGTCCAGTGGTGAAATCGAGGACTGCGAATTGTCTTCGTCGGTCGGCCGCCGCGCGGCCAGCTCACGCAGAATAGCGGCCTTCCGGTCGCCCGAGAAACTGCCCCAGCCGGCAATTTCATCAACCGTGCGGAAACAGCCCTGGCAGTAGCCGCTTTGCTCATTCATCACGCAGATCTCTATGCAGGGCGATGCGATGGCCGGTTGCGTGCTCATGCTGCGATCTGCCGGGCGAAGTCTTCGAGATAGGCTACCCCGGCCACGGCCCGGCTGCCGTACCACGACACCATGTCGCCCTCGATCAGGTGTACGGGCGTCGCGTCGCCCAGTTCGGCGCGAATCTCCGGCGCATGGCGATCGCGAAACGGATAGGGTTCGCTGCTCAACAGGACCAGGTCGGGATTCTCGGCCAGCTCGCCCAGTTCCACTTCTGGATATCGGGTGTCGCTGTGCCCGGGCACGGTACGCCAGTTCACCAGCCGCAGCATGCGCGCAATGTAGGTATCGGTGCTCACGGTCATCCACGGGTCTCGCCAGATCAGGTAAAGAACCTTTCGTTCGGGCCATGCCGGGTGGTTTTGCAGCTCGTCCAGGCGCCCTTGCAGCTCTGCGCTGAGCTGGGCAGACCGCTCTTCGCAATGGAAGATGCCGCCCAGCAGGCGGTAAAGGGCGAAATTGTCTGCCGGGCCCTGGGGATGGGTCACGACCAAATGGGGCACAAACCCGGCCAGCGCGTCGGCAGTTTCCCGACGATTCTCGTCCACATTCAGCACCACGTGAGTGGGCTGCAGGTCCCGGATTGCCTCCAGGTTCACGTCCTTGGTGCCGCCCACCTTGGCCACGTGGCGCAGCTGATCTTTGGGATGCACGCAAAAACCCGTGCGGCCCACCAGTTGCCCGCCGAGGCCCAGGTCGCACAGCAATTCCGTGACGCTGGGCACCAGGCTGACGATGCGCGCCGGCCCCGCGGCCGCAGTGTGTCGCGTGCCCAGCGCGTCGATGAGTGCCTGGTCCGTCACATGTTACGGCGGTATTCTCCGCCCACGCCGTACAGAGCACTGGACACCTGGCCAAGCGACGCGCTCTTCACGGTTTCCATCAGCTCTTCGAAAATGTTGCCGCGAGCCCGGGCCACCTCCTGCAAACGTTGCAGGGCGTGCCCGGTCTCTGCTGCATGCAGGACGTGGAAGTTGCGCACCGAGGCAATCTGCGCCTGCTTTTCCGCCTCGTCCGAGCGCATCAGTTCCAGTTCCTTGATCTCGTCTTCCTGGCCCGCCGGGGGCAGGAAGGTGTTGACGCCGATTAGTGGCAGACTGCCGTCGTGCTTCTGCGCTTCGTAGTAGAGGCTCTCGTCCTGGATCTTGCCCCGCTGGTACATCGTATCCATGGCGCCCAGCACGCCGCCCCGCTCGGAAATGCTTTCAAACTCGGCGTACACCGCCTCTTCAACCAGGTCGGTCAGTTCGTTGATCACGAAGGAGCCCTGCCAGGGGTTTTCGCAGAAATTCAGGCCCAGCTCCCGGTTGATGATCAGCTGAATCGCCACCGCTCGGCGCACGGAACCCTCGGTGGGCGTGGTGATGGCTTCGTCGAACGCGTTGGTGTGCAGGCTGTTGCAGTTGTCGAACAGTGCATACAGGGCCTGCAGCGTCGTGCGAATGTCGTTGAAGCTGATTTCCTGGGCGTGAAGGCTGCGCCCGGAAGTCTGAACGTGATATTTCAGCATCTGGGCGCGTGCACTCGCACCGTAACGCTCGCGCATGGCCCGGGCCCAGATGCGCCGCGCGACCCGGCCGATTACGGAGTATTCCGGATCCATACCGTTGCTGAAGAAGAAACTCAGGTTCGGCGAGAACTTGTCAATGTCCATGCCCCGCGCGAGGTAGTACTCGACGATCGTGAAGCCATTGGACAGCGTAAACGCGAGTTGCGAGATTGGGTTCGCGCCGGCTTCCGCGATGTGATAACCGCTGATCGACACACTGTAGAAGTTGCGGATGCCATGATCGATGAAGTAGGCCTGCACGTCGCCCATCGCCCGCATTGCGAATTCCGTGGAGAAGATGCAGGTGTTCTGCGCCTGGTCTTCCTTCAGGATATCGGCCTGCACCGTGCCGCGAACGGATTTCAAGGTCTCGGCCTTGATGCGTTCGTAAGTTTCGCGGTCGACCACCTTGTCGCCGGAAATGCCGAGCAGGCCCAGGCCCAGGCCGTCATTGCCTTCGGGCAGCTCACCGTCATAGCGCGGACGCTGCTTGCCGGCGAACCAGGTGTCGATCGTTTTCTGTGCGGCTTCCCACCGACCTGTTTCCAGCAGGTATTTTTCCACCTGCTGGTCGATGGCCGCATTCATGTAGAAGGCCAGTACCGTGGGCGCGGGACCGTTGATGGTCATCGACACCGACGTCGTGGGATCGCAGAGGTCGAAGCCGGAGTAGAGCTTCTTCGCATCGTCCACGCTGGCAATAGACACCCCGGAGTTGCCGACCTTGCCGTAGATGTCGGGCCGCTCGTGCGGGTCTTCGCCGTAGAGCGTCACCGAGTCAAAGGCCGTGGACAGGCGCGACGCCGTGTGGCCCGCAGCCAGGTAATGGAAGCGGCGATTCGTGCGCTCCGGTGTGCCTTCTCCGGCAAACATCCGGATCGGATCTTCTTCGGTGCGACGATAGGGATACACACCGCCGGTATACGGGTAAGCGCCCGGCAGGTTCTCCTTCATCAGGAAGCGCAGCTGGTCGCCCCAGGCATCGAAGCGCGGCGGCGCGATTTTCGGAATACGCTGGTGGCTCAGGCTTTCCCGGTAGTTGTCGCCCTCGACCACGCGATCGCGAACCTTGTAGCTGTACTTGTCGGCAGTGATGCCCGCCAGCCGCCCGGGCCATTCGCGCAGCAGCGGCAGTGCCTCGGTGCCAAGATCGTCCAGGCCGCTGTTATAGCGCTGGCGGAGCACCGACAGGCTCCGGTCGGCCTCATCCGTGAGTGCCGCGGGGTCATAGGGTTGCAGTGCCTGGGGAAGCTGTGGGTCTGCCAGCTCGCTGAGCGCGGCATAGCAATGCTGGATCCGGTTCGCGGTGTCGCAGAGCGCCTCGATCTTTGCATTGATGCCACGACCCTGTTCGGCGATTTCCGCCAGGTAGCGCGTGCGTTGCCCGGGAATCAGCACCGTGGCGCGCGGTTCCTTTACGCTCACGTCCAGTTCCGGCAACCAGCTCCTCTGGCTGGAAGCATCTCCTTCCTGGAGCTTCGTGCACAGCTGGGCGAACATCCACGTCAGGCCTGGATCGTTGAACTGGCTGGCGATGGTGGGGTAGACGGGAACATTGTCGTCGGTGGTTTCGAAGGCCACGTGATTGCGCCGCCACTGCTTGCGGATGTCACGCAATGCGTCCTCGGCACCGCGCCGATCGAACTTGTTGAGTACGATGATGTCGGCAAAGTCCAGCATGTCGATCTTTTCCAGCTGACTGGCCGCACCGTATTCGCTGGTCATCACGTACATGGACAGGTCGACGAGATCGACGATTTCGCTGTCGCTCTGGCCGATACCTGCGGTCTCAACAATGATGAGGTCGAAGCCCAGCGACCTCAGGAACAACACTTCATCTGCCAGCATCGCGCTGGTGGCCAGGTGCTGGCGCCTTGTCGCAATGGAACGCATGAAGATCGATTCATTGCGCAGGCTATTCATGCGAATGCGATCGCCGAGCAGTGCACCACCCGTGCGCCGGCGCGTGGGGTCAACGGCCAGCACCGCGATGCTGAGATCCGGATGGTACTGGGAGAAACGCGACAGCAATTCATCCGTCACGCTGCTTTTACCAGCGCCGCCCGTGCCGGTGATCCCGACGACAGGGGCCTGACCGGCGGCGAGTTGCCACTGCCGGCGAAGCTTTTCCAGGTCTGCCTCTGCCAGGAGCCCGTCTTCCAGGGCCGACAGAGTGGCGGCGACAGACAGGATATTGGTCCGTTCAGCCTGGGCGGGTAGCGTGGTCGGCTGCCGGGTGGCTTCAGTGCGCTGCACGAGGTCGTCGATCATCCCGGTGAGGCCGAGGTTCATGCCATCGTGAGGGTGATATATGCGCTCGACACCGTAGTCGTGGAGCGCGGCGATTTCTTCCGGCGTAATGGTGCCGCCGCCGCCGCCGAATACGCGAATGTGCCCGGCACCGTATTCCCTGAGCATGTCTACCATGTAGCGGAAATATTCGTTGTGGCCGCCCTGGTAAGAGCTGATGGCAATGCCGTCGGCGTCTTCCTGGATGGCCGCACGGACGACATCGGCAACGCTGCGGTTGTGCCCCAGGTGGATAACTTCCACGCCCTTGGCCTGTATCAGCCGGCGCATCACGTTGATCGCGGCGTCGTGGCCGTCGAACAGCGATGCGGCGGTCACGAAACGTAGCGGACTGCGCGCGGCGCTGGTCTCGGTGGCGGTACGGATGCCTTCTGCAGGACTACTCATGACTGCACCTTCATGGTGGGTTTCAATCGATGCGCCGGGTTTCAGCCAGCGCGCGAACCATCTGTTGTTTCAGGCCTTCGTGGAGTTGGCGGATGTGTTCGTCTGCCGCCGGCGTGACCAGCCACTGGTAAACGATGCCGATGATGGCGGCGCAAAACTGTTCGGCAGTCGCCCGGATGTCGGCATTTTCGCTGATGCTGCGATCGCGGATGCCGCTCTTGATCCACGCTTCCACGTCCCGTTGTCGGCGCTCGTGAATGTGGGCGATTACTTTCTTGAGTTCCGGATCCGGGCCAATGGAATGAAACCACAGAATGTAGAAAGCCTGGATGCGATCAGCGGACTCCAGGACGAACCGGTAGTGTGCGTCGGTTGCGGCAAGTATCGCGTTCAGCCCCACCTGGTTGTCGACGGCCTGGTCGAGTTGCCGCAGCCAGTCTTCGCCGATCGATCGGACCATGAAGCAGAACAGCCCCGCCTTGTTGCCGAAGCGATAACTGGCCAGCCCGCGGCTGTAACCGGCTCGTTCGCCAACCTCTTTGAGCGTGGTGCCGTCGGCGCCGCGCTCGCAAATCAACGCGACAGCGGCAGCCAGCATCCGGGCGTCGGATTCCGCCGTGCGCTCGGCCTGGGTGCGGGAGACTCTGGCAGGGAGGCTGGCCATAGGTCGCAGATCATAGTCTACTTACTTGGTTGTAACAAGCAAGTATTATAGATATGCCAGGGCCACCATAGATCTTTGTTTTAAATAAAAAAATAAGGGAGCTTGCCTGGCCTGCCGCGGGAACCGTGGCCGCACAGACCGACATCTGGCCGTTTTTAGTCGCCTGCTGCCACTTCGAAGGTCATGCCTGCCAGTTCCTGCAGGCGTGCAATCAGGCGGGCATCGAAGGCCGTTGCCGGCGTCCAGAAACCCCCCGCTTTTTCTTCCGCCGAAATGTCGCGGGCCAGGCTGATTCCACATTGGCCGATCATCTTGGCCGTCGAGCCGTAGCCGGGATCGCGGTCGCCGGCCACTTTGATTTGCAGCGACCGGCCGCTATCTGTCTTGCCCAGGAACTTCAGGACATAGAAACCCTTGCGCCGGGCTTCCTCGTCCGGGCCCTCGCCGGGCGAAGCTAAGGCATAGCGCTGCAGCAGGCCCCTCAGCGTGCGATTCGCCGTTGCGCCGAGGAACAGTTTGCCGAAGGCGGACATGCCGGTCGCCTTCATTCGTCCGCTGATTCCCCGCCCGGTAACCGCCGCTTCGTTGTAGCTGAAATGGTCACCGTAGGGATTGCCGAGCAGCGCTTGCGATCGCAGCACGACTGGTTCATTGACCGCGGCCATCACGAACGGTGTTAGCCATGTCTCCAGGTCGTCGTCGAATTCCGCACCAGTCACCCGGTGCTGGCGAGTCGTATTCCTGTAGCCGGGCGGGCAGAGCGCATAGGGATTCCGCAGCTCCCGGATCAGCGCGGGGTTTTCTGCCAGCGCTTTCGACTCATTCAATAATGTGGCGATGGTGCCCCCGGAGAAAGCGCCCGATGCGGCCACAACGCGCATCCGGACCTGGCTGCAGTATTCGCCACACCGGTCCATAGCCTGCTTCTGCAGAAAGTAAACGCCCATGTCCGAAGGCAGCGAGTCGAAACCGCAGGCATGGACAATTCTCGCGCCGGACTCGCGCGCGGCGCCCTCGTGGGCCTCGATCATGCGGCGCATCCAGCGCACTTCGCCGGTCAGGTCACAGTAGTCGGTGCCGGTCTGCGCACAAACCTTGACGAGTGTGTCGCCGTACAGGTCGTAGGGGCCGACGGTGGAGATCACCACGCGGGTCTGTTCGCACAGGCTTTGCAAAGCGGCTTCGTCATGCGCGTCGGCGACAATCAACGGCAGTTCCGCTGCCGCAGATCCGAGCGATTCTTTCAGCGTTTCGAGTTTCGCTGCCGAACGCCCGGCTGCAGCCCATCCGAGTTCGCCAGCCTTCGGGTAGGTGTCGACGAGATAGTCGGCGAGAATTTTGCCGACGAAGCTGGTGGCGCCGAACACAACCAGGTCAAATGCCTTGTTGTTCATATTGATCTACTGTCTATTCCCAACCAGCGGACGATAGAATGGAGTTGGAGATCAAGACTATAATGAGTTCTGCGTCCATCGGCCCGGCTGATGGGGCCGGGGATGGAATAAGGCCAACCTGGGGGTAGCACGGTGACCGAATCACCGTCTCGGAATATCTCGGTCGATCTGCTCGACTATCCTCAGTCGTGGTACCCGGTCGCCCGCAGCAGTGACCTGAAGCCCGGTCAGCACACCCTGCTCCGCTTGTTCGACCGCGACTGGCTGTTGTTCAGGACAGGCAAGGGCGAGTTTGGTTTGACCGTGCGGCAGTGCCCGCACATGGGCGCCGATCTTGCCCGTGGCAAGGTCGTCGGGGACTGTCTCGAATGTCCGCTGCACGGTTATCGTTTCGATACCGGCGGCAACTGCGTCAACGCGCCCAACAACACCCACGGTTCCCCGCAATCCGTGCTGCAGCAGCTGGTTTGCAAGGAACGTTACGGCATCGTGTTCGCCTTCCTGGGCCAGACTCCCGCCTTCGACGTGCCGCACCCGCCGGAAATGGCCGCGGACCTGGCCGTCAGTTCCCCGGTGGTCATGCACTTCGACGTATCGCACTACGTGTTCGGCCTTAACTCCTTCGATGTCCGTCATTTCGACAAAGTACACAACCGCCGGTTCGTCAGCTACCCGGATATCACCAGCGATTCGCCGAACAAATTGACGATCGTTTACGAAGCCGAGATCATCCGGCGTCGCTGGGTGGACTACCTGATGGCGATGCTGAGCCACGAGACCACGCGCGTGATCATCGATTGCTGGGGTGCAAACCTGCTGGCAATGACCAATCGCGATACCGGCTACGGGGCCCTGATCTGTTCGGCACCGTTGAGTAGAAACAAGACCCGCCTCTATATCTCGGGCGTGACGCCGCGTGCCAGTGGGGCGGGTCTCGCCAGGCGCGCCTTCGACGCAATCGCGGTGAAAGTTGCGGCGATCTTGGTGCGCGAATACCTGCGACCCGACATCCGTTTCATTACCGGCCAGATACCCGTAGATGGTCCGCTGATTGACGACGAGGACCTTGGTGCGCTGCGTTTCTGGGAGTATTTCAACGGCTTGCCCCGTTACCATTTCGGGCAGGCCTGAATCGCAGCGCTTTATCTGATGGCGATTCGATTCCAACGCAGATTCTATGAGTCGCCACTCTGCGATGAAGTGGAACTGGCTGAGCTTGCGCGCAATACGCTCGCGGCAATGGACTCACCACCCGGGCCCGACGAGATTCGACAGATCAGTGCACAGCTATCGGCGGATCTCGCTGCCCGGGTGTTTTACGAAAGCGTCCGCCAGCATGAGCATGCGGGTTTCTGCCGGCGGCTCGAAAGCTATGCCGCCGACAGGGTGGATCACTGCAGCCGACTGCGCGTGTTGATCATGCCTGGCATGCTTTATCGGGAGCATCCTGAAGTGGGTGCCGATGGTCGGCTGGCAGGGGCCATCGGCCGCAAGTTTGGCTTCGAAGTCGAAATTGTGCCCACAGAGAGTGCCGGCGGGGTGTCTGTCAATAGCGCCATTCTCGCCCGGCACCTGGACCAGGATTCCGACAGGAAGATCTGGCTGCTCTCGTTGAGCAAGGGCACCAGCGAAGTTCGCCATTACCTGCAGAACGGCGCCGTAAATCCGGCAGTCGTTGGCTGGCTGAACATTGCGGGTATTGCCAAGGGCACGCCGTTTGCTGATGACAAGTTGTCAAACAGCGTCAAACAGGTCTGGAACCGGCTGCTCTGCCTGGCGCTGCGCATCGATTTCTCGGCGCTGACGGAAATGCGGACCAGCCATCCCTTCTGGCAGAACGAACAATGGCCGGAGCGGATGGAAATGATCCATGTGGCGCCGATTCCGCTGAGTTCCCACATCCAGCCCGGCCTCCGGGCGCGCTACCAGGAAATGCGCGACAGTGGCCCGACGGATGGCTTCGTGCCGGTGACGGATGTCTTGTCGTTACCCGGAAAAATCTACCCGGTCTGGGGGAGCGATCATTTCCTGCGCTCGCCGGACGTGAGTGCAATTATCTACCGGTTGTTTAACTACATTGCGGACCAATCCAAGGGGCTTGCAGGGGGAGACTGATGCGATATTTCCGAAACCTGGCGGTGTTGACCGTGCTCTTGGCGTTTGTCGACGTGGCAATTGCGCAGGACGATTCGAGCGCCGACCGGCAGCAGTTACGGGCCATGCTCGAATCGGTGGAAGCGGCTTTGAATAATCAGCAGTTCGACCAGATTACGCCGCTGCTGGATGATGAAGTCGTCGCCGTATTCCTGGACGCCGAGGTGGCTCGCAGTCCCGCGGCCGTAACGGCCTATATAGAAAGATTTCTGTCCGGCGATGCCGCGATACTCAAGGGCTACACGACCAAGGCGACACTCGGTGATTCTGCGCGCTTCTTTGGCAACGTTGCGGTAGCAGACGGCACGTCCGCCGATATATTCGATCTCGCGGACGGTTCGCAGCTGCAGATAGACAGCGTGTGGTCGGTAACCCTCAGCAAGACCACCGGCAGCTGGAAGATCGTGCAGATGCATTTTTCCGCCAACATGTTCGACAACCCGCTGATGGCTGAAGCCCAGGAGCGGATTGTGCTGTTTCTGTTGCTGGCCGCCATCGTTGGGCTGATCGTCGGGTTCTTGCTTGGCCGCAGGAGCAGGAATGCCTGACTATGACCGCCAGAACCTGGTGATCCTTGGGGGAGTCCTGGGTCTCCAGCTGGCGCTACTGTGGTTCGCCTCGACCGCGTCGGGCATTGCGTTCGTGGTCGCCGCGCTGTTGTTCGCTTACACCGGCCTCACGGTTTATGCGTTGATGCACGAGGCGATCCACGAGAACCTGCATTCCAATCCCCGCGTCAACTATTTCGCCGGATGCCTGGTGAGCCTGTTGTTTCCGGTGTCTTTCACGTTCATGCAGGTTCCGCATGAAGTGCACCACCGCAACAACCGAACGAATCACGAGATGTTCGACTATTACTATCCGGAAGATAATCTGCTTATCAAGTATGCGCAGTGGTACAGCATCCTGATCGGAATTTACCCGCCGATCATTCCCGTGGGCTCACTCCTGATGGCGGTGGTGCCCGGGGTTTTTCGCCTGAGCCCGTGGCGGCGGGCTCGTTCGTCTTCGATCATCTTTGATGATGGTCTGTTTACGCCGGCAGTAATCCAGAGGATTCGTCGGGAAGTGCTGGTCGGCATCGTTTTCTGGGTGCTGGTTGTGCAACTGCTGAATATCAGTTGGACGGCATTACTCGTGCTTTTTGCAGCCTTCTGGGTTAACTGGTCAACCCGTCAATACGTAACCCATGCATTTTCCCCGCGGGACGTGAGAGACGGCGCCTGGAACCTGAGCGTTAGCCCGATTATGGAGAGGGTCCTGCTCAACGGACACTGGGATCTCGTTCATCACCAGCACCCAGGCCTGCGCTGGCAGGAACTGCCTGGAGGCGGCCGATACAGCCGCCCGCCGATTCCCTATTGGCGCCAGTACCTCAGCCTGTGGGGCGGTCCACGCCCCAACACAGAAGCGGCGCCAACCGCGCTCGCGAATGTCGAGTAGCCAGGCGGCGTCGTTTTTTCTGCCGGCGCCGCGTGAGATGTTGGCCAGGGTCAGGCTGGCGCTCTTCTTCTCGATCTTTTTCTACGTTTTCTATGGCTCCGGTGCGTGGCTGGCCGACGTCATGCCCTGGCGCCTCACGATAGGCTTCGAGCCGGAACTTGTTGTTCCCTTTCTGCCCCACACAGCATGGATCTATCTGAGTCTCAGTGCCTTCATGCTGTTGCCCATGTTTGCTATCCGTCAGCCCGAGGATTTCATCCTGGCCATCAAGGTGCTTTGCGGGCAGGTGGTATTCGCCAGCCTGCTGTTCGTCCTGTTGCCCGCTGAAACTATTTATCCACCGCGTGATGCGCAGGGCGACCTGCCGCTGGTCTTCAGGATCGCCGACTGGATAAACCTGAGCAACAATGAGTTGCCGTCCCTGCATGTGTGTTTCGCAGTGACGACCGCCGGATTGCTGGCGCCATTCGCTCGGGGCGTTCAGAAAGTGCTGATCGGACTCTGGTTGCTCGCCATTGTCGTATCGACGATGACCATCCACGAGCATCACCTGGCCTCGATACTGGCTGGCGGCGTTCTCGGCCTCGCGGGCGTTGAGATCTGGCAGCGGCGAGCGTCCTTCGCACCCGCAACTAAAGCATAGCGATTTCCGGTTGTACCGGCCGATCATCAATCGCGGGCGGTTCTGAATCCGGCCATTCCAGCGTGTATATCGTGGTGCCGTAAACCTGTGGCCGCAGGGATTCTGTAATCGACTGATGCATGGGATTGTCGACTGACAGGCCCAGCAACCCCGCCACCAGGCCATCGTCCAGGCCGGCCAGCGCATCCTGGATGACTGCTGGAGCCAGGTCGGCATAGGCCGGATCCAGGGCGAAGAAGGCGATGAAAGCGCTGTTGAGCTGGCTGCCGGCAGCCGGTAGCGGAATCGATCGTCGCAGGTAGGCCAGCCAGTTCCAGGGTCTGCGCAGAAACTGCAACGGGAATCGGTAGCCCTGCACGACCGTTTGCTTGAAAGCCCGTTGATCCCAGAGCGCAAGACAGCCGCAAATTGTGCCGCCATCGGCGAGTACCAGGAAGTCTTCGACGGACAGTACGTTCGAGAGGCTCGCCAGCCATGCCTGGCTGAGGACCGGCGCAAACTGATGATTTTTGGACTGTCGGTTGTAGAACTCAATTAACGCAGGAAGATCGCTTGATGTCGCGCGCCGCAGCAAGCCGCGCCGGACGCCTTGGCGGACACCTATAGCAAGAGTGTGGAGTGAGCCTGCTGGCCGGTACCTTGGCAGCCCGCGGAGCCCCGCTTCGAGCAAGCGTTTGGCTGGTGCGTTGTCGTCGGCAATACTGGTGAACCAGACATCCGGTGCCCCAAGCGATTGCAGACTCAGGGCACGTATTGACTGATAGCCGGCGCGAAGAAAGCGCGGTTTGTGTCGATAGCCCGCAGCAATCCGCAGTCCGCCGAGGTAGGCGCAACGGGCCTCGCCACCGTTGACGAATGACCGCAATGCGCCCGCGTACCACATCCCCGCTGCCAGTCCGTGTCGCGAGCGGTCCCGCACGATAACCGGCAGACTCTCCGGCCACAGACGCTCGGCGGCAAAAAATGAGGGTTCACGCTCCATGGAAACCCGCACCCAGGAGTCCATCGGGTTGTCCCGGCACAGTGCTTGCAGATCAGCATCATCTTCCGCCGTTGCCGGTTTGAAGATCAGCGGACCATAGTCGTAGGTCGACGCCATGGCAGAGCGACGGGGCTAGTTGGCTTCCAGCAGTTGGCCCTGCCAGGTTTCGTCACCCAGGGGATAGCCGTTGCGCTTGCTGATATCCGTGCGGTGCATCGCGTTGATTGGAAAGAAACCGCGAAACATGACCGAGTCGCTCCGGTTGGTGGCGGACCATCCACGTTTCATGATGCTCCGCCAGGAATAGAAACGCCGCCGCGCTGCGACACACAGCTCCGTGACTTCCTCGGGGGCCATGTGTTCCGGGTTGAAGGGCAAATCGTTATAACGATAGTCAGCATCCAGCCACCAATCGCGAAACCGCAGGCGGCCGCCATCCAGAAGGCGCTTGTACAGGGGCGTGCCGGGGAACGGTGTCAGGTGGTTGAAGGCGGCGATGTACATGCGCTTGTCGATCGCAAAATCCACCGCAGCTTCGAAAGAGTCCGGCGTGTCATGCTCATAGCCAAACACGAAGGTGCCGTATACACGAATGTGATGCCGCTGCAGATTCCCGAAGGCAACGTCGTAGCCGCCCCGCATGGTGTTGAACCGTTTGCCCATGGTTCGCAGGTTATGTTCGTTCAGGCTCTCGATACCAATCAGCACGCCGGTGCAGCCACTGCGCGCCAGCAGTTGCAGAAACTCTTCGTCATGAGCGGCATTGATGCTCATCTGTGTCACCCAGCGGATCTTCAGCTTCGCCAGTTCGGCCAGCAGCGGCTTTGCGCGCTTGATGTTGCCGGCAAAGTTGTCGTCGACGAAAAAGAACAATTTTGCTCTGCCTTTCGCTGACCGGATCTCATCGACGATCTGATCTATGGGCCGAGCCCGGTGGGTACGTTTGAAGAACGTCTGTATCGCGCAAAACTCACACGGAAATTTGCAGCCCCTGCCGGTCTCTATCAGGCTGATGGGCAGGTAACGCTTGCCGCGGAATATCGATCGGTCGACTCGAATGCCGTCCAGTTCGGGGCTGGCGGGCTGCTCGTAGCGAGCCTGCAGCGTTCCATGGCGCAAGTCATCAACGACCGTCGGCCAGACGCCTTCAGCCTCACCCAGCACGATGGCTTCCCCGTAGCGTTGCACTTCGTTGGGCATCAGTGTGGCGTGAAAGCCGCCGAGAACGACCGGAATGCCCCGCTGCCGGTATTCGCTCGCAATCTGGTAGGCGCGCTTGGCCGTATAGGTCTCGACGGGAATTGCGACGGCATCCGTTGGCTCGTCGAAGGGAATCTGTTCCATTCTGTCGTCGTAGAAACGCACATTGACATCTGCCGGCGTCAGACCGGCCAGCGTTGCTGCGGGCAATGGCTCCATCTGCCAGGTCCGGATGTACTTTTCCCGGTGCCGGTGACCAATGGCCGGATGAATGATGGTTAGCCGCATATCGTGCGTTCGTTCGGAGTCTCGCTGGGCAACTGCCGGTTCACGGACCCAGCCAGCAGCGACGGGAGCGGATTCGGGGTGATGGCCTGAATGGGGAGGTCGCAGGTATAGAAGCGATGCAGATTGTGGGCATAGAACCGGTAACCCAGGTTGGCGGATATCGCCAGCGGGCTGGCATTGCCGGCGCGCCAGAGCCGACGGCCCATGGCGCTCCAGCGATAGACGCTTTTCCAGGCCCGCTCGTGACCGGCCGCCAGTTCACCGATCGTCATCCGGGCGGGACGGAACACAACGTGCTGCCCGTCATAGAGTTCCCAGTTGCGGGTCAGGATTCGCCCGGTGGCCGCGAGGCGCTGGTGCAGCGGGGTGCCGGGAAACGGAGTGAGTACGGAGAATCTTGGCAGATCGACACCGGCGTCAATCGCAAACTCCACCGTCGCGTCGAACACGTCGGGCGTGTCGTGATCCAGGCCAAATACGAAACACCCCTGCACTGCGATGCCCAGGTGATGCAGATCTTCGACCAGGGTCTTGTACCCAACCGACGCGTTGAAAGACTTGCGGGCGTCTTTGAGGCTTTCGCCGGAGACGGTCTCGAGCCCGAGCAGGAGACCCTTGCAACCGCTGCGGGCCATCAGTTCCATCAGTTCCCTGTCATGCGCGATCAGTACGGTGGCAAGCCCGTACCACTGCACGCCAAGTGGCACGAGCCCGCTGAAGAGTGCCTTCGCGTATTGCTTGTCGGCAACCAGGTTCAGGTCGATAAAGATGATCTTCTTCTGCCCGACGCGGCGGATGTCTTCGACTATCCAGTCCACCGGTCGCTGGTACTGCTTGCGGCCCCAGGCGGCAGGCGCAACACAGAACTCGCAATTGTGGCTGCACGAACGGGTGGCCTCGAACACGGCCTGGGTGAGGAAGTGCCGACGATCGAACAAGTCCCGACGCGGAAAAGGCGAGGCCTCCAGCGACAGCTCAGGATCCTGGCGGTACACGGGCTGCAGTTGTCCGGCCGCCGCATCCCGGAGCAGCTGCGGCCAGCTTTGCTCCGCATAACCCGTGCAGATAGCGTCGGCGTGCCCGGCCGCTTCTTCCGGCATCAGCGTGACGTGCGGCCCGCCCAGCACAACGGTTGTGCCCTGCCTGCGGAAGCGCTCGGCCAGCGCGTAGGCGCGCGGTGCGGTGCCGGTGATGACGGTCATGCCGACCAGGTCTGCGTCGAGATTCTCCGGTATGTCCTGGATGCCTTCGTCGATCAGGCAAATGGAGGTATCAATCTCCGGGGGCACCAGCGCGGCCAGGGTCGTCAGAGTTAGTGGCTGATAGCGCAGTGAGCGTCTGAAGATGCCGCCCCTGTGGCGATACAGTGGACCCTTCGGCGAAATCAGCGCGATGTTCATTGTCCTGTCACCCGAAAGGTTTGTAGCCAGTCCGGTTCCGGCCGCAACGCCGGCACTTTGATATCTCCCAGTCGCTGTTTGGCCCGACTGGTGCGCTCAATATAGGCCGTCAAGGGCTCGTGCGCCTGCGCCACGGACAGCTTGCCAAGCTGCCCGAGATCGCGCGCATACGCGTATTGGGGATTGGCACGCAATCGATTCTCGATTTGTCCCACCAGGGTTGCGTTCAGCTGATGACTTGCTGGCCCGGTTACCAGCGTGTAGTGCGGTTTGGGTGTCAGGGCAGGGATCAGCATGCGAAAACCGGGAACCCCCTGCAAACAATCTGCGACGAATGATTCGGTCAATTTTTCACCCACCAGGTCACAGCTCAGGTTGCCCCGACCTATGAACTGCAGTGATGGCACGTCGCCGCTGAACCCGTCGCAGCGCACCCGATCGCCGGTTCGGTAACGATAGAGCCCCCCGGAGGTAGTGATTACGACTTCGTATTCGTCGCCGTAACAAAGATCGTTGGCCAGTTTCGTTGCATTGCCGGTGTCAATGAATTCGAAGAAACCATGATCGACTGACAGCACCCGGCGGCCGGCAGTGTCGGGTACCGTCACGACGCCCTCCGTGGCAATCAGGCCCTTGGGCTGGAACCGGGCCTGAGGCAGACGTTCGGCCAGCTGCTCGAAGTAGGGTTGTGATGAGCCATCGGCCCAGCAACTCACGAGCCGGAGGCCTGGCCACAGTATCCGGGTATCTTGAGTCCGTGCATAAGCACCTAGACGGTCAAGGGCGCTACGGTCACTTGCCACCGCGTGTCCCGCTATCCGTCCGCCGTTCGCCAGCAGCCCCGTGAGTTCGTCGGCCTGTGTATCGATGGCATCCAGCAGGCCCGTCAGCAAGGTGGGGCTCCAGATCGAGGCCATCGTCAGGTCACCTCTGCGGAGCAGCCAGCAGGCTGTTGCCAGGTGCCACTCGCGCAGATCATAAATATTGCCCACCCAGGGTGGCACAGCCGACAGCTCGGCGAGCAGCAACGCGGCTTCCCGGCCGAGATAGCCGCCGTCTGTCAGCCCAATCGGGATTCCGCCCGCACTGGCCTTGATCTCGCGAGCCACCGGGCTGATCGCCCAGTAAGCCGGGCCGTCGAGTTCATGGCTCGCGGCCAAATCCGCCAGCCACGGCAGGATGGCACCGCGAAAATCTGCGAGGCTTCGCGTCGAATAGGGAATCAATTTTGGCCCGCGGCTGCTGCCGCCGGTCCGCTCGAATGCCACTGGCAGGCCGGCGAACAATACATCCGTTTCGCCTGCCTCGAGTCGTGCGATCTGTCCGGCAATATCCTCATAAGCGACCAGGGGTAGCGATTGCCGGTAATCGTCAGCCGACGCAATGCTCCCGAAGCGATGGCGGCGGCCGACCTCGGTCTGTTGATTGGTCTCGAGGCAACGGACAAGCCATCGCCACTGTCGCTGACTGACGGTTACCCTTGGGTCGACGGCCGCATCGCGGAGCTGGGCCAGCCGACGCCACGCGTCACGCACTCTGGCCTCGCGAGAACACGCGCCGTGCCAGTGGCTTCAGGTTTTGTGGGTGGAGTTCGCTCAGGCACACGAGTTCATGGCCCGCAACGTATCCCGGATTACGCTCAAGAAAGAAACGCACCTCCGGCTTTTCAAGGTGATTCGCGTTGGGACAGGCCATCACAGGGTTCAAATGGCCTTGCGAGGGGTTGAACTCCACAACGCCGGTCTCCCTGTTGTACGCGGAGCCAAACCTCGTTTCCGCCAGTTCATCAACCAGCGGCTTGAGATCGCTGCGATCGATTGACCAGTGCGGATAAAAAGACCTGCAGTAAACAGACAGGTAACGGTAGGTTCGATGGCCTTTGACGACGAGAAACCAATAAACGGGGATGTCGGACGCATGACTGTAGTAGCCCATCCGTTCAACACAGGAAAACGCCAGCACCTGCTGACCCCAATGCGCCCGATCGACGACGGTGTCACCTGAATAGACAATTCGTGCCCGCTTGTTGCTGACCGACTGCTCATACTGGTGCAGCATGGTGAAGCCGACCAGTCGCCTGTCGGTATGCAGCAGAATCGCCTCGGTCTTGGAGTCGATGTCGTGCTGGAATTGCTGCTCGTCACTGCCGTCGTAATATCGAAGGTACAGCGTTGCCATTTGCTGGCGGGTCAGGTCCGGCAGCTCTGCGACGGGCACGACAGTCGAGCGATAGCTGTTCATCCTTGGCGGAAGACGGGGGTGTTGTTTGCCGCGATGCGTGAGGCTCTATTATAAGGAATCAGTCGCTGCGGTTCGAAGTTTGGTAGTTCGTGCCAGCCCGGCCTCAGGAGTCCCCTGGCCACTGTTCATTGCCCCGCCATGCGCGGCGAGGTAGGCCTCGACTGCCGCGATGGAATCGGCCAGGAGCTTTCGCACATACTTCGGATTGTGCACGCCCCATGAACGGTCGTTCTTGACCAGCTTGTAGTTCGTATACGCGTTTTCCAGGGCCAGGCCGGGGTCATCCGTGAAAGGCACGGTGCCGCCGCGATGGCAGGTGGCACACTTGTCACCGGGACGAAAGCCGGGCAGGGTCCCGCCGTTTGCGGCCATCAGCAATTCGCCGAGCTCGTTCCAGCTGGCATTGATTTCAAGCTGCAGGCCGTTCCGGTCGAAACTGTCGATGCCTTCGTGGCAAGCCTGGCACGGTGCGAGATGCAGGATGTCATCGCTCGTACTTGCAACCCTGTCCGACTGCGGGTCTTCCGCGCTCGGGCGGAATCCACCGAGGCGCCGATCGGGTCCTGCGTCGCGCATGCGCAGCGTGTGGCCGCCCACCGCGCGTACGCCTTGGGAATCGACGTTGTCGGTCTGGTCGCCAAGGTGACACAGCACGCATTTCGCCGCTGTGTTGTGCGGGTTCCGAAACGCGTAATCCTCGCCCGGATACTCATAACCATTCCGCACGACACCCGCGGTGCCTTCCAGGACCGCGTTCTGCCATTTCTCCTCGTGGCAGGTCTGGCACAGCGCGCCGGCACTGCCAGTGCGCAGCCCCACCGACTTGCCGGCCACGGCGTCGTGCGGGCTGTGGCACGCGGCGCAGGAGATCGCGGTCTCGTCCGCGTCCGGAACTTTGGAAATATCAGGCATCAGCGGGCCGATCCCGGCTGCCCGCTTCGTGTACTGCACGTCGTGGAACTCAACGCCGGCTTCACTGGCAACGGCAAGGGTCTCTGCGAAGCTCTGCGCGTAGTGACACTTGGAGCACTGCACCAGCAGCGGGCGCGCGATCTCGTGGTAGCCGTAGGGCATGCCGTCGGCGTGACGCGACTTCTCCCATTCGCCGTATTCGGCATGGCACTGGCCGCACACGCCGGACTCTAGGTTAACGTCCTGGGTGGCGCGTTTCTTGTCTGCGTAGCCTGCCGTTTCTTCGGCTACTGCCAGGTGCGCGGCGGCTGGGCCGTGGCAGCGCTCGCAGCCCACCCCGGCTTGCTTGTGGCCGGTCCGTGCATACGTGGCGACCTGTTCTCGGTGGCAGGATTCGCATGCTGTGCCATCGTGCGTCAGTTCGTCTTCGACGACCAGCAGTGACACCGTCACTGCGTCACCGGTCAGGGACCCGAAGGGATCGTTGTCGTTGACTGCCAGGCTTGCTTCATAGTGTCCCGGGCGCTGGGCGGTGAAATGAACCAGCTGGGTGGCCACGGCGGGGCTGCCGTCCGGACCTTGCAGCAAGTCATCCGCCACAACCCGGGCCCCGCTAACCGCGTTGATGTGAAATAGTTGCCAGGTGAATCCAAACTGCCGCTGCAGGTGGTCGTGGTTCTTGCCGTAAACATCGGGCTGCACACCACCGGGGTTGTAGCGTTCCGGTGACGCGTGATTCCGGTCCAGCCCGAGGCCCATCAGGTAGACCGTGTCCCCCAGGTTGACCACGTTCAGGCCGCTCGATACGCGTGGCTCGTTCGTTGGCGCTTTGCGTGGCGGTGCCGGTCCCGCGATAACCTGCGGCAACGCCAGCGGCGCGGTGTTGACAGCATTCACCGTGACTTCCGCCGTGGTTTCCGCGCTGGGGGCTGCCTCGTTGGTCAGAATGAGACGCGCGGTGTACTGGCCCGGGCGCGGCGGCTGGAACAGGAACAGTGCGGGCGACGTGCCGGGAACCGGCGACTTCTCAGGCTGCAGGGGATCGTCATTGCTCGAGTAGGGATCCGTCAGCAGCGTGCCCTCGTCGTCGCGGATCTCGAAACGAATGCCATAGCGCGAGATGTTTTCGCTGTCAGTGGCATCCAGGTACACGGTCGTCCTATACGGCCAGGACTCGGGCGGTTTGCCGAAGGGTGCTGGGCTGCCGAGCTTCAGTCGCGCTTTGGGCGGGCCTTCAATCGCCGGGAACAGGGCTTCGTCGGGGAGTGTCGTGACGCTGCCGCCGCTAATGGCCACGGCCTCGACGACGGCGGTCTCGAAGCCGTCGGCGGCCAGGGTCAGCGTGTAGACGCCGGGCCGGATTTCTGAAATCGTGAAGGCGCCATCCTCATCACCAACGGCAGTCTTCTCACCGGGGCTCAGAGAAATCCGGGCGTTCGCGATGCCCGGCAGCATGAACGGGATCCAGCCTTTGGGCTTGCTGACCCGGCCCTGCAGGTGCCCGAGGTCTGCCGGGACAGCGATCTCGACGGACTCCCGGGGTCTGAAGTTTGCTTCGACAAGCAAGACCAGGATACCCAACAGCGCCGCGATCACGGCGACGCCCACCCCCAGTGAAATCAGCAGTTTCTTCAGGACGTCCTCCGCCGTGTGCTATCCAGCGCCGCGCGGCATCTCAGTCGCTGTCTTGCGCGCTCATTCGTCATTAGTCATACGCAGCTTCGCGGGCGATCCGCACGGCCCATACTCTAGCACCCGGTCTGATCAGTTCTTGCCTTCTGCTTGGGTTCGGCGCGACACTACCGTTAAGACACGGAGCAGATGATGGTGACTTCAAACGCCTCGGCCTTCGATCAGTGGATCCGGACCCGCTTCCGGGAGTTGAACACCGAGCTTGAGGAGCTCTACTTCGCCCAGGAGCAGCGGGCGGCCGTGGAAGACGCGGGTGCCGAGCTGAAGCAACAGCTGGTCGACGAGGGCCGTGAAAAAGTCGCGCGGCTGCTGGCGGAGGGCAACACGGATGAGGGTTTTGAGAACGCTTTCGACCTGCTCGGCAATGTCGGTCTGTACATGGGCGCCTGCCGGCGGCATGAGATCACGAACCCCGACCGTGAGCGCACGTCGCCCCTGAAGGAGGCCTCGGCCCTGGCCATGCATGTCGGCGCATCGCTGGGTGTGGCGCCGCGGTTTGCCACCAGCCATCTCGCGACCCACAACCCGGCCATCGACGGTGATTACAAGAGTTTCACATCACTGGAAGCGGAGTGGGTGTTTCTCGAGTACAACACGCGCGGTGTGCTGGCCTACAAGCGGGCAGCCGACGCCCTGGTCAGAATTCTGCCCCTCGGCATCTCCCATCCTGTCGCCCACGAGCTCCTGAAGACAGCGAAAGATGCGCTGGACGATGTCGTCGAGTCCAACGAGTTGCTGTTCGCGAAGCTCGACACTGATCGCTTTTTCTACTGCGTGCGCCCTTACTACAAGCCTTACCGCGTAGGCCAGCACGTGTATCGAGGCGCGAACGCCGGTGACTTCGCCGGGATCAACAGCATCGACCTGCTGCTGGGCTTGTGTCGCGCCGATAATCCTTCCTACTCGCAATTACTCGTCGACAAGTTTCAGTTCATGATGCCGGAGGACCAGAACCAACTCCGCGACGTGATGCGCCGGCAAAGTCTGCTCGATGGTCTGCTGGATCGCCTGGATGACTGCGCGTCGAGCGACTGGTTCCAGAAGAACGGCAAGATGTTTCTCGACGTGTGCGACGCGCACGGGCGAACGGCCATCAGCCATCACAATGCGCTGGTGGGGAAGTTCATTGAACGGCCGGCGGAGGAACTGCCGCCGGAGCGGATGAAGAATCTCACGGCCAGCGGCCCGCCGCTGCACGTATTAATGGATGCACTGGAAAAGCTGCGGGATCTGCGGCTGGCCGCGGACCGGGACGACATCCCGACCCGCTATTCCGATTTGCAGCGGCTGCGCGCGGCTCTGGGCGCTGCCGCCGCCTGACGCCCTCGTTTTAGGAAGGTTGCCATGAGTTTTGTACAGGTTCGTGACCATGCCCTTTGGCTTGAGGATATTCACGGCAACCAGGCTCTGCAGCAGCGCATTCGAGAGATGCAGGAAGGCGAACCGATCGAGTTGAAGGTCGAGGGTGTGCGCGGGACCTGGCGGCGGTTGAAGGATGGTGCGGGCGGCAGATCCTCTCCTGGCATCAAGGCCGAAGGCAGTGCCCAGTCGAAGTGGCACGAATTGCGCAACGAGCGGCGCGGGGGTCTGGCCACGGTGCAAATCTGTGACTAGTTCCTGATATGCCTTCGGGGCTTGTCACTTCCAGGCCCCTGTCCCGGCCAATTGCGGCGCCTGGCAGCTTGCCCTTAACTTAATTGCTTGCCGGCAAATTCGCGCGGGCGATATTCGCTGCAGGGCAAAAACTGGCCGGAGATAATGGCGACCCGCATCTCACTTTGCCGGCTTCGGTGTGCAACAATTGCTGCTGTTGTGTGCGGCTGCGGATAGCAATGTCGAAGGGAATCGTCGTGAAAATCCTGCGGATTAACGCCTTGCTGGTGGTAGCATTGCTGGCGGCTGCCTGTTCAGGTGGTGGCGGCGGCGGTGGGGGTGCTGCCGTGAATCAGAATCCGCCGGCGCCCGTCAACGTCAGCATCAACGATGCCAGCGTGGCCGAAGGCGACGCCGGTCAGGCAGACCTCAGTTTTACGGTCAGCCTGTCTGCCGCAGCTGCTGCGGCAGTGACCGTGGAGTTCACGACCAATGCCGTCAGCGCTGCCGGAGGTACTGACTACACGGCAACGAACGGCACCCTGACTTTTGCCCCGGGCGTGACCAGTCAGTCGATCACGGTGTCGGTGGTCGGCGATACTGACCCGGAAGCCGACGAGACGCTGAACGTCGTCCTGTCCAACGTCACTGGCAACGCAACGCTTGCGGATGCCACCGGCGTTGGGACGATTATCAACGACGACAGCAACCCGCCGGCACCGGTGGATGTCAGCATCAATGACGCCAGCGTGGCGGAAGGTGATGCGGGATCCGCTGACCTGGTGCTCACTGTGAGTCTGTCCGCTGCGGCTGCCGCTACCGTAACCGTGGATTTCACGACCAATGCCGTCAGCGCGGCCGAAGGCACTGACTACACGGCAACGAACGGCACCCTGACTTTTGCCCCGGGCGTGACCAGCCAGTCGATCACGGTGTCCGTGGTGGGCGACACCGACCCGGAAGCCGACGAGACGCTGAACGTCGTGCTGTCCAACGTCACCGGCAACGCAACGCTTGCGGATGCCACCGGCGTTGGGACGATTATCAA
>CAZTIB010000009.1:0-12989 GCA_964613615.1 uncultured Chromatiaceae bacterium
CGGACTTCCTACTAGACCTTGGGAAGCCCAGTCGCACTTATAGGGGTCTGGTCAAGGCAGCTGAGGAAAAACAATGAAACTCTTCTACTCTCCCTTTCACACCTTCATTCATAAAGTCCTGGTGACCGCCCACGAGGCGGGTCTGTGGGACCAACTGGAATTCGTGCCCACCTATCCCTACAAGAACCGGGCTGGGGAAGACCAGGGTGACGCCTATTCCATTGCCGCGCTGAACCCGCTGGACAAGGTACCCACCCTGGCACTGGACAGCGGCCAGGTCATCTACGGCAGCCAGTCCATCGTGGAGTATCTGGATGCCAATGGTGTTTCCGGCCAGCAGCTGTACCCGGCACCGGGACCCGACCGCTGGGACGCGGTCTCCCGGCTGGCGCTGTGCGACACCATGTTCGAGATGACGGTGATGATGGTGCAGGAAGGCTGGAACCCGGAAGCGGAGCAGCGGCTGCCCTATTTCGAGTGGATCTGGCCCAAGATCATCCGCGGCATGGACCGCCTGGAAGAACGGTGCCGACAGGGATTCAAGTCTTTCGATATCGGCCAGGCATCCGCACTGCACGCCATCAGCTATTGCGATTTCCGGGTCAACTTCTACGAGGCCAAGGACCCGGTGCAGCCGGACTTTGACTTTGCACAAGGCCGGCCCAACCTGAAGGCATGGTATGCAGAAGCGGTGCAGCGACCCTCGGTGCTCAGCCACTTTAACCAGGACTTCGCAGGCGACGACAGCCCACAATTCTGCCAGGCCAAGGTCCAGGAAGTGCTGGCCGCCCAGCAGGCCAACCGATGATAGAACTCTATTTCTGGCCCACGCCGAACGGCCACAAGGCCTCCATCATGCTCGAGGAGACGGGCCTCGAGTATGCGACGCATCCTGTCAATATCCTTAAAGGGGACCAGTTCGATCCCCGGTTCCTGGCCATCAGCCCCAACAACCGGATTCCCGCCATCGTCGATACTGACGGCCCCGGTGGTGAAGCCTTCAGTCTGTTCGAGTCCGGCGCCATTCTGATGTACCTGGCGGAAAAGGCCGACATGCTCTGGCCCCGGGATACGGCGGCCCGCTATCGGGTCACTCAGTGGCTGATGTTTCAGATGGGCAACGTGGGACCCAAGTTCGGCGAATGCGGCCATTACAAGGGCTATGCGCCTGAACCCGTACCCTACTCCGAGGACCGCTACCACAAAGAGCTGCTGCGCCTGTACGGGGTGATGGACAAGCGCCTGGGTGAGAATGAATACCTCGCGGACGAATACTCGATCGCCGACATCGCGGTTTTTCCCTGGATGGCGCCCAAGGTCCGTGAGCTACACGAGGTCGACATTCACACGTTCCCGAACGTGGCACGCTGGTACCAACGGATCGATGCGCGCCCGGCAGTGCAACGGGGGATGGCCCTGCTGGAAGATGAGATGAAAATCGGTGATCCCGACGACGCAGCCCGGGAGGCCTTCTTCGGCGACAGCCAGTTCAAGAAACTGTAAGCACGGCGGAACAGGCGATCGTTAATCAGTCGATCAGTTCCAGCCATTCGCCGGCCGGGCCTTCGATAACCGCGACCTGGCGGCCATTGTAGGGCGGCAGATCAATGCGGCGAGCTTCGGCGCGGTAGTCGAGCTTCCGCTCACTCAGCGGTGCCGACGTGAAACTGACCATCGCGAGACCCTCGGGGAGCTGGCCTGCCGGGACCGCGCGGCGCTCTATATAAGTCGGCAATTCTTCCAGTTCGAGCAGGAAGCTGCGCCCGGGGATGCGTGCCAGCGATATCGGGTACGCGGTCTCCGCCGGCAGCCCCAGCACGCGCGACATCTGGCCGATGCGAAACGGCTCCTGCGGCCAGATCCGCTGGCCCAGCACGTCGCCATAAAACGCGTGAATGTCGGCCAACGACGTGCCGCCGACCACCATGATGAACGGCCGATCGACGAAGCTCTTCGCGCCGTGCAACCCGAAGCGACTGCCGCCCGGCAGGATGCGCGTGAAATACATCAGCTCACCTGCGGGCCCGGCCATTTGCAGGGCGCGGGCGGATTTCGGCGACGGGTACAGGTCTGCGGGGCCGCCGATGTGCGTGAACGCCGTCCCCTGGAGTTTTTCCAGCACGGCATCGGGATCCGTCGTCAGCACCTCGGTGGCGATCCAGCCCTGTGTGACGGGGGGCCAGTAACCGCCGGCGTTGCCGGTTTCGATGAAGCGCAAATAGACCTCGGCGCCGCTGGCGGGCTGCAGCAGCACATAGGGCATGCCGCGCATGTTGGGGGTGGCCCAGGCGGTGGTCAGTGATTCGGGGAGGCTGCCCTCGTCAACGAGTTGGTAGTCGAGCAGATCGCGATAGACCGGGATGCAGGCGTTTAAGTCAGGCACGCAGTGCGTGGCAATCTCGATGCTGCGGAGTGCTCGCGACTTTCTTTCACTCATCTGTTAATTGGGCCGAACCGCATTTTTTTTAGAACTGAAATCTCCGTTCGACCCCATAATTTCAGTTTTCGGTCATTTTCTCAGGCGGCGGATCGCAATACGTCGTAAGAAGCGGCGGAGCACGGGTTGGAAAATGGCATCATTCGCCAGATTTGACAAATAGACCCGGCACCTTTCCCCCATTTATCTAATTTTTCCACTCCCGCAGATGTTCTTCCGCTTTGGCGCGTAACACCTCCAGCCGCTTGGCGTGGGACCGGTCCCGGTCTTCCAGGTAGTAACTGGCGACGAATTCCCTGGGCCGATTCGCACCGTCCGGCGGGCCCTGGATACCCGTGACGACCATCAGCGTGGTGCGGCCGCGATTGTCGAACACGAACGCGATCTTACCCAGATCCTCCAGTGTCTGGGTCGGGGCATGGCCGCCACCGGTAGCCGCCGCATTGAAAGTGACCTGCATCGGGCTGAGGGTGTCGACATCGAACAATTTGTACAGCATGAACTTGAACACATAACCAATGGTTCGGTGAGCGGCACCGATGCCCGAGTAGGTGCATTGGCTCTGGAGATCACCGATGTGCTCGTCGGCGCCGTGCTGTACCCGGCTTATCTGCAGCAGCGAGCCCGCCTGGGCCTCGGTGAGGTAGCTGCAGGCGTTGGGAACCTCGTCGAAATACGGCTCATCGATACCCGGTGCGGGGCCGCGGCCTGCGGCTGCTGCCGGCGCTGCGCTCGTGCCCGGTTCGTAGGTCACGATGAATTCGACGGTGGTCAATAGTTGCCCCTGATAAGAGCACTTGTGCACCTCGGTGAGCATCGTGCGCTGTTCCACCGGCGCGTACGGGATCCACGCCGGGAAGAAGATGCTGCCCGTCGCCGCTTCCAGATCCAGCGTGTAGTCCATGCTCCGCGAGCGGAACGCATCCTTGCGCGTGGACTGGCACTGAATCGCCCCGCCCGGCGCGGCGCCGGCGTAGTCGTACTGATAACCGTAACGCGTGCAGGGATACTGCTTGCCATCCGTGCCTGTGCAGGTTTCCTGGCCGGTGACGGTGATCATCGTTGCCTTGCTGCAAACCGTCGACTGCCCATTCACATCGGCGCAAATTGGACCCGAACTGGCATTGCTGATGCGAATCCCGACCTGGTCGGGCTCGTGGGAATAGAATCCCGGTTGCGGCGATTGCCCGCCATACGCGCTCGCTGATAAGAACAGAAAGGCCGCACAGAGTATGCGGACGAAGTGTTGATCAAGCCGTGCAGCACCCATGTCTGACGCCCGTTGGCTGCAGAGTGTCTAACTATACAGAAACGGTGCCGGGCCGCTTGCCGGGAAAAATCCGGGGACAGTGTCCCTGTTTGCGAAGCAATTGGAGTCACTGTCCCCGATTATTCCGCAGCCCTGGCCCTTATGTGGGATCCAAGACCACCACCGGAATCTGGCGTTCTGTTGCTGCCTGGTAGTCGGTGTAAGGCGCGTAGTGGTCCACCATGACCTTCCAAAGCCTTTCTCGTTCATCGCCTTCGGCCACTCGAGCTACCGCTTTGAATTCTTCATTGGCAACTTTCAAATGGACTTCAGGGTTCGCTTCCAGATTCAGATACCAAGCTGGATGCGATGGAGCCCCGCCTTTAGAAGCAATCACACAATAACCGCCATCGCCAGTGGGCCTGTAGATCAACGGAATGATCAGCTGCTTGCCCGACTTACGACCGGTTGTGGTCAGCAACAGGGTGGTCAGAATGCCTTCACCGCCACCCAAACTCGCATCCCAAAGGTGGCCGGCCTCGCCATCGGCAAGATACAGTTCAATATGTTCCTTGACCCAGGCTGGCAAGGAGTCGGGAATGCTAATTTCGGTCATCGTATTTCTCCCTGGCTAGCGGCTAAAATATTCTTCAGGTTACCCATAATCTTTAACTTTTGGCTGACACACAACAGCTGACTCTACGGACAAGGCTGAATATACAGACGGCGCTACCTGAAGGGCTGCTTTCTGCCACAAGCGGACATTCACACAAAGGTCGTGTGCATCGGCCTTGGCGTTTAGGGCGCGCGCTCTCGTCCATGCCTACAACGTCATTGCGGTATAGATCACGACGATAGTAAGGCTAAGGCTGAGTCCGACAAAGTAGGCGAGATACAGTAGCAAGTACTTGGCGGAGGTAATTAGCCATCCTTGCGCGTACACCCGGCGCATCGCGACGAGCAGATAGACAGCCATATACGTTGCCGCAATGGACGCCACGATTCGCCATGCCAGATTTGGCCATCCGAAGGCGCTCCCGAGTTCGTAATAGAAGATGTCCAGTATCAACACAATGAATCCAAACGCGTGGAAGTGCATAAAGAACACCAGATGTTCCATAAAATATGGCTTCGACCCCCGGTACAGCAGCTTCATGACCAACGCGAGTACAGGAATGAACACGACCATCATGATCGGGGTATTGTCGATGGCGGCCCGTTCCAATGACTGACCGCTGTCGGCCGTCACCTTCTCGCACGCGATCACCGCTCTCTTGCGCCAATCTTGCAGCCATCGGGCCTCAACATCCTGCAGAATCACATCGCATCCGACTCCTTCGGCAATGAGGATGTTGGTGTTTGCCGTTGCCCACATCGACTCAGTTGTTGCGCGTTCAGCGCCTGGATCTTCCCAGGACAAGCGGATGGTGTTATCGGTGATGGCCGCGATGACGAAGAACAACACGCTCACCGTCATGTAAAGCCGCAGGGGCGAGACATAACGAGCCCGACGCCCCGCAAAGTACGCGTTGGTCAGGTATCCCGGCTTGAACATCAGCGGCGCCAGGCTTCGCCAGGTCTTCGAGTCGACGTCCCAGAGATCCTCTACAAGTTCCTTAAGCAGGAGCCAGAATGAGAGGCTTGGGAGGCGGGTCGGCTGCCCACACTCGGTGCAGTATTTTCCAGTTAGAGGAGTGCCACAGTTCAGACAGTGATCGCTTGAGTCCACCGCATTGTCGGGATTCGGATGCGTCAATGCCGTCTCGGTCATTCCCCCAGATGACATCGAGTATAGCTGCACGGCACTCCGCCATGATCAAGGCAGCCCTGCTGGGCGTGGGGGTAGCGTCTTTGCTTCGCGAAGGTCCGCTTTCGGCCAGGGGCGGACTTTCTAATCTTGTGACACCGCATGATGACGCGGCTATTCCATCGCCGGCCGCCCCTCCAGGAATAGATACACTGCCGAAGAAATGCCTGATGCGCCGAATAGCATCGTCATTACGACAATCTGATATTTTGCCGCTACCATCGGTCACACGCGGCGCATCCGCCAACTCGCGGGATTTAGGTACAAGTACCTATAACGGGCGTCGCACCGCCGGGCGTAGGTTCTGATAACCAAATATTATTCAGTGAAGCTTTCCATCGGTTCCCCGCCATGACACGCACCACACCCCTCTCTTTTACGTTGGTCCTGGGGTTGACGGCCCTAGGTTTCTTAGCGACGGGCCACGCACAGGAAATCGGTCGTTCCGTCGTTGTCACCGATCCGCAAGCCCGGGATCTCTATGCCGCCGGGGCTGAGGTGGACGTGCGGGCCGCAGTCGTCGGTGACCTGGTCGCCGCCGGGCGCAATGTCGTGATTGCCGGTGCCGTCAGCGAGGATGTGATCGCCGCCGGGCGCAAGGTGACCGTCAGCGGTGAGGTGGCTGACGACGTCCGGCTCGTCGGTCGCGATGTGACCCTGGCGGGTAAGGTGGCCGGGCATGCCGTCATGGCTGGCCGCGAAGCGCGACTGGAGGCCGGTAGCAGCGTCGGCGACTGGGCGTGGGTCGCGGGGCGCCGCGTGTATATCGCCGGCACGGTAGATGGTGATTTGAAAGCCCGCGGGCGCAGTCTCGAACTGAACGGTCAGGTCAACGGTAACGTGGAACTCGCCGGGCGGCGCCTGCGTATCGGCGACAACGCGGTGATCAAAGGCAACCTGACCTGGCGCGGCCCACGGGCGCCGAAGATCAGCGACGAAGCAGTCATCACCGGCGAGATCGTCGAAGGCGAAGCCTTGCGTGAGTTCCGTCGCCCCCGGCTCGGTTTTGGTTCCCGCCTGTTACTGGCACTCAGTGTGGCCTTCACCGCAGGCCTGCTTTACACGCTATTGCGTGCTAACTACCAGGCCTATGGGTCGCTGGTAGAAACACGGCCCGGCGCCAGCATGGCAACGGGTCTGGCGGTGTTCGCGGCCACGCCCGTGGTGATTGTGCTCTTGTTCGTCAGCGGCATTGGCGCCGTGTTTGGTGTGTTGCTGGTACTTACCTACCTGCTGGTGCTGATGCTCGGTGGCCTGTCCGGAGTGATCCTGATGGCGCGGCTGGGAATGCTGCGCCTTCGCAACGAACAGAGCCCCGGACTGGGTGCCATGTGGCTGGCCATCGCCATCGTCGCCCTGGTCATGGCCTTGCTCTACCTGTGGCGCCCGCTCGGCAGCGTTGTGGCCTTCATCGTCATGCTCCTGGGTCTCGGCGCCCTGTCCCTGGACACTTGGCGCCGCGCGCGGGCCTGATCGAAGCCGTCTGATCAAGAGACTAACCAGGGCGATCACTTCGAGAGTTTTGCGGGAGCTGGCGAATGCCTGCTTTGGGTCGTTAGCAGACCTTTAGATTCAGTCTACGGTTTAGCCCGGCCTGGAGCCTTCTGAACGGCAGCTAACGGCCAGGAGCGGACGCTAGATCACCCACCAGTTGATAGGCAAAGCAGGCACCAACTGCCGGGGCAGTTTTTTCAACCTGACTTCAGCGATAAGCTATGCCGCGCTTCCAGGCTCGCCCAGCGAAAGCGGGATTGCACCAAGTTGCAACATCAGACTCAGCGCGTCCATCAGAATGCGCGTGTCCTTGATCTTCCCGTCCTGTAGCCGGTCGATGACAATTCCCCACACCTGCACCGACCGACCGGTGGGCTCCACGCCGAGAAATTGGCCGCGGTGGGTACCTGTCCACTCGAACCGGCTGACCACCTTGTCCCCCTCGGCGATCTGCTCCTCGACCGTCCAGTGCAAGTCTGGAAACGCCGCCCGCATACCACCTAGCACGTCCTTCACGCCCTCGATTCCCGGTCCCTGTCCCGGGAACGGCACCTGCTCGACAACGTCCTTGGCGACGAACTTCTCCGCCGCCTCGATGTCGCCCTGGTTCAGCGTCTCATCGATGAACTGCCGGATGATGGTTTTGTTCTGTTCCATAACTCAAGCGGCCTAACTACCATTTCGACGACTAAACTGTCGCATAATTCGTCATCGGAGGGGATATTCTGGCAGCCTTCCGAACGGCTGCTTCGGGTCGAAAGCGGCCCTTCGAAGCAGTTGCAGCATTCTGCCGTTGATGCAAGGCCCCACGGGCCTGGATGAACAGCGTGCGATAGATGGTCTCGTGGGACACCTGCAAGCTCTCGTCGGCCGGGTAGGTGCGCTTTAGCCACCCAGCGATCTGCCACGGTGACCACCGCCGCCGCAGCTGTCGGGCCACGATGCATGCCAGCGGACGGTTCGCGGCCAGTTTACAGGGCTTCGGCCGCTGCCCTCGATCCCAGGCCGCCTGTTCCGCCTGGCTGGTCCGGTAGCAACCGTGCCCGCCATTGCGTCGGAGCTCGCGACTGACTGTGGATGGCGCGCGGCCCAGAGCCAGCCGCGATCGCCGACGCGGTGGCGGGCGGATACCCCCCGTCCGGGCCAGAAGGCCCTGAATCGACGCATGGCTGCGCCCGAAGTGACGCGCTATCGCGTTCAGTGACTCGCCTTGCTGCCACCGCTCCCACATCAAGGCCTTATCGGCTTCGGTGTAGTAAATCCTCGTCGGGTAATTCATTGGCGACACCTCCTGCTCTATCGTCAGAGCTTAGGTGTTGCCTCGACCGGTTGAATCCGCAGCCAATAGCGGCCGCTCGGCACCGCCACAATTTAGAACTCAGCCCCACCAGCGTCCGGCATCGTATGCACAATATATACGAGTGTCGCCAAATCTATTTGGATTGGGCCAATCGGCGGGATTCTACCGGCATACGCGCGGTTCCGATTGACCTCCGGGGTTCCGGCATCAACAATCCGGGGGCTGGGACCCGTTATCAATAAAAAAGCTTATTGCCATGCGAAATCTGTTGCTTGCGTTGCTGTTCGCACTTTCCGCGCTCGGTACTTCTGCTATTGCTCAGGAATCTGGTTCCGGCACCTTCCAGCGAGTCAAAGCAAAGTCCTTGGACAAAGGGAAGTTCACCTTCCCGGACGACGTGCGTGGCTCGCGACTCAATATCATGTTTCTTAACATGGGCACCGATCGCGAAAGCCAGAAACCTCAGAGACTCGCGCTGATCGACTGGCACGTGGCGCTCGAGGAACGCGGCATTTTTGACGAACAGGTCATGCCCTATCATTTTCCGGTGGTCGTGGGCGCGCCATTTTTCGTCAAGGGCACGATCACCAGTACGAACAAAAAAGCCTATAAAGGCAAGGTTCCCTTGGGCCAGGTGAGCATACTATTCATAAAGGACTTGGAAGCCTTTGCGGATTCGGCCGGTCTTGTTGTGGACGGGCAACCGACGATCGTCATCACCACGAGCGATGCGAAGCCGTTACAAACATTCAAGGGGCAGGTCTCTCCGGAAGGCGTGGACGAACTCGTCGCAGCAATCGGGCAATTGAAATAGCCGCATTGCTGTCTGACTCTGAAGCTATTTCAGGCGCGATTCAGGGGTTTTGCGAATGTCCACTTTGGGTCGGAAGCAGCCCTAGGGGTACTGAAACTGTTTCACCCTACTCTGGCGCAGCCTGAGCGGCTGCTTACGGCCAGAACCAGCCGTTCGCGGGACAAGAAAAACCCGACACGAGGCCGGGCTTCTCTGTCACTTCCTTCGGTTCACTATGCTCTCCGTCTCACCCAGACTAGCAGTCCAAGGGCTGAGCCGAATAGCCAGACAGCGGCCGGAACCGGGATGATGCTGGAGTTGGCGACGGTCATGCCCAAGCCCATATCGAGGCCGGTGACCTCCGTATCGACCAGACCAGTGTCATTCAGGAATGCACTGAGTTCCGGCGACACGACGAAATCTCCCGCAAGAACCAGGGATCCCTCGAGGGCTTCGATGATCCCGTTGGCGATATCAAACAGGACCAGGCCGGTATCGATGTTGTCCTTGACGAAAAATCCGTTTGCGTCGGGACTGGCGGTGCCGACACGGGCGGCATCAAAACCAATCGTGAAGTTGCCGATCGTTATGGCCGCCGTTTGTGTCGCGGCATCAGTCAGGAAGATAGCAACGTCATGTTCGATCGAGCCGGCGAACGGAGCCAGGGCGCCGGGCGTGTAGACAAATGTGGTCGGCAGGTACGGATCAACCGCGTTGCGCGAATTGACGCCATAACCTATTGAGTTGGGTCCCAGCGCGCCCGTAACAGCCCCGGTGGTACCTACAAATGCCAAGCCAATACTTTCCAGTGCACCGAACCCGTAGACAGAGCTGGTCAGGCCGCTATCCACCTGATACGTGGCGGCCTGGGCTGCAAACGGGGCTCCCGAGAGCAATACGGCAACTAAAGCGATCTTCCCGAAACGCATATCTTCTGACTCCTTCTTTTGGGCGGGGCACAAAAAACGCGAGGTCCCTTTCGGGAAACTCGCGTCATCGCTACGCAATATCGCCAAAAACTAAGGCAGAGTCAAGCGATGTGCTTTGTTGGAGATACATACCCGGGGAGCGGTTTCAGGACGGAAGGGCGAGTCGCCACTTCCTGGATAGTAGCCGGCCGCTATTCTCGTCTTCCTGGCAATGTCCGCTTTGGGTCGGAAGCGGCCGTTCTTCGCAAATGCAGCATTCTGCCGTTGATGCAAGGAAAAACCCCGCCAGGGGAAGCGGGGTTAATCGGGAAATCGGTTCGACCCCTATTTAGACGCCGCATGTCAGCGACCGGCGTCGACGAAAGCAGTTACGCGCGTCGCAGCGTTGGCGCGGATGGCCTGGTAGAACAACGCATAGTCACCCAGGTGCCAGCTGCCGCCCGGCAGAGCGAGACGAAGAAAAGCCGGTCCCGGCGCAGCTCCCAGCATCAACGCGCCATCGACACAGGCGGCCCCGTCGTCCAGGGACACGGGTGCCGGCAAGGGGTCAGTACCGGGCGTTGGCGCCACGGCCACGGCAGGTGCGGCCAGCCACGGTAAGGGGTTGTCACACTGAATAGCCGCGTCGCCGACCGGCTCGATGCTATCGGCAAAGCGCTGGCGCGTGGACTCGCGCCAGGCCGACGCGTCTGCATCAGGCCCGAAAGTATTCCAGCTGATGACACAGCCGGTGGCCACTGCATCAGCACAGGGCGTTAGCCCGCCCAAGTCAGTCTGGTAACGGGCCAGCGGAATACCGATGCCCACCACATAGGCCGCCACCAGCCGTCGGCGCCACGCCGGGTAGGCGGCCACTTCCTGCGCCAGCCGCAGCGCATGCAGCGCACCCTGGCTGTGGCCGGCAATCACAAAGGGCCGATCGCTGCGCGCGGCAAAGTTGGCAAAGGCCCGCCGCACATCGCCGTAAGCCAGGCCGTAGGCCTCGTTGCCACGCCCGGTGCTATCGAGCACGGCTTTCAGGGAAGCCTGCCGGTAACGCGGCACATAAACCGCACAACACTCATTAAAGGCACTGGCCTGCCCCTTGGTGACGGCATCGGTGCGGGCGATGACGCGTTGTTCGTCGGCTGGCGCATTCCATTCGCGTTGGCTGACAAAACTCGTGGGGTGAATAAAGAACACATCGGCCGCGGCGGCTGCCTGCTTGTCCGCGCTGCCCGGCGGCGTGAAATCAGCGGCGTCCGCCCGCTCGGGCAACGCCGCCCAGGCATCCGGCGTAGCATAGTCAAAACGCGCCGCGGCCGGTTCGCCGGTAAAGCCGGCCACCAGCAGGTTCACGAATTTCGCATCATCCCATTCCCACCGGATGGCACCCGTGCGCACCACCACGGTCTCCAGTTCCGGCAGGATATAAACCCGCTGACCGCCGCGGCCCTCGAAGAAAATGACGCGTGTGGCCGGTGGCCCCGACAAGGGCAACACCAGGCGCCGACCCACTTCGCCCACCACCCGTTCGCTGTCCGACTCGTCCAGTAGCCACAGGTGCATGCCGAAGTCGGCGACGCGTGACGGCGTCAACATCTGGCTGATCCAGGCGGCCGGCAACACTTGATCCTCGCCCCGGCGCCCTTCGCCCAGCAGCAACTCGCCCACACGCGCCCAGCCGCGGGCCGTGGCCTGGATGCAGCAGAAGGTGTGCGGATTGCCCCCCGGCCGGTCCAGCCGCAGGCGGGCGCGGCCGGCGTCCAGGCGGCTCCACAGGCGCTCGCGAAAGTAATCCGCATAGGGCATGCCCGTAGCTCGCTCCACGATCAGCGACAGCAGCTGAGTCGTGAGGAAATTAAATTCCATTGCCGTCCCCGGTGGCCGCTCGCTGCGCAGCTCGAGGATCGCGGCATCCAGCTGCGAGGTCAGAAACGCGTGGGTGCCCCCTGAAAACGGCGACGGCGTGACAGGCGGCTGCTCAAGACCGCTTTCCATATAGAGCAGATCACGCAAGGTGATAGCCCCGCGGGGATCGCCCTGCCATTCCGGCAGATAGTTACCGACCGGATCATCGATGGAGCTGATGTAACCATCGGCAATCGCCGCCCCGACCATCAGCGGCACCAGCGGCTTGTGCATGGACTGGGAGTCCGTCATCCGCTCGGCGTCAAACTCGTCGGCGTAATACTCTTGCTGAATTTGGCCTCGGCGGACCACCAGCAAAGCGTAGCTGTCCAGTTCCTGGGCGTAGGCTGTGGCTGCGTCTAGAGAGTCTGCAGTGAAGGCGCGGGCAGCCGGTTCGGCCAGCGGCATGGCCGGGACCTGGTCCGTGCCCACCTCGACCAGCGGCTGGAACCAGTCGATTTCAACCACCGGGTTATCCGGCATGCGTAAGTAGCGCAGCCAGAAACGCCAGTCACTGGCGAGCACGCCGACGGCCAGCAGTGCAACGGCAATCAGCAGGACCCGTGCGGCGAGTCGCATCCTCGGACTCAGGTCGGTTTGCGGGCTTTCATGAAGTCGATAAAGTCGCTGCGCACGCCCGACCAGCTATCGATATCCAGGATTTCCGGCGTGTATTTTTCAATGGCAGCCAACACATTGGGCGGCAGCGCCTCGGGCCCATCGATCTTGCCGCCAAAGGCGCGGCCGAAAGTCCGGCCCGGCAACTGGCCCATACCCAGCCACGGATGCCAGCTCACCAGGTTCTGGAACTGCGCCTGCGATCTTACGGAATGAATGTCGGGGTTCAACACATCCTCGATACGGGCCGAGAAGGTGAAGAAGGAATCCCAGAAGAACGTGTCACCCGGCGATTCCTTGGGCCACTTGTCCGGCGTGAGCGGGCTGGGAAAAGAGAAGGATGACTGCGAGGGCACGAAGATGTGATCACCGATCAGCTCCATGGGCATGGACTCGGGTTTGACCGTCGCGCCAGGGCCCGTCTCAACGCCATCGGGGCCGATCACCACACTGAAGGGACCGGCGACAAACT
>CAZTIB010000010.1:0-22729 GCA_964613615.1 uncultured Chromatiaceae bacterium
GATCGCCAAACCCTCCTGGAACCCGTTCCTGCGGTCCTGCCTGCAGCTGCAGCGCAAAACCTTCGTCGCGGTCATCGTCTTCAGCTTCGTGATCAACCTGCTGATGCTGACGGTACCCCTGTACCTGCTGCAGATATTCAATCGCGTGGTTCCCAGTAAAAGCACCGACACGCTGCTGTTCCTGACCGGGATCGTGGTGGTCGCCATCATGACTCTGACAATCCTGGAGTCGACGCGCCGCTATATCTTTGTACGGCTCGGTTCATGGCTCGACGCCCGGCTCGGTGGCCTGGTACTCAGCGGTTCGATCAACCGGTCCGTGACGAAATGCCGCAAGACGTCAGCGCAGGGATTGCGAGATCTGGCCACCGTCAGGCGTTTGTTCGCGGGCGCTGCGCTGTTCCCGATCCTGGATGCGCCATGGACACCGGTGTTCCTGGTTGTCTTGTTCATGCTGCACCCCCTGATCGGCGTTATTTCCCTCGTCGGTGCCCTCGCGTTGCTCATCCTGGCCTTCATCAATGAAGTCAGCACGCGGGGCCTGATCAACGAGGCCAACGACGCGTCCACGAAAGCGGAAAATTACGCCACAGCAATCTTGCGCAACTCGGACGCGATCGAAGCCATGGGGATGCGCACGAATATCATCGGCGCCTGGGAACAGCACCACGGCGCTGCCGTTGACCTGCAGACCGAGGCCAGCATCCGCGCGAACCGGATGGCCAGCATCGCCAAGTTCATCCGCATGATGCTGCAGGTGACCGTCATCGGCGTGGCGGGTTTGCTCGTGTTGAAAAACCAGCTGTCGGCTGGCGGCCTGATCGCAAGCGCACTGTTGATGCGGCGGGCCGTCGCCCCGATGGATCGCGCCATCGGTTCGTGGAAGGTGCTCGTGAAGGCGCGCAACGCGTTCGACAACATCAGCAAGCGAATGGACCAGGCCTCGGAACTGAACAGGTCCTCCACCTTACCCATGCCAAGTGGCTATCTCAGCGTCCGGCACGCCAGCTTCCAGTATCCGGGCAGCGGCAAGCCCATACTGCGGGACGTGACCTTTAAGGCCACGCCAGGCGACGTCATTGGCCTGGCGGGCGACACCGCGGCAGGCAAGTCGACCCTGGCCCGGCTGCTGGTGGGCCTCGCCGAAACCAATTCCGGCTATGTCCGCCTGGGCGGTATCGATGTAGACAGCTGGGACGCGGATGACCTCGGTCCCTCGATCGGCTATTTGCCGCAGGACACCGAGCTTTTCTCCGGCACCGTCAGGCAGAACATTGCGCGCATGGGTGATGGCGATCTCGACGCCGTGATCGACGCCGCCCAGCTGGCCGGCATTCACGACATGATCATGCGCTTTCCCGACGGCTACGCCACGGAAATCGGCGAGGACGGCGCCTATCTCTCCGGTGGGCAGCGTCAGCGGGTCGCCCTGGCCCGGGCTCTTTACGGCGACCCGAAGCTGGTGGTGCTGGACGAGCCCGACGCAAACCTCGACACCCAGGGCCGGGCGGCACTGGCACAAGCGATTGCAGAGCTCAAGCGCAGCCAGGCCATCGTCGTGTTGATATCGCACCAGAATGCCGTGCTGGACAATACAGACCACCTGCTGATTCTTCGCGACGGCAAGATCCGCAGCTCGCTGCAGCACAAAGTCCAGCCGGTCGCGCTCAAGGCATCCACGGCTGCAGGCGTGCCGCCCCTGGGCAAGATCGATCCAGGCGGTTCAGTGGGCTGACCGGGATGGCAACGGTGCATCAACAGCTCAGTGCGATGACGGCCCCGGGTCTCAGCCGTGATTTCGCTCCCAGCGACAGTTCGATCGCGACAAAGCTGGTTGTTGTCGGCTACCTGGTGACCGCGCTCTTCCTCGGCTCCGTGGTCGCCTGGGCTGCTTTCGTGCCGATATCCAGCGCGGCCATTGCGGCGGGCGTCGTCGGCAAAGAGGGCTATCGAAAGATCGTCCAGCACCTGGAAGGCGGCATCATTCAGAACATTCTCGTAAAGGACGGCGATACCGTCGAAGCCGGGCAAACCCTGATTGAACTGGCAGACGTACAGTCGCGCGCCGATTTCGACCTGCTCGAGAAACAGAAGGCTATCGCCACGGCAAAGGAACTCAGCCTGGTTACCGCGCAGCTGGGCCAGGACGAGGTCAAGCTGCCCGACTGGCTGGACCCTGAGCGGCTCGATCCCTCGGTGCGGGACGCGATCAACGGGCAAATCGAAGCCATGATGCTTGCCAACCGCCTCCATTATGAACAACTGGACATCATCGACCGGCAGATCAGGGTTGCCAGGCAGAAGGCGGCGGCACTGAACGAAGAAACGCTGGCGCTGGAGCGAAGCCTGCAGCTGGTGCAGCGGGAATATGCAGAAAACGCTGAATTGCAGCGACAGGGACTGATTACCCGCAAAGTGGTATTCGACCTGCAGCGGCAGGCCTCTGACACCGAGGTGGAATACCGTTCCAACAAGGTAGCCGTGCAGTCGACGCGGCAGGAAGTCAGCGACCTGGAGATGGAGAGATCGCAGCTCGTCGCTTTGCATTCGCGACGTTTGGGTGAAGAGCTGGACAAGGTTCGCGAGCAGTTGGTGCAACTCGACGAAAAGCTGTCGAAAACTCAAGACACACTGGGGCGCACGATCATCCGGGCGCCCACCAGCGGGATCGTAGTGAACCTGCGGGTCAACACCGTGGGCGGCGTCATCAGCTCCGGGGAGCCCCTGCTCGAAATCGTGCCGAGCTCCGGCCAGCTCATCGTCGAGGCCAGGGTGGACCCGAACGACCGCGATTCAGTGCAGGTCGGGCAGAAGGCGGAAGTCAGGTTTTCCGCCTTCAATCGCCGCCTGACCGAGCCCGTGCAGGGTCGCGTGGCGTTGATTTCCGCCGATCGTCTCGTCGACAGCGTGACGAACGAGGGCTACTACCAGGCCCAGATCGAACTGCTCGAAGACCCGGAAGAAGTGTTGAACGGCGGAAGGGTCTATCCCGGCATGCAGGCAGAGACCTTGATCATCACCGGCTCCCGCACCGCGCTGAGCTACCTGGTTCAGCCGGTGGTCGGCAGCTTCAACCGGGCGTTCCGGGAAGATTAATGAGATTGTCTCGCTGGTCGTTAAGCGATTTGCCGCGGTCTCAGCCCGAGTAACAAATAAGAAGGATAGTCAGGTGGCAGCCAAAACCTCCAGGTCGAAAAAATCTGAACGCAGAAAGCAGCGAGAACGATTCAGGAAAAAAGTCACCGCTGACTGCTCGCGGCTACTCGGGGAAAAAGTTGCCGCGATGGAATATCCGGGCGGTAAGTCGCGCGACTCCGTCCGGGTGGTGATGGAGCATCGCGGGCCGGTCATCGCATCGGTACGCAAGACTCGCGAACGTGCGGCCACAGAGTGCAAGGCGCTCGCAGCGTTGGCACCGCGCGGCGCACCGGTCCCGCAGCTGATCGCGGACGACAAACGACGACTGCTGGTCCAGGAAGAAATTCCTGGCGTTCGGCTGGCGCAGGCCTTGCACCGCCAGGATGAACACACGGTGGAGAGGTTGCTGGACTCGGCGCTGACCGGGCTCAGCGACTGTCAACGCCTCGGCTCGGAAGCGGGGCTCGACGACGAGCTCAAGACGCTCGGCAAGTCCTTCGACTGGCTGGTCGGGCTATTGGATCGGCCCGCCGTCATCGGCAACTTCCTGGGCGTGCCGCCCGACACACCCCAGTTGGGGCCGCTGGAGGAGTTACTCGCCTTGCGTAAACCGCGGTTTGTGAAATGGGATTCGCGGCCAGGCAACGCGATGGTCACCGATGACGGCAAGGTCTACTGGTTCGACTGGGAACACTGCGGCGCGCGGAATCGTCTCGACGACATGGCCTGGTTGCTGGCCGACGAATATGTCCCCGATTGCCCGGCTGTCGAAGAGCGGCTGATCGACAAACACATTGCCAACTTCGCCGACGACCTGTCCGTCGATGAGGCAAAGCACTATTTGAGCGCCTATGGTGTCTTCCACCTGTCCATCCGCCTGGGCCTGATATGCAAATACAAGAGGCGCGACGGTGACTGGTGGGATCACGACTACTGCGTGGAACGCGACAAGATCGGCGTCACCCAGGAACAAATGCGCCGAATTTGCAGCCGCGGGGAGCGCTGGGCCCGGATGAATCCCTACACCGAGGTCCTGGCCCCGTGGTACGCCAAGATGGCCAATCTGTTCCAGGAGCAACCGTCCGAGCCAGCTCGGCAGGTGGGTTGACCCGCCGGTCTGACCAACAAGAAGCTCGCGTGCCAAGTATGGTGGAGTCGGGTCTTCGCCCGCCGCTCATAGCCGGCTTTCGCAGACTTCGACGAAAATTCGTTTGACGGCAGCCGTTGCCTCTTCAGTAGAGAGCCCGTATTGCCGGGCGACCAGTTCACCGATTTCGGCGACGCTGCGTTCGCCGTCCACCGCGGCCAGAACCTGGGCGCGCAGCAGGTGATCGGTGGAAGTGACGACGAATTCCGGCGTCGCGGGCACCGCCTGCCCCGTATCAAGGAGCCAGTGCGGCAGGTATTCATGCGGTGCCGCTGACTCTACGTCGCTGATCTTGCGCGCGCTAAAGCTGAGCACCTTCTCGACCCGACCGTGGGCGCTGACCGGCGACTGCAGGTAGGGCAAGGCCTGGCGTGCCACCGACAGAATCTCGAAGCCACTGTCCTCCAGGACTTGCAGCGCCTCTTCCTCGCTGTAGCGCCAGCTTTCCTGTTGATGAAAGAACGCCAGAGAGCCGGTATTCATCCAGACGCCGCCGCTCTCGAGCAGCTGGTTCATGCGTGGGGCGAATGTGCTCAGGCTCTCGGGCAGGATGTCGATCAGCCAGGGTGTCAGCAGCGCATCGAAGCTGCGCGGCTTGAATGGCAGCTGCATGGCGTTGGCGAACATCAGTCGAAACCGGCCATCGGCAGACGCCGAAAGCGCTTGTGGCGCGACACAATTCTGCAGCACTGCAAATGAGTTCGTGTCCAGGGGGGCGATCGGGAATTCGTAGAGCGGAATCGTCTCGCCATGGGCGACACGGCTGGCGAGGAACAGCAGCAGCGGGTTGATGTCTACAACCACGGACAAGTCCGGTGACCAGGCCCGGTGCAAATCGTAGGACAACCGGCAGGCGCCGGCGCCGACCGTCAGCAATTTGCCGAGGCCATCGGTATCGCATTGTCGGAGTACGCTGCCAACTGCTCGAACCATGGCCTCGTTCTCGCCGTTATTCCAGGCCCAGTCACGGAATATGTTGGCGTAGTAACTCATCAGGCCCTGGTTCTTCGGCAACCGCGCATGCACGCAATCCAGTGGCCGAGAGTGCTCGCCTGGTCGAATCGCTGGCAGGCCAAGCGGCTGCAGCAGGTCGTCTACCTGGTCGCGATGGCGCTTGCGGGCCTGTAAGAGCTTGCCGATGCGCTCCCGCGCCAGGTCGCCGAGTTTCGGGTCCTCAAGGGCATTGGCCAGGCGTTGCTGTTCGCTGGCGTTCTCGTGGACGAAGCCGTTGTACCGGGCCTTCCAGTCCAGCAGGCTGGCCTGCGGGTCGGAAAACAGCCACGGCATCTCGGTCCCGCCGCTGCGAAACGTCGGGAATTCGGTATCGCAGCCCGGGCAGAGCAGCCTGTTGGTGCGCGCTGCGAGGGGGCGTTCCTGTTGCCCGCAATGCGGGCAGGCCAGGAGTGGCAGCAGGTCGGCAAGGCCGGCCTCGTGGCCGCGCCGTTGTTCGACCGCTGTTGGCGTTGCCGTTGGCATTAGCGCGGGGGCACGCGCAACGCGCAGTGGCGCGCCGCCGTCAATCGGAAACAGCGGGGCCATGAATGGTGCTGCCCAACTGGCGTGGCCCCGGTTGCCTGGCCAGGAAAACCCACATCAAACGATCGCCTCGAAGGCAACGTAGGGCGCCACCGCGGGTCCGGTACCCAGGCCAGGGTTGTTCAGGACCGTGCCGAACATACCTTCCTGGCCGTGCAGGCCCAGGTAGTTCAGCACGACCAGTTCGGCCAGCTGCGTCACGCTGTTGGCGAAGGGGCTGGAAGCGGTTTCTACATTGCCATCGGAACGGAAGTAGCCAAGCTGCTGGGACGCGTCCCCGTTGCGCAGCACCGGTGGCCCGTTCGGGCTGTAGACCAGGATGAAGCTGGCCGCTGTTTGCGAATTGTCTGACCGCCAGCGGAACTTCGTCGTGCCGTTGCCGTCATCTTCCGGATTGCCGGTGTCTGCGGCGACCGAACCATCGCTGAACACATACACCATCAGCGGTTTGCCCAGCTGGGCCGCATATTCCAGCGACGCGCCGATGGCCTGGCCCACGACAAAGTCCTTGCCGTCGGTTTCCGGCCGGGGATCCTGGTGATAGTCGCGACCGCCGTACTCGATCGTGCCGGCGCCCGCATAACCGTTGACCACGACCTTCATCGCGGCCGCGGCCTTGCGAAAATCGCCGTTATCCAGTTGGCCGTTCGGAAATATGCCCTGCAGGATCGGGTCCGCTTCCGGGTCGAGGTCCTGGGGCGCGACAGTCGTATTCAGTGTCGCCACCGCCTTGTCATATCCACACTGCACCAGTTCCTCGGTCGCCTGCAGCTCGGTGATCTTGCCGAGCTTCAGCGCGCTGATAACGGACACCGCCTGCGCGACTCGCCCGTTCGGGAAGCCGTCGCCGGCATCGTCACCGACCAGGCCGATGGCCTCGCTGGGCCGGCTGACCTTCGTGGGTCGGAATTCAGACAGGATCATGGATCCCGGCGCCTCCGAACGCCCACCGGATTCGGAATTGCGTGTGCCGATAGTGGCTACGAATTCGCCGTTGGCCCCGGCCCGCGCAATACCGTACACCGGGTTGTGCGGATTGTTGTCGGTATCGTTCTCGGAGCGGGCCGGAATCACCACGCCATTGGTATTGGCCCTGGTGCCCGCGCTGGTCTTGTCCAGCAAGCCTCGCAACAGCGCACTGTCCGGGTGCATTGCCAGGCCGAAAGTCCGATCTACGCCGACGTTCTGCGGGAGGATCGCTTCCGGCAGCCCCAGCTTTGCGTAGCCGTTGGCATTCAGGAAGTCCTCCTGTCCGCCCACCCCGCCGACGATCACATTAGATCCGGCGATGTTCGCGCCACCGCCCTGGTCGAAGCTGAGAAACGGGATCTTGCCCGCGCCCAGCAAAGGACTGTTGTCGATGACGCATTCGGCCCTGGCCGACATTGGCATCAGGGTCGCCAGGCTCGGCAGAAAAACCGTGCTCACGCCGGCGATCAAGCCCTGGTTCAGGAATTCCCGGCGTGACTGAGGCCGCGCATGGCCGCTGCGACGGCAACGCTCCTCGATGCGTGCCTCCAGCCGGCGATGGCGTTCCTCAGTACGCCGATACTGTTCGATATACCTGCCCATTACTGCTACCTCACCAAAGCCTAGTTAATCGTCACGGCGGCACTGGACAGCGCCGCGGTACACGTGGCCTGAAGCACGGTCTCCGCCGCCGCGCCGTTGCAACCATTGGCACAACCCAGATCGTCGATCATGCTCACAATCTCCGCAGAGAAATCCGCCCGGTCGGGTTGTGTTGCGATGTTATTGCCGACAATGCGGTCATACAGCGTATCCGCGACCTGGTCTTTGGCATTGCCGTCTACCTGGCAAGCGCCGAAGAAGTTGTCGCAGTTGTTGCTGTTGGTCGCCACCGCTCCGCAGTAGGTTTTCGCCAGTCGCTGAATCGCAATCTGCTGGGCAGAGCCGAAAGCCAGCATGTCGGATGTCGGCGGCAACGAGTCGCGCAGGTCGTTGTAGCGATCGCGCACCACGTTGCTGTTCGGGTCGATACCCGTCAGCAGTGACATCGTGTCGTTCACCTGGGAGAACGACCGGACACCGGCATCCGGTTCCGGCACGTCCGCCGGCAGCGGCGGCGGTGCCGGGGGCGCGACGGTTTCAGCCAGACCTGACTGGTTACCGAGAATCTCGAACTCCAGCCGGAACTGATCCGCCATCGGCCCCAGTTCCATCGGTATCACGGCACCCTGCGACGACAGCTCGAGGCCTGTTTGCAGCGCAGTCACATCCAGGCGCCGGAATACCTGCTCGTAGACCGGCGTGACGGCGTTCACGGCAACCCGGATGTTCTTGACCCGAATCGGGGTTGCATCGCTGACCAGTATCGGCTGGGCGAACAGGTAGGATTCCCCGTCGAGCTCCGCGAACTGCATGTCGATGTACCCGGGGGCACCCAGTGCGGGGGCCAGATCGAAGCGCAGCGTGCTGATGTTGCCGGCGCCCGCATCGAAGTTCTGTTGCACCTCCGCACCGCTTAACGCCTGGTTGTGGATCGCAACCATCCGCAATATGCCCTGCCACAGCCGGTTGTTCGTGACCTCATTGCCGAGTACGAAGGTCTGGTTGTCCAGCCAGTCGAGCGTGTCGGCGAGGTTTTCCTCGATACTCAGTTGACCGTTGATGTAGACCTTGCGCCCGGTGGCCTCGTCGAAGGTCGCGACGATATGTTGCAGGTTGGTATCCACCTGCGGATCGAGGGCTTCGATCGCCGGCGTGCCATTCGCGCTCGTTTCGATGCTCCGGTTTCTGAGCACGTAGTAGATTGCGTTCTGGCCCAGCGTCAAATTGCGTACCTGCGTATCCTGGGAGTAGCTGACGATCCGCGCCGGGCCGTCCTGCGCATTGTTGTCGGCAATGACCCAGGCCTCGACGGAGTACTCCCGGGTCGGCTCGATCATGTCGTACAGCTTGCGGCTGTCGGCAGCATTCGCCTGTGCCTTGCCGGAGATATTTCTCAAGCCCCCGCCCTCGACCCACTCCATGCCCTCGATCTGCAGTGCGATGGGTGCGCCGGCACCACTGCTGTCCATGGTGACGTTGCCGGCCCCTTCATCGAACTTGAACATTGCGATCACGTTGGCGTCCACCCGCGCGGTGCCACCGTCCATCGCGTCAGCCGCGGTGGTGGTTGCGCTGACCACCTGCTGTTGCGTCGGGTCTGGCGGTGGAAGTGTTGCGGCCGCCTGGTTGGCCCAGTCCTGGATCGCGGCCAGGAAATCATTGGCAATCCGGTCGCAGCTCGCATCACCGCCGCAGTTGTGACGGTCCACGGCCGGGCGCAGGTAGATTCGCGACAGCGCCGGCGCGTTCAGGTTTACTCGTTGCTGGCTGACGACTACGTTGTAGGCGGCCGTGACGTCGGCGACCGCGAAGGTCGGGATCTGGTTCGCGCCATGACAACCCGCGCAGAAATTGTTCGGGTCAGTCAGCAGCGGGTGCAGCGTCGCTGCGAAAATCGCCATATCCGTCGGCGGTGGCGGGTCGTTCGTCGGCGGCGGATCCACCGGCGGTGGCATGGGGTCACCACCGGGAGGCGGCGTGCTGCCACCGGGGGGCGGCAAAGTCGCGGGCGGGGACGTGCTGCCGGCAAGCGCAGAGCCATCGGGCAGCGCATCTTCGTTGCGCACGCACGCAGTCAGGATTGCCGCCAGCAGCAGCAGGCCAAGCAAGCGCATTGGCCTGGCGAGATCGCCCGGGCCATTCGCGCGCTGAGATTTCGAATTGGTCTGACTCACGTCCTGTTTCCTCCAAGATCCTTCCCTGAGGCTCCCCGTGTGGCCCGGCACAACCTCAGTTGCCCATGCAGTACACGGCCGTCTCGGCAAAGACGCGCTGCATGCTGCGGTTGCTGGCCTCGAAGATGTTGGCGATGCTGCTGACGGCCTGGTTGTCGGCCGCACCGTTCGGCGGGCGATGGCAAACCGTCTCGAAAGCTTTCTTGACCTGGCATTCAGCAAACTGGCGTGTCTGCGCCAGCTCCATGCCGAGGCTCTTGGCCCCCATGCCGGAGCCCGGCCCGTTCCAGCCGACGAAGGCATTCGGCCCCGACCGCCAGTAGTTGATCCACGAGTCGCCCTGGGTGACGTAGCCGAAGCGGAACGTGCCCGCGTCCTGCAGGTACTTGGCTTGCACCGCACCCGGCGTGTAGACCAGCCGCTGCGCTTCCTCGTCGAAGTCGTAGAACGCAAAGCCGCCCGCCAGGCCGTCCAGGCCGGCGTGGCATGACAGGCAATCGTTCAGGTAGATCGAGCTGTCACCGCCGGGAGAACGCGTGACGTCCTGCCGGATGCGATCCGGCCAGGCCGTTATGTCCCGGAAGTCCTCCATGTCCATGCAGAGAAAGTTCACGGTGGCGAAGCGCACGGCCGCGCGATTGGTACCGGCCACCAGGAACGCGCTGGCATAGCCGCGCGTAGTCATAATGCCGGCGGTCTCCGGCGCCGCCACGGCCGCGCCGGGCTGAGCGGACTGCAGTTCGCGCACCAGGTTATTCGGGTCGCTCAGATCGACACGATCAGCCTGCAGTTGCCGATAGTGATCGTTATCGGTTGCCGAATAGGGCGTATCGGTAACACCCGGCGAACCGACATAGACGATGTCGTCGTACAGTAGCTGGTCAAACGGCAGATCATCGCGAATCATGCCGATGACCGTGGCGGTCGAATCGTCCAGTTCGGCATAGACCGAGGCTTCGCGATTGCTCCACGGCGTCGCGAATTCACGCACGGTCGTGTTGTAGAAGGCCGGGTTGTCCATTGCCTCCAAAGCCGCATCAACCGCATCGCCAGCCTGGATCTTGGTTGCCATCGAGTCCAGCACCGTGGCGGTTGGTGGCACGCCGGCAAGCCTGTCATGTAGACGTTTGGCCTGCTCCCGCGGGCCGGCAACTGCTCCGTTAGTGGCCAAGGCCAGGATCAGAACGGAACCGATAACCCTGGACAGTTTCCGTTGACGTGCTTGCATGCTGGAACCTCTACGAATTCGGCGAAGACGGCAGCGTCTCGCGGCGACACAAAACAACGCAATTACCCGCGCGACTGGCCCGGGTAACGAAGTGGAATGAATTGAGAAGGTGGTGGAGAGAGCGGAGAGAACACGGCTCAGGATGCCTGCCGGACTAACGGCGGCGACCCCGTACCCGCCTAACTGCATACCATCCATGGTGACGTCCCTATCCGCATAGGTGTACCAACAAACCCTGGACTTCTTTTTGCAGTGGTCCTTTAGCGGCGAGTCTGTGACTGGCCAGATCGGCGCCGCAAGCTGTTACGGACATAAGTGCACGTATCAGCCGTAAGCTCATGAAAGTTGGTGGGCGCTTTTTTCGAAATTGTGAACGTCTTCACACGGGCTGCTGCGCGGCCTTCACCAAGCGCGCGTATTTAACCTTGTAGCACCGCGTTTTTCAGCCGTTCTTATTTATCTCTTACGCGGCGGCCCGATTATGTGCTGATTTCGGGTTTTGTGACTCATGTCCGCTGTCCACTTCCGTTGCCCTTGTTAGCGTGGCGTCAATCGCTAGAGACACCGGCCAGGCGCGGACGGGAATCGATGGGCGAGAGCGGGTGTTTTTGCATCCGCGTCTTGAGTTATTGCTGACATTTTTTCAGCCATGATCCGCGACCAGACCGGCTGCGAATTTGCTTATGGCAGCCAGATCTTCAGACATCCCCACCGACCCGTGGGAAGACATACCCGGCCTGGATTCGCCGGATAAACCGATATGGCGCTTCATTCAGCGTCATCGTTCACTCCTGGGCTTCAGCACCGCGGCAGTGCTGGTGGGGCTGGGCTGGCTCCAGCGAGACAGCCAGTTCCTGACAGCGGAACATGGACTGGGCTACTTCCTGGGAATTGCTGCCGCCTGTTGCATTCTGGTGCTGCTGTTGTATCCGCTCAGAAAACGCTGGCGTGTGCTGCGTTTTCTCGGGCGGATAAAGGACTTCTTTCGCCTGCACATGGTGATGGGCATCCTGGGTCCCGTAACCGCGCTGTACCACTGCAATTTTCAACTCGGCTCGCTGAACAGCCGGATTGCATTGTTCTCGGCGCTGCTGGTTGCGGGTAGCGGACTTGTCGGCCGATTCATCTACGCGAAGATTCATCACGGCCTCTATGGCCGGCGGGCCCAGTTACGTGAGTTGCTGGCGAGAGTGCGCTTGACGGGGCCGAAGGGCGTGCGGGCCGGTACCTTTGTACCGGAACTGAATGAACGCATCACGGAATATGACCGGCATGTGCTGGTGCCGCCGAAAGGGATCTGGGGCAGCTTGAAGATGCCCCTCGTGATGGGAATTCGCACTCGGCTTCAGTACATGCGCCTGGTGCGCTTCGCAAGAATGCGCCTGATTGCGGAGGGTACGTATTCGCCGTCGGTATCCCAGCACCAGGATCGACTGTTTGATTCCACCCGACGTTACATCGCCGGTCATTTGTCGGCGGTGCGCCGGGTGGCCGAATTCAATGCCTACGAGCGATTGTTTTCGCTGTGGCACAAGGTGCATTTGCCTTTCTTCTATCTGCTTGTTTTGACAGTGATTGTTCACGTCGTCGTGGTCCATATCTATTGACGAAAATCCGCCGCTGCTGCGAGGGCCTGGTCGCCACGTGGATTGCGACGTGTGTGGTCATGTTTAGCGGCATCGCGGTGGCGCGCGCCGATTCCCTCGAGCAGCTGTTCATCATGCCGGGACCGGTGATTGCCGGCCACGCAGACATCGAAGGTGACTGCAAACAGTGTCACGCACCGCTAGCGGACACGCCGCAAAACGACCTGTGTGTGGTCTGCCATGAAGAGGTGGGCGCCGACATTCGCCGGCAGATGGGCTATCACGGTCGAGTGCCGGAAGCACGGAGCCAGGATTGCGACGTCTGCCACGCCGAACACGAGGGACGGGATACCCAGGTAGTCAATATCGATCTGGCCAGTTTTTCGCATGCGCTGACGGACTTTCCGTTGCTCGGTGCCCACACGGAGACGGATTGTGAAAGCTGCCACGTTGAGGGGCTTGCCTTTCGGGAGGCTGATACCTACTGCATCGCCTGTCATCGCCAGGATGATACCCACGAGGGGACCCTTGGACCCCTGTGCGGGGATTGCCATACGGCGGTGAACTGGGTGCAGACTGAATTCGACCATGCCAGCACCCGCTTCCCGTTAACCGGGCAGCACGAGGTGCTGAGCTGCAACGCCTGCCACGAGCAGCAGACCTACACTTTCGATTCCGTGGACTGCGTCGCCTGCCATCGCAACGACGACGTGCACCGGGGCGGCAACGGGCCGCAGTGCGAGTCCTGCCACGACACGGTTGCCTGGTCGCGAATCGATTTCGACCATCTGCAGGTGAGCAGCTTCCCGTTAATGGGGGGCCACGCCGGGCTGACCTGCCAGGGCTGTCACAAAGCGGCAGATTTTCGCGACCGTAAAGGGGCGGACTGCTATGCCTGCCACCGCGATGACGATGTCCACCAGGGGAAGAACGGCAACGACTGCGAGTCGTGCCACGTGGTTCGCAACTGGACGACTGTCAGCTTCGATCACGCGAAGGCGTCCGGTTTCCGGCTCAACGGCGCTCACGGCGCCCTGGGATGTGATACGTGCCATGTCACCAACGTGCAGGATCCGCTGCCCCGCGATTGCGCCGGTTGTCACGGGCCCAATGATCCGCACAAGAATCAGCTGGGCGCCGACTGCGCCGGGTGTCATGGTGAGATCTCCTGGATCGTCGAGGTTCGCTTCGACCATGACCTCACCGTCTTTCCGCTGATCGGTCAGCACGGCGAGCTCGCGTGTGCGCAATGCCACCAGTCACCCGCTTTTCACGACGCAGCAGCAGACTGTCAGGCCTGTCACGCGAAAGACGACGTGCATAGTGGTGGCCTGGGTTCAGCCTGCGAGGTCTGCCACAACCCTGCGGACTGGGGCGTCTGGCGCTTCGACCATGCGCTGCAGACAAGTTTCTCGCTGACGGGTGCGCATGCAGATCTGAACTGTGCGGCCTGCCATCGCGAGCCGGCGGCGATGGACGGGTCACCAGCGGCCGTGGCCGAATGCGCGTCCTGTCATCGCCCCGATGACCCCCATGCAGGGCGGTTTGGCACTGACTGCGGCCGGTGTCACACCACGACATCCTTCAACGAGATCGAGGCGCTCTGACACATGTCTCGTCGCCATCGCCAATGTCGCGTGAGATCCGGTCGCTGGTGTGCGCCTGGCCTTGTGGTGCTGTTCAGTCTCCTGCTGCCGGGCACAGGCAGCGCCCAGGCGAGCTACGGTTCATCCTTCGACCACTACACGACGGGTTTCCGGCTCGATGGGGCCCACCGTTTTGCAACCTGCGACGGTTGCCACACGGATGGCATCTTCGTCGGCACGCCGACCCAGTGCGCCGGCTGCCATACCAATTCGGGCCTGGTTCGCGCCTCCGTCAAGCCGCCGCAACATGCGCTGACAACGGAAAGCTGCGAGTCCTGCCACCGCACCGAGTCGTGGTCCCCGATCGCGCGAATGGCGCACCTGGAAGTCATTGGCAGTTGCGGCAGCTGTCACAACGGCCAGCGGGGCACCGGCAAGCCGCCGGGCCACGTGCCCAGCTCCGATCAGTGTGACGACTGTCATCGCACCATAGCCTGGGTGCCCGCCCGCTTCGACCATGCCGGCATCTTCGATAACTGTCTCGCGTGCCACAACGGCGTGACCGCAACGGGCAAGCCGCCCAATCACATTCCTGCCACGAACATTTGCGAGGACTGCCACAGCACGATCACTTTCTCGCCGGTCCTCGGCGTGGATCATCTGCAGGTCATCGGCACCTGTTCCAGCTGCCACAATGGCATGATCGCGATGGGCCAGCCGCCGCAGCACATTCCCACCACCGCGGAATGTGATACCTGCCACAACACGACGGCCTGGAGTCCGTGAGCATGCGCCGGGGTATGGGCCATGCATCGGCTAGCCGCGGGATCGTCTGGTTGGCGACGGCGCTGCTTGCCGGCCCGGTACTGGCTACCGACCAGGTGATTGAAGATGTCCGCATGTCGAGAAGTGGTGACACGGCCACCGCGGAAGTCGTGCTGGGCTGCGCGATGCGTTACATCGATCACTCACCGCGCCGGGGCGGCGCTGTACTGGCGATTCGACTGTCCCTGTCACCAGGGTGCCGTCGCTTGCTGGGTGGAGTGCGTAGTGAAATGCGCAATCCGCGCACGGGGCACCTGGGACACGTGCAGAATGTGGAGTTCGAGCTGCTCGGTCTTGATGAAGCGACACTCACGATGCGCTTCGATCGCCCGGTCGGCTTCGCGGTGAGCCAGGGAGGGATCGGCAACCTGATACGGGTCGACGTGGATGCCGGAACCCAGGTCGACCCGGAACCACCGTCGATGGCTGCTGATCCGCCCATCACACCGAAGCCCCCAGCGATTCCTGACCGCACGCCCATGCGCCTGCGCCGGGTCACGCCAGCCACGGACAACGCTTATTTTGTGCTCAGCCTCGCCACCCTGCCGCCGACCGCGGCTGTCGACCTGTCGCCCTTCGTCGGCGTGAAGTCCGTCACCCCGTACATACGCCAGACGACCGTCGGCGAGCGAAGCTGGCAGGAACTGCGCGTCGGGTTCTTTGCCACGGAGGCGGACGCGCGTGCGGCACTGAGCGGGATGCCAGGCGACTGGCCGCAGGCCTGGGTAGCGATTGCGACAGTCGATGAACGCGCTGACGCCCGGGCCGCACCGCTACCCGCACCTGCCGCCCCGAGCCCGCAAGCTGGTCGTGCACTGGCCGTGGCGGCGGGTGTCGCCTCCGGCGATGTGCAAGGATCGACGCCCGAAGCGACGACTGAGCTGATGGCGGAAGCCAGGGCGGCGCTGATCGATCAAGACTATGACCGCAGCGTTCGGATCTATACCGAAGTACTCGAGACAGCCGATGTGAGCCAGCGGGCCGACGCGCGCGAATACCTGGGGCTGGCGAGGGAGAGAAAAGGTCAATTCGCCCATGCAAAGGCCGAGTACGCAGCCTTCCTGGCGGAATTCCCCGACGGGCCCCAGGCCGCCAGGGTGCAACAGCGACTGGCCGGCCTGCTGGGTATAACGGAAGCCAGCCGCCGCGAACAGCTGCGCCCGGTCAGTCAGCGCGAATCGACGCCGTGGGAAGTCTACGGTGGCATTTCCCAGTTCTATCGACGGGACGTGAATCAGTTCCACGAAGAAGACCAGGAGACGGTCAATCAATCGGCATTTATTTCCCGCGCCGACCTGGTGGCGCAGCGGCGCGGCCAGCGATTCGACCTGGTGGGAAGAATGAATTCAGCCTACTACTACGACATGCTGGATGACGACGGGCCGGGTGACCAGGGGCTGGTGTCCTATGCGTACCTGGATATTGTCGATAACGACTCGGGCGTCGCCGCGAGAGTCGGTCGACAGACGCGTTACTCGGGCGGTGTGCTCGGCCGCTTTGATGGCGCCCATGTCAGCTATGCCTGGAAACCGGATTTGACGATCAATGTCACCACCGGTTTCCCGGTGGATTCTCCGCGGTACTCAACGGAGACCGATCATGTGTTTTACGGGGCCAGCGTTGACCTGACGAACGTTGCGGACCTCTGGGACTTCAGCGTGTTTACGAACCTGGCGCGCGTGGACGGCATTTCGGATCGCGAAGCGATTGGCGCCGAAGCCCGCTTCGTGACGGAGCGGTGGAACCTGGTCAGTCTCGTCGACTTCGACGTGTCGTACAACGTGCTGAACTCGGCAATGTTTATTGGCAACTGGCGGGCGAACGATCGCCTGACGATCAACGGCAGGTTTGATATCGGTGCCCGACCGTTCCTGACCACTCGCAACGCGCTCATTGGCCAGCCCGTAGCCAGCGTGGACGAGCTGCGCAACCTGTACTCGGAGTCGGAGATCCGGCGCCTGGCGCGGAATCGCACGGCTGAAGCGCACTCCGGATCGCTGGGATTCTCCGCAACACTGGGTGAGCGTTTCTACTGGAATACCGATGTCACGTATTCGACGGTCGATGACACGGTCGAGTCGGCGGGCGTCGCCGCACTGCCGGATACTGGTGCCCAGTTCTTTATCACCAGCAACCTGGTGGGCTCGAGCCTGGTCAGGCCCGGGGACACGGCTATTTTCGGCTTGCGCCACTACGTGACGCGCACCGCCGATACGAGCACCGTCATCGCCGATTTCCGTTACCCGGCCACTGACGGATTGCGGATTAACCCGCGAATCGCGATGTCGTATCGCCAGCGGGACATAGATGGCACAGACGAGTGGATCGCGTCGCCGAGCCTGCGCCTGATTTACCAGTGGCGGCGTCGTTACCGACTGGAGTTCGAAGCCGGCGGACACTGGTCAACCAGCGACGTCTCTCTGCAGCCGGATCCGAGTTTTACCATTGACGATACCGAGGATACTTCGGCCTATTTCCTGAACCTTGGCTACATGGTCGATTTCTGATGCAGGCAAAAACTTTCGCAAAACCCGCTGGTCTTGTCGTTGCATTGCTCCTGACCACGGGGTGTGTAACAAGTGACCCGATGACCTCGTGGTTCGACCCGGAAACGGCGCTGAACTACGCGGCATTGCACGAGCCGCTGGTCGTCGCCCGTTCCGTAAACCGGGTAACGGTGGCTGGCCGGGATTACGCCTATCTCGGTCCGATCGACATCAATCGCATGGGCCGCCGCGACTACTACCTCTGGATCGGCATGGCCAGCACGGTTGACCGGGCGCTGCTTGACGAGGACCGGCCGCAGGCGGCGACGCTCGTCATCGAAGTGGACGGCGTGCCGATGGATTTCCCGCTGGCCCCGTGGAACCCGGGCCTCGATGCCTTGCCATATCCGGCGAGCACACCCGTGTACGAGACGTTCGTGGCCCGCGCATCGCTGGACCAGATCGATCGAATTGCGTCGGCGGCTTCGGTGAAGGTGCTGTTTGCACTGGATGACGGCACAGCGTCAAGTTATGAGCTTTGGAGCGGGCAATGGCTCGACTGGACCCGCTTTACCGCGCGCGCGGCTGACCCGCAGGCGATCCGTCAGGCCCGGCGAGAATAGCGACGCCGTATTTTCAGGTTCCCGGTGCCCCGCGAGCACTGCAAAAAACCAGCGCGCGCCTGCCGCTCCCGCGCGTTTCGGTTCCGCTCCGGATTCTGTAAGCTTTCGCTTACAAGAAAGGGCGCCCGGAGAGGAGAACACGATCATGTCCATGTTGTGCGTGGCCCGCAGACTCCGCGTCGTGGCCCCGGTGACGCTGGCCTGTGCGATGTTCGGCTGCGCTGAAGAGCCGCCGCCCCAGGCGGAAAGTGTTCGCAGTGTCAGGACGATCACGGTCGCGCAGCCCGCGTCCGGACGCGCGCGTCGTTTCTCCGGCGTGGTCGAAGCCGCGAATGTAACCAGCATCAGCTTCGAAGTCGCCGGCATCGTGAACGAGCTGCAGGTGGACGTGGGTGACCGCATCGAGAAAGGCCAGGTACTGGCGATCATGGACGACAGCGCGTACCGATTGAATGTGGAGGCAGCGCAGGCATCTGTGCGGGGTGCGGAGGTACAACTGCGGGATGCAGAGGCCACTTTCGAGCGGCTGCGCCGGGTTAACCAGGCGGCCCCGGGTGCCACCAGCGAGCTGGACGTAGAGCAGGCCGAAGCCGCCCGCGACGGCGCGCAGCAGAACCTGAGCTACGCGAACTCCCGTCTCAGTCTCGCCCAGCGCGACCTGAACCTGACCGAGTTGCGTTCGCCGTTCGAGGGTGTGATCGCTGAGCGTCACGTGGATGCGTTTCAGCAAGTGAATCGCGGGCAGAAGATTTTCGATCTGTTCATGGAAGGCGCGATGGAGGCGGCCATCAGTGTGCCGGAGTCGGAGATCAGTGCGATCTATCTGGGGCTCAGGGGCAACGTGCGGCTGCCGGCCGTTGCGAACGGCACTTTTCCCGGCATCGTCAGTGAGGTGAGCCAGGTCGCCGGCGCGGGCAACGCGTTCCCGGTAAGGCTGGCGATCGACTCTGAAGATCCGCAGGTTCGCCCCGGTGTGACCGGTGAGGTCACGCTGCTGCTGGGCGGGGCAGCGGGTGAGCAGGACTACCTGATCCCGCTGGGCGCGCTTGCTGCGCGCCCGGGCCAAGAGGGCAGCGTCGTCTACCGCTACGATCCGGGCACATCGACCGTGCAGGAGGTCCTCGTCACCTACGGCGATATCCGCGGCGGTGACGTCGTGGTCCAAGGGGGGCTGGCCGCGGGCGACATCATCGTGGTGGCCGGCGTGAGTTTCCTGCGCGACGGCCAGCAAGTCAGGCTGATGGACTAGGGCGCTTGCCACGCAAGCGGCACTGACGAGCACCGACCATGTCCAGCATCACGCGTTTTGCACTCGATGCCAACCGGCTGACCGTCGTCTTCATACTGACCGTGATCCTGCTGGGCATCAGCCTGTTCCTGGATTTCCCGCGCCAGGAAGATCCGCCTATCGTGATCCGGGAGGTGGTGGTCACCGCGTTCTTCCCGGGTATGGATGCGGTCGACGTCGAGGAACTCATCGCCAGGGAACTGGAGACGGAACTTCGCACGCTGCCCGAGCTGGACAACATCTGGTCTGATTCGATGAACGGCGTGGTCATCGTCCAGGCCGAGACGCGCGATGAGTTCGACGACCTGGACCTGATCTGGCAGCAGGTCCGCAACCGGATGGCCGACACGAAGCCGAATTTGCCGGCTGGCACCATCGGCCCCTTCGTCAATGACGAATTCGGGCTGACCGCCATCGCGACCATTGCGCTGACCAGCGAAGGCTTCTCGATGGCGGAGATGCGGCTTGCGGCCCGTGACATCCGCGATCGCCTGTACGAGCTGCCGGGCATACGCCGGGTCGACCTCTATGGCGTGCGGCAGGAGCGGGTCTTTCTGAAGTTCTCCGCCACCACGTTACCGGGGCTCGGCATCACGCCGCAGCAGATGGTCAATACCCTGGTCGAGCAGAACGTGGTGCTGCCGGGCGGACGCGTGGACGCATCGCGCCAGGACGTGATCGTTAGCCCGACCGGTAATTTCAGGTCGACGGAAGACATCGAGAACGTCGAGATCACGATCCCGGGCACCGAGCAAACCATACGCCTGAAAGACGTGGTCACGGTGGTCCGTGATTACGCTGACCCGCCGCGAGAGCTGGTGTACTTCAACGGCAAGCCCGCGATCACCATCAGCGTCTCCATCACGCCCAACGTGAACGCGGTGGCCTTTGGTGACGCGCTGACTGCGAAGCTCGATCGCCTGGAAGCGGGGCTGCCGATTGGTTACGAACTGGAATACGCCACCTTCCAGCCCGACCTGGTGCAGGCCGCGGTGGCCGGCGGCCTGAGCAACGTCTACCAGACCCTCGTGATCGTGCTGGTCGTGGTGATGCTGTTCCTCGGCCTGCGCACCGGGCTCATCGTCGGCTCCTTCGTACCGATGACCATGTTGTTTGGCCTGATCCTGATGCGCCTGTTCGGTATCGAGCTGGAGCGCGTGTCCATCGCGTCGTCGATCATCGCGCTGGGCATGCTGGTGGACAACGGCATCGTGATCGCGGAGGAGATTCGCAGCCGGCTGGAGCGGGGCGAAGACCGGCGCGACGCGTGCATCGTGACTGGCCAGACTCTCTCGGTGCCGCTGCTGACGTCTTCCCTGACCACCATTTTTGCGTTCCTGCCCATGCTGTTGATGCAGGGGCAGACCGGGGAATATGCGTTCTCCCTGCCGATGGTGGTGACGCTGCTGCTGCTGGGTTCCTGGTTCCTATCTATGTACGTGACCCCGGCCATGTGTTTCTGGTTCATGACCGTCGACGCGCCGGCGAAAAGCGATACCTCGCAGACACCAGCCGACGCCTATGGTGGCAAGTTTTACCAGGTCTACCGGGTCTTCGTGCAGGCGATGCTGCGCTTTCGCTTTGTCGTGGTACTCGGCGCCGTGGCGGCAATCGCGGGGGGTCTGTTCCTTGCGTCGCAGATGACGCGCGAGTTCTTCGGCACCAGCGACCGCAACCAGTTCCTGGTCTACGTCGACCTGCCGGCCGGTTACCGTATCGATACCACGGACGAAACCGTGCAGCGCGTGAACGAGTGGCTGCTGGACAAAGAAGTGAATCCCGAAGTCACGAGCACCATTGCCTACGTGGGCACGGGTGGCCCGCGGTTTTTCCTGGTGCTCGACCCGGTGCAGCCAAATCCGCACGTCGCATTCCTGGTCGTGAACACCGAAAGTTACGAGCAGACACCGCTGGTGGTTAAGCGCCTCAGGCAGCATTTTCTCGATGAGGTCCCCGAAGCCATGGGGCGCGTGAAGGAAATGTGGATGGGTTCCGCCGAGCCGGGCTTCGTCGAGATTCGGCTGTACGGGCCGGACATCGGCGTGCTGGCAGCGAAAGGCCAGCAACTCGTGGATGAGCTGCGCGCGATGCCGGGCAGTCTCGATGTGATCAGTGACTGGGAGAACCCGGTGCCCAAGGCGCGCATTGTGGTCGACCAGGCCCGCGCGCGCCGCGCCCAGGTGTCGTCGCGCGATGTGGCCCGGGCGCTGATGACGCAGATGGACGGGTTGCCGATCACCGTCTACCGGGAAGGCGACCTGGCCATTCCTGTCGTGGCGCGCAACCTGCCTGAAGAACGGCGCAGCCCGGGCGATCTCTGGAACGTGCAGGTCACCTCCAGTGCCACCGGCGAGCTGGTACCCCTGCCGCAGATCGCGGATATCACCGGCGAATGGGCGCCGTTTCGCGTCAGCCGGCGTAACCAGGAGCGTTGCCTGACAGTTGAAGCGAAACACGAGACGTTGCTGGCGCCCGAGCTGCTCGCCGCCACGCTACCGATGATCGATGCCCTTGAGCTGGGTCCGGACTACCACTGGGAGCCGGGCGGTGAGATTGAAACGGGCGCCGACACCACTGCTCAGCTCACCCGCACGATGCCACTGGCCATCACCGGCATCGTGGTACTGTTGATCTGGCAGTTCAATTCCTTCCGGCGACCGCTGATCATCTTCATTACGATTCCGCTGGCCTTTACCGGCGCCTTCATCGGCCTGAGCCTGGTGCGTGCGCCCTTCGATTTCTTCGCGTTGCTGGGCCTGTTGAGCCTGGCCGGGGTGATCATCAACAACGGCATTGTGCTGATCGACCGGATCGACGTGGTGCGCAACGAAGGCGGTGAACCCTATGAGGCCATCATCGACGCGGCGGTGACCCGCCTGCGCCCGATCCTGATGGCGACGGTCACGACGATCCTCGGCCTGATGCCGCTGATCCTGTCGCAGGACGCGCTGTTCTTTTCCATGGCCATTAACATGGCTTCGGGCCTGCTGTTCGGCACCGTGCTGACGCTGGGCGTGGTGCCCGTGCTATACGCAGTGCTGTTCCGGGTCAAGGTGCCCGGGTAAGCGAAGGGCAGCGCTTCAGGCAAGTCGGAAAAATGCGCTTCAATCCAGCTTCCACGTTGCGAACCGTCGGCGGTCTATCGCTCGTGGTGTTCCCGCTGATGTTCATGGCGGTATTCGCACTGCACATCGAAAGCCCGGCGGAGATATTCCAGTTCAAGCTGCGCCACGATCCTTACGACGCAACGGAAATCATGACGGCGCTTACAGACCCGCTCCGATCGCAGCGCTACTACGTGCTGCCTCACCTGCTGGGCTACCTGAGTATGCCCGTGCTGATCTGCGCGGCGCTGAGCCTGGGATACATTTTGTTCCGGGCCAAGCTGTGGTTCGCAATCGTCGGCGCGACCATGACGTGCATTGGGGCCGTCTTCATGGCCGGCATGCTCGCGATGTGGCTGTCATTTGCCGCGCTTGGCAACGTGTCTGCCGAGCACGTGGCCGGCGCGATACCTGCGCTGGAAGCCCTGATGGAAAT
>CAZTIB010000011.1:0-13991 GCA_964613615.1 uncultured Chromatiaceae bacterium
GCGTTTAGATACGGTCTTGATTGTCTACTGAATTGTGTTAATGTCGCGCCGCCGCTACGGGTAGCGGTCAATCAAAAAGGAGTTTTGTCGTATGAAAGCAACAGCATTTTTACTGGTGGCGCTGGCCTTTATCGCCCAGCCCGCCATGGCCCAGAGTTCAAGTAATCCCCTGGATACACGCATCTTCAAGAACGGCCTGTGGTTCGGTGCCGGTGGCAGCTATTCGAACCTGGACGTGGACGACCTGGACGACGATGACGATATCGGCGGCAGCGTCACGGTCGGCTGGCAGTTCCTGAACTACTTCGGCGTGAACGCCCGCTACAAGTACCTGGGTGAGTTCTCCGTAGGCGGCAATGTGTCCGGAGTCGGCAACGTGAGCGCAGACGTGGAAGTTGACGGGTTCACGGTGGGCCTGAGCGCCGGCTACCCGATCACGGGCCGCATCGCGGTCATTGGTGGCGCCGGCTACTACAGCTTTGACACCGAATTCGACTTCGACGGCGCTCTTTCCTCGCTGTCGAACGTCAACGACGACGACGACGGCCTGTATCTCAGCTTCGGCGGTGCCACGCAGATCGGCCGCTTCATTATCCAGCCAGAGCTGGTCTGGTACGACACCGACGGTGCTGATCTCTACTCTGCCGAAATCAACTTCTTCTGGAAGACCGAGATCGGCAACTAAGCGCTCACACGCTCAGTTGAAGAGACCGAAGGGCCGGCTTTTGCCGGCCCTTTTTTATTGGCGAGAAAAGGGGTCAGACCCCAATTTCTTCCCCAGAATGCATGGCTGACGATTGACGTGGTTGCAAAGAAATTGGGGTCTGACCCCTTTTCTTATTTCTTCCATCATCGAGAATCCGCCGCGTTGATGTTCTCCTGCAGACCCTGCTGCAACAGGGCCAGTGCCTCGTCGGCACGGCCGGCTTCCTTCAGCGTATCGCCCATCAGCATGTAGGCGGCATTGCGGATGGTGGGATTGCGGCTGTCTTTCAGCACGCCGCGCAGCACCTCTACCGAGCGCACCTTCTCGCCGCGCTGTTCGTAGATCTCCTGGATCTTCTGCATCTGCATGATCGCTGCCTTCTCTTCGCTCGAACTCACGTCGTACGTGGCTTCGATGATTTCGAAGTAGCTGGTCATGATGTCCAGAAAGGTCTGCATGGTCTGCAGCTCCTGGGGTGTCTGGGCCTGGGCCGGCACGGCCAGCATCAGGCTCACGGCTATAGCCAGGGTGAATCGTCTAAGCGTAGTCATGGGATATCTCCTGCATAAGATGGCTTTCCATATCGTCGTTACTCGGGGGTGTGGGTAAAGGACGCAACACCGGCCGCGGCGGCGGCGCCGGCGGGCTGACGCTGCGCAGTCGATTCAGATTTGGTGTGCCAACGGTCGGCTTTGCTGCAGCCACGCGAGACAGCACGGTCAGAGACGGCGTTTGCGGCATCGCCGCCTGTGGCTCCACCGGGGGTTGGCGCAACAGCGGCACGGCAACCAACAATGCAAGGCACGCCGCCGCGGCTACGGCCGGCCACCAGGCCCGTGGCGCAGGCCGGCGACTCGCAAGCCTCGCGTCGATCCGGCGAGCGAGATGTGGTGGTGCCTCGATTGCCTGGTACTGACGCCGCAATTCATTGATGTCGTCGGTCATAGTTCCTGCTTCCCGTCTGTCATCGCCTGCAGTTTGTGCATGGCCTTGTGCAACAGCGCCTTCACGGTACCTTCCCGGCAACCCATCGCGCGCGCGGTCTCCCGCACCGACAGGTCTTCGAAGATACGCAGCAGCACCACCTCGCGCTGCCGCGCCGGCAGCCCCGCGACCAGTTCGCGCACCCGTCGCGCCGATTCCACCTGGGCAGCCTGACCTTCGGGCCCGGCGGCGGTATCCCGCGGCTCATGCTCCAGGGCCTCCGGTCGCCGCTTGCGGTTGAATTCAAAGCACACGTTCTTCGTCATCCGGTACAACCAGGTGAATGGCGCCGAGCGGAAGCGGAAGCCGCGCAGACCGCGGAAGCTGCGCAGAAATACCTCCTGCACCGCGTCATCGGCCTGCTGGGCATCGTCCAGCCACACCGCCGCCAACCGGTAAACCGGGTCCTGGAAGCGGCGCACGATGGCGTGAAAGGCAGCCTCATCGCCGCGCTGAAAGCGCCGCACCAGTTCTGTATCTGCCTGCTCATCCACATTCATCGAGTCACGTCCACAACGTTAGTGCGCGGCGCCGGGCAGGGGTTTACCGTCCGTTCCGGGACTTGTTTACAATAATGCGCTGAAGAACCAATAACAGCCCGGCTGCCAACGTCTGTGCGCGCGGCCACTGGAGAAACACCCGTGAAACTGGAAACCCTATGCCTGCACGCCGGCGCGAGTCCCGATCCCGTTACCAAGTCACGCGCGTTGCCTATTTACCGGACTGCCGCCTACGTCTTCGACGACACCGAGCATGCAGCGAAGCTTTTCGGCTTGCAGGAGCTGGGCAACATCTACTCGCGGATCATGAACCCGACCCAGGACGCGCTGGAACAGCGGGTCGCGGCCCTGGAGGGGGCGGCCGCCGGGCTGGCTCACGCGTCGGGCACCGCAGCCATCTTCAACTCGATCAACAACATCGCCCGGACCGGCGACGAAATCGTCAGCGCCGGCAACCTGTACGGCGGCACCTTCACGATGTTCAACGATCTGTTCCCGCAGTTCGGGCTGAAGACGAACTTCGTGGATGCGAACGACCCGGAGGCCTTCGCCGCGGCCATTACCGACAACACGAAGGCGCTGTTCTGTGAAACGCTGTCAAACCCCGCCTGTGATGTGACGGATATCGAGGCGGTGGCCGATGTCGCTCACGCCCACGGGCTGCCACTGATCGTCGATGCTACTTTCACCACGCCGGTGCTGCAGAAATCCATCGACTTCGGCGCCGACATCGTCGTGAACTCGCTTACGAAATGGATGGGCGGCCACGGCAACGGCATCGGCGGGATCGTGCTCGACGCCGGGGGCTTTGACTGGAAGAGCGACAAGTTCCCGTTGATGAACGAACCGGACTCCAGCTATCACGGCCTGCGCTGGGCGCAGGACCTGCCGGACGAACTGGCGCCCATCGCGTACCTGCTGCGCATGCGCACGGTCCCAATGCGCAACCTCGGCGCGTGCATCAGTCCCGACAATGCGTGGATGTTCGCACAGGGACTAGAGACGCTCCCGCTGAGAATGGAGCGGCACTGCCAGAATGCGCGACGCGTAGCGGAGTACCTGAAGGAACAGTCGCAGGTGGACCGGGTGCGCTATCCCGGTCTGCTCGGCGATCCGGCCAACGCGCTGAACGAGAAGTATCTGCGCGGCATGGGTGGGCCGATGGTGGTTTTTGAAATCAACGGCGGGCAGGCAGCAGGACGGGCCTTCATCGAAGGGCTGGAACTGTTCTCCCACCTGGCGAACGTGGGCGATGCGAAAAGCCTGGCGATTCACCCGGCCACAACCACCCACTCGCAGCTCAACGAGGAACAGCAGGCCAGTGCCGGTATCACGCCCGGCCTGGTACGCCTGGCCGTGGGTATCGAGCACATCGACGACATCCTGGCCGATCTCGACCAGGGCCTGGCCGCGGCGCGCGGGTAGCGACTCGCGCCCGGACGGGCGACTGGCATGAGCACGGAGATCATTCACATTCCCGAGTTCACCCTCGAGGGCGGCACCGTGCTGCGCGACGTGCCGGTGGCCTTCCGCAGCTGGGGCACGCTGAACGAGGCGGGCACGAACGCCGTGGTCATCTGCCATGCGTTGACCGGCAACCCGGAAGCGGACGACTGGTGGTCGGAACTGCTGGGGCCCGGCCGGGCGCTGGATACGGACCGCGATTTCGTCGTGTGCGCGAATGTGCTGGGCTCCCCCTACGGCACCGCATCGCCGGTAAGCACCAATCCGGACACCGGCGAACCGTGGGGTCACGCATTTCCAGTAACGACGGTGCGCGACACCGTGGCTTTGCACCGCGCACTGTTGGAAGGCCTCGGCGTCAACCAGGTTGCGTTCGCCATCGGCGGCTCACTGGGTGGCATGCAGACGCTCGAATGGGCCTTTCACGGCGACTACGTGCGCGGCATCGTACCCATCGGCGTGGGCGGACGGCACTCTGCCTGGTGCATCGGCTGGAGCGAAGCGCAGCGGCAGGCCATATATAGCGACCCTCGCTGGCAGGGCGGTCGCTACGAGTCAGACAATCCGCCCACCGGCGGTTTGTCGGTGGCGCGGATGATGGCGATGGTGTCCTACCGATCGTTCGCAGAATTTGGTGACCGTTTTGGACGCGACCGTGCCGATACCGGAGACGGCGACAGCTTCCAGGTGGAAAGCTACCTGCGGCACCAGGGCCGGAAGCTCGTGGAGCGCTTCGACGCCCGTTGCTACGTGCACCTGACCGACGTCATGGACACGCACGACGTGAGCCGAGGCCGCGGGGACTACTTCGACGTGTTGCGCAGCATTTGCCAACCGACCCTGGTGGTGGGCATCACTACGGACGTCCTGTACCCGCTGGAAGAGCAGCGAGAGCTGGCGGAGGAAATACCCAACGCCGAACTTGCGGTGCTCGATGCACCACAGGGCCACGATGCATTCCTGATCGAACAGGAACAACTCGCCGAGAAGCTCCGCCGCTGGCGCGAAGCGTTCGTCGACCCGCTGCTGGAAAAATAGTCATCGGCGCGCAGCGAGAGTCACGGCTGCAGCGCTAAAGTCGGGGCGTGGGTTTCTTCCGCCAGCGAAAATCCGGTGGGCCCGCCAGGTCACTCCGGTGTTTCCAGACAAAGACGGCGAGATTGCCCAGCCACAACCACATCAGGACCGACAACTCCGGGCGCACCGGGAACTCGTACCAGATGCTCGGGATAAACAAGATGTAAATCAACAGGCCCAGCATGGCCGACATCACGGCCCAGCCACTGAACCCACATAGTAAAAAGCCAATCGAGAGGAAGAAGCCTGCGGCGACAGTGCCCTCCCATAAGGTCAGACCACTCCAGACACCAAAACTCACGGCCACGGATTTTCCGCCGCGGCCCATCAGGAACGGTGAAAAGGCATTACCCGCGATCGGCATCAACGCAATCAACGCCAACTGCCAGCCGGTGAAACCGGCCACGAAAGTAGCCAGCGCCACCGGCGCCGCACCCTTTGTGAATTCCAGGATCAGGGCAACTACAGCCGAGTGCCGACCGCCCGCGAGCAGCACGTTGGCGGCGCCGGGATTACCATCGCCGAAGACCCTGACGTCTTTGCCAAGGAACAGCCAACCCGCCCATACGGAAAACGGCAATGAACCGCACAGGAAGGCGACGAAGAGCCACGCCAGGAAGCCGGTCATCGCGATCCTCGGCGGCCGGCGGCCTGAAAAAATGATTGGTTCATCGTCATCGGAATCAATGACTCGCGCAGCAAGGCGTCTCTGGAAAAAGCCGGTTCAGCGTATCTCAGCTGCGGCTCGCCTTGATGGCCTGGCCTCACTGACAACCTCAGGGCGCCACCCAGCGGCCATGCCATCAGCCCGCGATCATGGCCGCGGCGCTCTCGCCGGCCAGCCGCCCGAAGGTGGTGGCGGTCAGCAGACCGTTGCCGGCAATGTAGCCGTCGCAAGACGGACCGGAAATTCCCCGCGCGGCGCCGCCGCCGGCCCACAGGTTCGGGAACAGGCTGCCGTCGGGCCGTTTCACCCGGCCGCTGTGATCCACCACCAGCCCGCCCTGGGTGTGAAACAGTGCGCCGGTCACACGCACCGCATAGTACGGCGGCTCGAGCATGGGTTTCTGCGTAAAGTCGCGTCCCAGTGTGTCAGTCCTTTCGCCGCGGACCATTGCAGCCACCTCGGCCATGGTGTCGCGCAGACCTTCCAGTGAAACGCCGGTGAGTTCGCACAGGCCCTCCAGGTCCGGCGCGGTGCGAATAGCGCCCGCGTCCATTGCATCGCGGTAGTCGTCGAATTCCTGCATCAGCTTGTGCAGCCGCGCGTCGTAGATCGTAAATGCGACGTGACCGGACTGGGCCAGCACGTCCACTGCCTGTTCCGAGTAGCCCCGCGCCTCGTTTGCGAAGCGCCGTCCTGCTTTGTTGACCTGGAAGCCACCCTCGATGATCACGGGCCACAGGATCGGCACGCCGTAACCTTTGGCCAGGCCGCCGTGGCCCTGGTAAGAGCGGATATCGGCCAGGGCTGCCCCGAGTTCGCGGCCCCATGCGATCGCCTCGCCCTTGTTGCCGGGATGGCCATAGAACTCGGCGGGCACGATTTCGGGAATCAGCTCGGCGATCATTTCCGGGTTGCCGGCAAAACCACAGCACGCGAGGATCAGCGCGTCGCAGCCGATGTCTTCCGTTTCACCATCCGGCCGCGTGCTGCGCGCCCCGAAGATGCGCCCGGTTTCATCGGCGAACAGGTCCGTCACCGTGGCCTCGGTGACGACATCCAGGTCTGCACGCCCGGCCGCCCGCATCAGCGCACCCATCAGCTCGCTCCCGGTGCGGTTCGGCGTACCGTGCATGCGCATCACCGAATGGCCAGGGTAGAGAAAGCTGGTCACCAATGACAGCGGCACATCGTGGTCGTCGGCCAGCCATTCCAACGTGCGTGCCGACTCTTTCGCCAGCGCCAGCGCGATGGCCTCGTCCGTCTGGCCGTGCGTTTTCTCCATGATGTCGGCGGCAAAGCGTGCCGGCGAATCTTCGATGCCTTGCTCGCGTTGAAAACGCGAACTCGCGGCCGGGATGAGGCCGGTGGACATGGCCGTGGTCCCCAGTGCGCTCTTGTCGCGCTCGAGCACCAGGACCTCGGCGCCTGCCTGCCGCGCGGCGAGACCGGCGCAAAGCCCGCAACCGCCGGCGCCAATGATCAGCACCGGCACGTGGGCATCGAAGCGCGCTTCGCTGGGTCTCAGTACACTCACTGCACGGTCGGCCTTCAGCTCTTCAAGCCGACTCATTGTCCTCGCCGAACGGTGCCATCACTGCGGCGATGAAACGCTGGCGCTCCGCGTCGAGTTCGGCCGACAAATCTGCATCCGGCTGGAAACGTTCCAACTCGGCGTGCACATCGGTGCCGTTGCGGCTCAGGATGGCTTCCAGCGCCCGCTGCCGATCTTTCGCCACCCACAGTTCCTCGGCCAGCGCGGCGAGGGCTTGATACAGGCGCGATTCGATACCCCTGGGCGGCATGCCGCTAACCCGGCTTGTGGGCAACTGTCACCCACGGGTAGCGCATGGGTTCAAGGCCGTAACTGCGGGCATCGGTGAACCCCACCTCGGTTGCCGCGGCCGCCAGGTCGATGGTGGCCGCGTCGCGCCAGTGCGGCTCGCCGCCGTGCACCGCGAGGTAGTAGGCGCGCCACTCCGTAAGCCGGTCCATGTCGCGGAACGGGCGCACGTCGCTCATGATCATGTCGCCGCCCGGCTCGAGCAACCGGAAGGCTTCGCGAAACACCGCGCGGATGGCGGCGTCGGGCAACTCGTGCAGCAGGATAAAGGATGCGACCAGGTCGAAACTTTCGCCGGGCAAGCCCGTGTCTTCCGCGGGTACCTGCAACAGCCGCCAGGCCCAGCCGCGTTCGTTGGCCACGCGCTGGGCGTGTTCCAGCATGGTGGCGCTGAGGTCGCAGCCGGTGAGCTGCGCGTCCGGGAAGGTCTCCTGCAGCGGGATCGTGAAATGGCCGCTGGAGGTACCCATCTCGAAAATCCGCCGGTAGTCTTGCCGCGGCAGCTCTGCCAGGATCTGGCGCCGCTGGCCGAAGATGTCCCCCGGGTAGTTCTTCGCCACGTATTTCTTGTGAATCAGTTCGCCGTGAATAAAGCCCTGGTACAGGTGACCATCCCAGCCGCCCCGGGTGCGGTGAAACTCCACGCCGCGAAAGTAGTCGGGCACGTCATCGCCGATCTGCCGATCCAGCGTGGCGGGCCCGCGCTGGAGCTGATCCAGGTCGGGCACCAGATCGGCACGGATTTCCTCGAAGGCGGCGATGGCCGCATCACCGTGGCGTTCAGACAGCCATTCACCAAGCTGCGACCACGCGAAAAACGGTCCAGAGTCGGCCATGCCCGCATCGACCTGGTCGAGACGGGCATCCAGATCGGCGTCGAGATTCTCGGGGTCGAGGCCCCGGGCAACCAGCTCATTGTTGATGGCCGGCGCCCTGCTGCCCGCCCAGGCCGCGAGGTCAGCCAGAAAATCTATGGTGGCGCGGCCCCGTTGTCGGAGTTCGAAATCCATGGCTCATTACTGTTGGCTGCAGGCGTTCCCAATATTATAGGACCGGCAGGACATATCCCCACGCACACCGGGCATGAACTGCGAGCCTGATGCCAGTCCCGACATCCCCGGCGCGACGACCAGGGCTTGGAAACAGAGTCGCGAAATCGAAGTGCCGCACGGCAAAGCGCCCGGGCCGCAGGCACTCTGAATGCTCTAGTGACTCCCCGGCGTCGACCGCGCCGGGGCTTGTTCGCGCCTGGCTTCTAAGCAGGGAGCCTCAGGCGGCGCGGCGCCTTACCCACGCCAACAGACCAAGTGCCGACATGAACAATGGCAGCGCGGCCGGAACCGGAATGACTTCCAGCTCGATGCCCACTTTCTGCTCAAGCGTATCCTGGAATTCTTCGAAACCGTCTGCAGTCAGGAAGAAGCCGGCGTTTTCCGCTGCCGCGGGATTCAAACCGACCAGTGCCTCGAGGAAAGCCGCGTCGACACCACCAACGCCGATGGCGTTCACCGTCACGCCGGCAGCGCGCGCGTTATCCGCCGCGGCAATCGCCAGGGCATCATCCGTGTCGTTCGGAGTTCCATCGCCGGTCGGTTCCGTGGGCACGCCATCCGTCGAGATATCGATGATCAGTTTTTCGCCGTCGTAACCGTTGGTCAACAATCCGTCGACGAGATTCTGGAATGGCGGCGCCAGGGGTGCAGCGGGGAAACACGCACTAGCGTCCGGGCACCCGACAGCACCACCGTTCAGGGCGATATCCAGCGCTGCGCTGGTATTCGTCGAGCCGCCCGGCTGCGGAATGACTGAGGGGTCGAACTGCGCACCGAAGGCGGCGGCGTCTGCGTCGCTATTGATTTCCGTCCAGTCCAGAAAACTGTAAACCGGGAATTCAATTGTGGTCACGTCGTTCCCTGAGGTAATGGTGAACGAAGCTCCGCCAGAAAAAACATAGGCGGCCACCACGAGTGTGTCGAATGGGCTCGGTGCGATAACGTTCGTATAAAAATTACCCTCAAATACGTTGCGATATCCGTCCAGTTGCAGGCCAAAGTCCCCATAGTCGGGAGGAGTGGTCTGGTCGTTTCCATTCGGGCCACTGATGCTGCCGGAACCGTCAATAACCAGTGCGAGTTCGACAATCGCCGCAGGAGCGAGCTGAGGCAGGGCAGTTAAGGCAATAGCCGTCAGCGAAAGCAATCCGTTACGCAAAATCATTTCCATACGCTCCAATAATTCTTCTTTTTTAGTCGCGTTGTTCTTTTTCTGGCCTGTATCGGCAAAAAAAAATGACGCCTCGCGCTTCTCGCGCGTTGCGTCATCGTGTTAACAGTGTAGGAGCCTGCGGGCCATTACGCAAGCTACGGGCCTGATTGGCAAATTCTCTGTGCGAGGAGACTGATGAACAATAACACTTTGTTTTAAAAAGATTTTCCCACCACTACCATCTCGACGGATTTATGTTAATTCCCGTCCTGCCGGAAACGGCCAGCATTCGCGCGCGGGAACCAGCTTCATCGTGGTCCTCATCACCTGCCCGCGGCCCTCATGAGTGCCGGCGCAACCTGCCCCTGCGAAGATCCCGTCGTCATCGACACCGACCCCGGCCAGGGGGTAACGTCGGCCGCAGCGAAACTGCCCAACCGGGAGCGCAGCGCGATGAATCGACACCGGCAAATCTTGCGGAACCTCCTTGCTTGCCTGCTGACACTGTCCGCGACGGCGGTTAATGCAGGTGGGCACACGAGGGCAGAGCCCGAGACCAAGGCACCACAGCAGATCCTGATTCGCGACGTCAGGGTGTGGGACGGCACCAGCGACAAGGCCATGCCCGCGCTGAACGTGCTGGTCGAGGGCAATTTGATCAAAACCATCGGCGCCGACGCGAGCGCGGGCGACGATGTGACAGTCATCGATGCCGGCGGCCGAACCTTGATACCCGGCATCATCGACGCGCACACCCACCTCGCGCTGCCGATGAATCCCACCGAGATCTACCGTGAAGACCCGAGCTATGTCACCGCGCTGTCGGTGAAAGCCGCCCAGGGAGTCTTGCTGCGGGGCTGGACGACGGTGCGCGACATCGGCGGCCCATCGCAGGGCCTGGCGCGCGCCATCAACGAGGGCCTCGTGGACGGGCCGCGCATCTACACCTCGGCCATGATTATTTCCCAGACCAGCGGGCACGGCGATCTGCGCGCGCTGACAGACCCGCACCCGAACCTGGGTGGCCCGGTGAATCCGAACTCGCAGCGCTACGAACTTCTCGCCGACGGGCCGGCCGAGGTCCGGCGCGCGGTGCGCGAGTCGCTGCGCCAGGGCGCCGTGCAGATCAAGGTCATGGCGGGCGGCGGCATCTCGTCGCAATACGACCCCATCGATACCACCCAGTACAGCGTGGAGGAACTGCGGGCGGCAGTGGAGTCGGCGGCAGACTGGAACACTTATGTGGCCGTGCACGCCTACACGGATGCAGCCGTGAACCGGGCGCTCGACGCCGGCGTGAAAGTCATCGAGCACGGCCACTTGCTGACAGAACCCACGCTGAAGCGGTTGAAAGCGGAAAACGCGTACCTGTCGTCCCAGTCTTTTGGCTTCGTGCGAATCTATGCCGCCCAGGCACAGGCTTCGTCGGCCCGCAGCCGCAAATCTGCGCTTGTGATGAGCGGCGTCGACAACCTGATGACCACCGCGAAGAAGCTCGGCATCCCCGTTGCCTTCGGCACGGATTCTTTTGGTTCACTGCGGGCCTACGAAGCAGCCGTGAAGGAATTCGGCTACCGGCTGCGCTGGTTCGACTCGCTGGAAATCCTGAAGCAGGCCACCAGCTACAACGCGGAACTGCTGGCCCTGACGGGGCCCAGGAACCCCTATCCCGACGGGCCACTGGGCGTCATTCAACCGGGCGCCTATGCGGACTTGCTGATCGTCAATGGCGATCCCCTGACCGACGTGCGCGTGCTGGAAGACTACGAAAACAACATCCGCCTGATCATGAAGAACGGCAAGATCTACAAGAACTCCCTGTAGCACGCGTTATACGCGTGGCAACACAATAAGGCTGGCACTACCGAAGGTTTTCCCGGCGCGCTCCGTTGGAGCGGCATTGGCCTGGCGTAATTAATGCGGCGCGATCAGCAGCGTGAGCCCTTCTCGTTCCAGGACCCTGACTCGCACTCCACGCTCCAGCGTCAGTGAGGAATTCTGCCCGCACCGCGCCCTCCAGATCTCGCCCCGAATTCGAATCTTGCCGACCGGGCTCGCGTCAAAACCCGAAACCACGGTACCCAGCTCTGTTAACTCGTCGCTGCTGGTTGCCCTCTCTCCCGGGCCAAGGGTCACTGCAGATGGCGCCACAGCCTCAAAGGCGAGTGCCAGGATCACGTCGCCGGCCACGGAGCCGGCAATAAACACCACCAGCAGAATTCGCAGATCGCTGAATATGTCCAACCAGTACAGCGCGCCTGCAGCGGCGCCCCCGAACAGGAAGACGCCGGTGGACATCCACAGCCACCAGTCCGGGGTAAAACGCTTTGGCACGCGGATGATCATGACACTCAGTCGTGGAATCCCATTGACAGTAACAGGATCCACCGCGAAGCGGGTCAACCGGGACAGGCTAGTTGCAGTTGGCCAGTCCGCCTATCCATGCGTTGATCAGGCTCAGGCCGGCGGCGTCGATGACGTGCGAGCCCAGCGGCGGCATGCCGTTGATGTCGCGCACGTTCATGCGCGCCGGTAACACGGAGTTGGCGGCGCTGCCGGGTGCGATCACCCGCGCGTTCGGCCCGATGCCGAGATCACCCGCGTTCGGCACCACGTCGCAGGCATTCATATTCGCCAACGCGGTGTCGTAGCGGAAGTCCAGGTTCGTCGGCGTGGGCCCTCCCGGACGGTGACACTGCGCACAGTTGGTATGCAGGTAAGCCCGCGCGCGATCCGACAGTGACTCGCTGCCGTCGGCCGGGTCTGCCAGGGCCGGTAACGAGTTCACCGGGCCCGGCAGCGGGTTGGTGAACATCATGATGTGCTCCAGGGTCTCGAGCTGGTTGGCCGAAATGCCGGTGCTCGGGTAAGTCAGGTCGCCGTTCAGCTGTGCGACCTCCGGCCCGAGGCTGAAGCCCGCCGCGCTGGTGTGGCATTGCATGCACTCGCCTTCGCTGGGGTAGATCCAGTCCTGGCCACCCACGTTGCGGAGCTTGCCGCCCCTGACGCGGGTCGCGACGGTTTCGGCGTCGTTCCACTCGTAGGTATAGCCGGCCCAGACGCCGTCCGGATGACGCATGAACAGACGGGTCTCGATCAGCTGGCCGCCGAGTTCGAAATTTTTCATGATGACCGTGCCGTTCGGGAACACGAAGTCGCCACTGCCGTCGATGTCGATGGTGGTGCCGTCGGGCAGCCCCATCCACCGGCCCTTGGCGGCACCGTCGGACCAGAAGGGTGCATTCGGCGCATAGGACACGAGACCCGCGGCCGGCTGCGTGGGATCGTTCGTGTCGACGCAACCGGTTGCCTCGAGATCGTCCGGGATCGTATCCGGGGTACCGCCGCCGCCGGCAACCATGCGACGGATCCGGTTGTTAGAGAAATCCGCAAAATACAGTTCGTCATCTTCGCCCAGCGCAAAGGCGGAGATGTTCCACGGCGTATCGATCAGCAACTCGTTCGTGTAACCGCCGAGCCCATCGTCCTGCAGCGCCCAGATGCGCCCAGAGCTAAAGTCGGCGAAGACGTACCGGCCGAACAGATCGGGAATGGTCGTGCCGCGATAAACAAAGCCGCCGGTGATGGACGCATTGCCGTTCGTGTGCTGGTATTCACTGACGGGGTCGATCAGGCCGCCGGCGGGACAGCCGGCCAGCTCAAAGTTATTCGCGCCTTCGCGGCAATCCCAACCGTAGTTGCCACCACGTTCGATGATGTCGACTTCTTCCCAGGTGCCCTGACCCACATCTCCCAGCCAAAGCTGGTCGGTGGGTTCGTCGAAGCTCCACCGCCACGGATTGCGCAGGCCCCAGGCGTATATCTCCGGGCAATTGATGCCGTTATTTCTCGTGGGCCCGCACTTCGCGTCGCCGGCGAAAAACGGGTTGTCAGACGGCACCTCGTAGCCGGGCACGGGGAAGGCAACACCGAGCACATCCACGCGCAGCATCGAGCCCAGCAGGTTGGTGGTGTCCTGGCCGGTGTCATTGGGATCACCACCACCGCCCCCGTCGCCGAGGCCTATATACAATGAGTCATCCGGGCCAAAGGCAATGTCGCCGCCGTTGTGGTTACCGGCGAACTGGTCAACCGTCAGCAGCAGTTGCTCGGTGAAGCCGGTTGGATCGTCCGTGTCGTTGAGAATGAACCGGGAAATTCGTGAAGCACCGCCGCCCACGCCCGTATAAGAGAGATAAACCTCCGGCGTCGCCGGGAAGTTGGGGTGAAAAGCCATGCCCAGCAGACCTCGCTCGCCGCCGCTGAGCACAGAAGTTGAAATATCGAGATAATCATCCGGGTTGGCCGCGTTCGTGACGTCGAACACACGAACCACGCCCTGGCGCTCGAGCACGAACCAGCGCGAACCGTCGCCCGGCGCCTGCAGAATCTTGGTCACGGCGCTGAAACCCGGTGACGCAGGGAACGGATCTTCCGTTGCCACGCTGGCACCGGCCGTCGGCCGCGGCGGGGCCAGGCAGGTCGTGTTGCTGGGCCGCTGGGCCAGGCCCACCACCGGGTTGCTGTCATTGTCGATAATTGTCCCAA
>CAZTIB010000012.1:0-3741 GCA_964613615.1 uncultured Chromatiaceae bacterium
CCGTGGGGCAAGGTCAAAGCATCGCGCAGTACGGTGAAAGCGGGCGGCGGCACCTATGGGCCGAACATCATGCCCACTTACATCATCGTCGATCCGCCCAACATGTTTCGGCAGTACTTCTTCGAACAGCCCGTGGATGTCAACAAGACCCGCATTTTCTTCCTGAACATGCGCAACTTCCTGCTCGATCCGGCGAAAGACGGGCCGATACACGCCCGTAACAAGGTTATCGCCGGCCAGGATATCCAGATCCTGAACGAGCTCCATCCGCGAATGACGCCGGTATCCAACACCAAAGAGGTGCTGGTGCCGTCTGACTCGCCCATTGCGGCTTACCGGGAGTGGCTGGCCAAGTTCGACGACAAGGGCTGGCGAATCGACTGGGAGGAATTCGAGCGGCGCAACGGCAAGACCACCGCATTTGCCATTCCGTCGCCGGCGCGCCGGACCTCAGGCAACTGGGTCCTCGAACCGGTCCCGTTGCTGGACGGTCGCGCGGCTCGCAAGGCGCGCCAGAAAGACAGCCAGGCGGCCTAGCTAGACGCAGTGCCAAGACCAACAGCGCGGCGGTCCGCCCCTGCGGCGGATCGCCGCTCACGCCTTCCCACCGGACAGCCTGTTGGCTGCTCCATTAGCAGTTAGTATTACCGGCCTGTCAGGCAAGCTTGGGCAAGGCTGAACCATGGACGAACCGGTCAACGTGCTCGGCGAGCCGCTGCAAACCTGCAGCGATAGTCCGGTGACGGGCTTCTTCCGCGACGGTTGCTGCAATACCGGCGATCAGGACTTCGGCTCCCATACGGTTTGCATCCAGGTGACGAGGGAATTCCTGGAGTTCACCCGGTTTCGTGGCAACGATCTGTCGACGCCGCTGCCGGAATTCAATTTTCCCGGCCTGCAACCAGGCGACCGCTGGTGCCTATGCGCGTCACGCTGGCTCGAAGCCCACGACAACAACATGGCACCGCGCGTATTACTTCAGGGCACGCACCGGCGGGCGCTGGAGATCGTCCCGCTGGACCTGCTGCGGAAACTCGCCGTCGACCTGAGCTGACCGGATCGGCGGGCTCTCTTCGCAGGCCCGGCAAGCGCGGCGCCTGCGAACGGGCGGCTCGTTTAACGACTCGCCGCCTTCGAGCCCTCGCGCTTGCGCGCGTACATGGATTTGTCGGCGCGGCGCATCAGCTCGTCGAGGTCCGGTTCTTCCGTGGGTTCGAAAACGGCTGCGCCGGCGGAAAACCTGATTGCGTAGCTGGGATCGCGCGTCTCGTTAGCCTTCTGGATGTTTTCGGCCAGCCGCGCGAAGGCCGGCGCCAGGTTCTCTTGACGGCTGCCGACGAACAACCCGCAAAACTCGTCGCCACCGAGCCGGCCGATCACGTCGGATTCACGGCAGGCCTTCACCGAGCAACGGGCGAATTCCACCAGCACGCGGTCGCCTTCTTCGTGGCCCAGGTCATCGTTGATCTGCTTGAAGCCATCGAGATCGAACAGCGCCAGCGTCGCCGGCAGGCCCTGGCGATGGCACAAGACCAGGGCGTGGCGGGCCAGCATCGTGAAACCTCGCCGGTTGGACAGTCCGGTCAGTTCGTCGGTCGTGGCCAAGGTCACGGAAAACAACTCTGCCTCCACCATCTGGCCGAGGCTCTTCAGGGTCTCAGCGTCTTCAGGGCCGAACTCGCGGGGCTCGCGGTCGATGATGCACAGCGTGCCCAGGCGCGAACCATTCGGTGCCTGCAGCGGATAACCGGCATAGAAGCGAATCGAGGGCTCATTCAGCACCAGCGGGTTGTCGCAGAAGCGTTGATCGCTGGCCGCATTGGGCACGACGAACACGTCCTGCCCGGCGATGGCGTGCCCGCAGAACGATATTTCCCGGGGCGTCTCCGGCGCATCCAGGCCGCAGCGCGACTTGAACCACTGACGGTCCCCGTCGACCAGGCTGACCAGTGCGATGGGCACCCGGAAAATCTGCCGGGCAAGCCGCGTGATGCGGTCGAAACGCTCTTCCGGATCCGTATCCAGCACTTTTAAAGAGTGCAGTGACTTCAGCCGCAAGGTCTCGTCATGGGGAATTGGCGGTTTGATCATGTGCGTGTCCAAGTACCCTGGAATTCGGCCCGGGCGGTTACACATGGCATTCTCCAGTTGCGTTATGTTGATTACCGGACCGGGTTCACACTTTGCCCCTTGCGGCGAAGAGGCCGGGCACCGAGTCCCTGCTTGGGGCCGCAGGTCGCGTCAGGGGCCCGAAATGGACTCGACGGGGTGGCACGCGCGCCGGTTGGCCGTACTGGACCGCGCTAAAGTCGAGGACACTTGGAAACAGCAGGCGATGACTCAGAACAGGACAGGCAGTAGCCGGCCGCTGCAGCTCCGCGGCCTGGACCATGTAGTGCTGCGCTGCGCTCGTTTCGACGCGACGCTGGCATTCTATTGCGACTTGCTGGGCTGCACGGTCGAAAGGGTAGTCGAGGAAGAAGGGCTATATCAGCTCCGCGCCGGTAGTGCGCTGATCGACCTGGTGCCGGTGGGTAGCCGGCTGGGTGGAACAACCGCGCCTCGCGCCGAACACTTCAACGTCGCTCACATTTGCCTGCTCATCGAGCCGCCCGACTGGGAGCAGCTCAGGGCCTATTTTGGTGAACACGGCGACGCTCCGGGCGCACCCCGGAATCGATATGGGGCAGGAGGTTTCGGTCCGTCGATCTATATCGAGGACCCGGAAGGCAACCAGGTCGAGTTGAAGGCCGCAAATGAGTGACACACGCACTTCAGGGCCGCGCCCTGACGGACCTGACGATTACTTGTATATGAGGACTGCCCACTGATGGCTAGAGCACAAATCCCTGTGGTGGCCTTTGTCACCTTCCCGATGGCCGCCACTGGAGATGCGCAGGCGTTCCGCAAGATTCTCGAAGACGCCGGTCCGGAATACACCCGGCTGCCGGGCCTGCGCAGGAAGTACTTCCTGGCGGGCAACGGTCTGGCCGGTGGCGTGTACGAGTGGGACTGCCGCACCAGTGCCGAGGCCTGGTTCGACACGGCCTGGTATGAGCAGATGACAACGCGCTACGGCGCGCGACCCGAAGTCCAGCTCTTCGACTCACCCGCTATCGCCAACGGGGTGACGCATTGCCTGGAGATCTTTATTTCGAAGGATTGACAGGTCCACCGCGCAATCGCAGCCCCGATCGAGGCCCGTGGGAAACATTCCTGGCCGCGTTGCGTCAGACCCCCGCGGTCGCCGTCAATCATGCTGCCAGCCCCGGCATCGTCTCTCATTCAGCAGCTTCGAGGGTGGGTTGTTTAACATTATGTAAAACAAACTATTACGGAATCTTCTAGTGATAAGTTAAGAGGCACTTGCCGTAAACTACCGTCAGTGTTCACAATGTGCTCCTCGGCGGCGGACTAAGGCCCGCTGCCGCCATAAGAATAATAAGAGACGTTGGCCAAGCTCCTCCCAGTACTGGCAGTCAGTGGCTCCCGGCCGCTCGGCAAGGATCGCCCCGTGCAACAGTTCCTTCTGTCCGTGTTATGCGCCGCGGGGCTCTTGTTTCCAGCCGCCAACGCGACGGCGCAGGGCACGTCCTCTGCCGTCATTGCTGGCTTCAACGATGATTTCTCCGGCGGCTCACCCAGCGCGGGCTGGAGCTACCTGTGGAATCCAACCAGTGTGCTGGGCGATTCCGCGAGTTACCAGGCGCTGCCCTGGGCTGGCGGATCGCAGTACACCGC
>CAZTIB010000013.1:0-36604 GCA_964613615.1 uncultured Chromatiaceae bacterium
CCGCGCAAGTGATGGATGCAACCGGTGATACGGCAACGCGCTTGATGACGATTGGTGTGACATTTCCGCGCTGCTATAGTTGCCACGCCACTCAATAAGAGGCGAAAAAGGTGCCGGGTCTATTTTCTTGCCTGTTGCGCCAGCCCTTCACACGCGATCCGTAGCGACTCGCCAGCACAAACTCAAGAAATAAACCCGGTACCTTTTTCAGAGTAGTATCCAGTCAGGTTCAACCAGGCATTGCTGCCGTTTCAGCGACTGCTCACCAGGGGGTATCGGGCATGAATACATTGATCGATCGGCGTTATTTTCTGCAGACCGGCGCAGCCGTTGCGCTGACGTCTGCCCTGCCTCGCGCGCTCTTTGCGGCAGGCACCGCGTTCGCCGATATCCCCCGCAGTGACTATGGCTTTGCCACTACCTGCGACGAGGTTGCTGCCAGTTATGACCTGGCCGGCAAGACGGTGCTGATTACCGGGTGTAACTCCGGCCTGGGTTACGAGTCGATGCGCACGCTCGCCGCCCACGGGGCGCAAGTGATCGGCGCGGCCCGCACCCAGGACAAGGCCGAGCAGGCCTGCGCTTCGGTCAGCGGCAAGACGGTGCCTGTGGTCTGCGAGCTCACCGACATGGAGTCGGTGGTGCAGTGTGCCGCGGCGGTGCAGGCCCTCGACGTGCCCGTGGATATCCTGATCTGCAACGCCGGCATCATGGCCTTACCCGAGCTGGAGCAGGTGGAGGTCAACGGCGTGGTGCTGGAGAAGCAGTTTGTCGTGAATCACCTCGGCCACTACCTGCTCACGCGGCGCCTGCTCCCGCAGGTCCAGGCCGCGCCCGCCGGGCGCATCGTGATGGTGTCGAGCGTGGGCTATACCCTCGCGCCGGAGGGCGGTATTCAGTTCGACAACCTGTCTGGCGCCGCCGGCTACCAGGCCTTTAAGGCCTACGGCCAGACGAAGCTGGCGAACATTCTGTTTTCCAATGAACTGAGCCGGCGCTATGGCGGCAATGCGACTAGCGGCAAGGGGCTCACTTCCAATGCCATCCACCCCGGCCTGGTCGGCACCAACCTGGGCCGCTACATGACCGGCAAGATGCGCGACCCTGATGCACCCTTGCGCAAGGGCATGAAAACCGCTGCCCAGGGCGCAGCCACCCAGGTCTACGTGGCCATCGATGCCCGCCTCGATGGCGTGAGCGGATTTTATTTCGAAGACTGCAATCCTGTAGAAACCAAGGGGCCGTATGCCGGTGATGAGGAATTGGCGGAGCGGCTCTGGGCAGTGTCGGCAGAGTTGGTCGAACCATTTATGGCGTGAGACCGGATAAAGGCGCCAGATACCCAGCGCCGAGATTTAGTAAGGTGCGTGCGCCGGCGGGCGGTCCCCAAAGCCTTTGAGGGCGGTGCTTCCAGCAATTGGCTAAATAGCCGAACCGCGCCAGCCGCGACTGGTCTAAAATTAGACACTTACCGTTACCGGGTGAACTGATATGAATAATCAGAAACTCTTGTTGGCCTTCGTGATCATGCTGGCGCTCAGCCTCCCTGCCGCCGGGCAGGAAATCTACAAACGCGTGAACGAAGACGGTGTGACGGAATTCAGTGACCGGCCGTTGGCGAACGGCGAGCGGGTGGAAGTGCGGCCCAACGTGGTGGCCACGAGCCCGGTACAGCGTCCCGCACGCCCGGCGGCAGCCGCCGACGGCGCGGCGGATGAGCCCGCAGCGGCCAGTGCACCCGGCGTCATGCGCACGGATAACAACACCGACTACGTTCGCACCAGGGCGCAACGAGATCGCGCCACGCGCGCAGCAAACGAGGAGCGCCGGGAGCAACGGCGCAGCCGCGATGAGCGCGACAATGACGTGGAGACCGACCCGAACCCCGGGCGAGCTATCCGCAATGCCGTGAGGAATGCGCCGGGCCGGGCGAGGTAATGCAGACGTCGATGCCGGTGGTCAGAAATACACGTTCAGCTGTAGGAAATACAGGTCGGTATTCTGCTGGTCGTTTTGCGAGATGCCGTCTCTAAAGCGGGCGCCGGCGCGAATCTCCGCGTAGGAGATCGGGAAGTACTCGTACACGACACTGACGCGCGTCTGATCGTCATCTGACACATCGTCATCCGGGTCGAAGCCGCCATAGGTCAGCTTCAGATTGTGGCCTTTCCTGATCAGCCAGTTACCTTCGGCGAATCCAACCCACTGTTTCCTGCCGTCGGGGCCGAGGCCGTCGTCGTCGATGTAGTCCACTTCCCCCAGCCAGCTGATCGGGCCCGTTTTCAGGCCGGCGAAGCCCCCGACCGCCACCCGATCTCCGGCGTCGGCATCGTTGTAATTGGCGCTCGCGCCAATTCGCCAGAGGCGCCGCACGTAGCTTGCCAGGAGGCTGTACTGTTTGCCGTCATCGTTTTCCGAGCCTCCGGCAGTGCCATTGGAGACCGCGAATATGAGCTGGGTAGGGCCCAGTTCGACGCCGGCTTCCACGCCATCGTCCGGCGTCGTCATATTGATGCCGACAACGGAGCGGATGAACTCCGTATCATCCTCCAGGCGCAAACCGTAAGGCAGATAGATCTTGCCGGCCTTCACGTAGGCCTTGCTGTCCCAGAAGTTCACCATGGCGAAGGCCTCGCGGTTGTCCGACGACGGCGAGACCTGCTGGTCCAGGTAGAACATCAGGCGGTTTTTTATCAACGGTACCTGGACGTACACTCGTCCCTCTTCGACATCGAACTCCGTGTCGTTGCCCTGGTTGGGTACCCGCGTGTGTGAGAAGTCGCCGCGAAAATTGACACCGATTTTGAGGAACTCCATGACTTGCCCGTCCCAGAATCCCTGGCTGGGCACGCGGACCGGCATCGTCACCTGGCCGAAGGCACTGCCGGCGGCGGTGCGCATGCCACCGCCGGTGGCATTGACATGGCAGGTGTTGCATTTGTAGCCGGTCATCACTGCAAAGTAGGGCTCGGCCAGCAAATGCAGCGGGGTCAAACACGCGACAACGAACGCGATGGATAACAGGCAAAACCGGGCTCGCGCGGCAATGGTCATGCTGGGCAACTCCTCACACGGCTTCGCCGGGTTGGTCTGTGTTCGATGTTTCACCATGGCGGGCGCCGCGCCGCCTGACTAATTGCTCACGTTGACCGTCACGGGCCCCGCCGAGCCGGCGTTACCCGCCAGGTCCAGCGCGACCACCGTGATGTCGTGATTGCCGTTGGCTACACCGGTCGAGTCCCATGGGACTGCGTATGGTGACGTCGTCGTGGCGCCAATGAGCGCACCGTCGACAAAAAATGCCACCTGCACCACGCCCGTGTCGTCCGCAGCAACTGCGGTCAGGGCGATCGTCCCGGACACCGGCGAACTAATCGGGCCCAGGCTGACCGTCGGCGCAGTGACATCGCTGGCCCCGGCCGGCGCACCGGCATCAATCCAGGCGCGGATCGCATCGATGGTGGACTGCGGCAGCGGCAGGCCGCCCAGCGGCATACGCGGCCCCATTGTTTGCGTGCCCTCGAGTTTGCGCACGAGGTAGCTGTCATCGGCATTGCCAGGCTCGACGCGCAGCAGCGGCGGTTCCCTCTCGCTGGTGACATTGACCAGGCTGGCCAGGCTGGCCGCAGCAGAGCTGAGGTCCTGGCCCGCCGGCAGGCCCGGACCCTGCGGGCCCTCGTGGCAGCCGCCCACGCCGCAGGTGGGTGTGAAGACATTTGCCTGAATGGAAGCCAGAGTCGGCAGTACGGTCACCAACGTAAAGGTGCTGGTGAAATCGCCACCCGCCGTGCCGTCATTGTCGCCGTCGAGGATTTCGCCGCTGGTGTCGGCCAGCGCGGTGGCGCCGGTGCCCACCAGCCGGAGCTCATAGTCGTCCTCGGCGAAGGGCACACCGGTCAGGTCAATCATGAGCAGACGTTCATTGGTGGCCGACAGCGCTACTCCAGCGGGTGTAATCATCACTTCGTTGCCATCAGTGAAGGTGCCGTCGCCACCACTGCGCTGCAGGCGCACCGTCGCATTGCTGACCAGCGAACCGTCCATGTCTACGCTGAATGTTGCGGTGATCTCGGCGGGCAGTTGATCGAGTACGGCGCCGTCCACCGGGCTGGTCGCCAGCACCGTCGGTGGTGCGCCGGAGCCGGAGCCTGGCAGTGCGCCGTCGGTGATCCACTGGCGCATGACATCGATGGTGGACTGCGGCAGATACGGCGGGCCGTTCAACGGCATGCGACCGCCAGCGGCCGCCGTGCCCTCGACCTTCTGAATCAGGTAGCTGTTATCGGGATTCCCGGGTTCGACGCGCAGGATGCCCGGCACCTCGTTGCTGGCAATGTCCACCAGCAGCGCATAACTGAAGCCTTCGCTGAGGTTTAGGCCCTGTGGGGCTGCGGCGCCGACATGGCAACCGGATACCGCGCAGGTCGGTGTGAAGACATTGGCCTGGATGGAATCGAAATTCGGACCCAGGGGTATGTTGCCGCCCCCTTCGCCCAGCGGGCGCCCGTTCTCGTCCAGTCCGTCACCGTTGCCCGCGGTGCAGCCGGCCAGTCCGAGCAATGCGGTTACCGCCGCGAACACAACGCAGGCGCGAGCACGACGGGCGGCCGGCTTCATAAACACTCCTCGCGACAAGCTTCTGCTACAGGGTCGACGCTAAAGGAAGAGCAAGCCCCCGAGCCCGCGCGCAACAACGGCCCTAGAGTATTTGTCACCGGCGCGGCCGTCAAATGAAACAGAAACGGTGCCGGTAATATCTCGGCACCTGCATTGACGCTTGCCCCGGCGTCGGCTGATGGCCCCGGACAGCCTTGGTTGGCTGCGGCTAACGCGGCTCGCAATTGCCGTGACAGTGGCGATGTTTCTGTCTGTGGCAACAAGCTATACAGTTAGCGATGGCCCCGTTCAACCTCGGCCTCGCTTAACCAGGAGCACTTTTTGAAAGACAGCCCCGGCGCCCCCGTTCCCACCGTGGGACTCAGCCGCCGCATCCTGCGTGCGTTGGTTTCGCTGCTGCTCCTGCTCGCGATACTTTGGGCAGGTCTCGCTCTGTGGATCGACGGCCCGGAGTCACGGGTGATGGCTGGTGCGCTCGCGGGCGGCTTGCTCGCAGTTGCCGCCGTCATTGCAGCGCTGGTTCGACCGTGGTGGCCAGCCACCATCAGCGTCTTTGTTCTGTTCGCGGCCGTGCTGGCCTGGTGGCTCACGCTCACGCCCAGCAACGACCGCGACTGGCAGCCGCAGGTCGCGCGATTGGCCACCGCCACGATCGACGGCTCAGAGCTCACTATTAGCAACGTGCGCAGCTTTCGCTATCGCGGGGAGAACGATTTCACCGAGGGGTGGGTCACTCGCACCTACGACCTCGATTCATTGGTCGGTATGGATCTGTTCATCTCGTTCTGGGGCCCGACCCTCTACGGCCACACCATAGCCAGCTGGGAGTTCGCAGATGGGCAGCACCTCGCGATTTCCATCGAGACGCGTAAGGAAAAGGGGGAGACCTACTCAGCGGTGCGTGGGTTCTTCCGCCAATTCGAGGTCTACTATGTCGTCGCCGACGAGACCGACGTGGTGGCGCTGCGCACCAACCATCGCCGCGAACGGGTGGAACTGTACCGCACCATCGAAACAGCCGGCGATCGCACCCTGCTGCTCGACTATGTTCAGGAGATGAATGCCCTTGCCGAGACGCCGGACTGGTACAACGCGTTGACTCAAAATTGCACCACCACCATCTGGAAGCACGCGAAAGCGGTAGGGTCGACCTTCCCACTCGACTGGCGCTTGATGGCGAACGGCTACCTGGTGGATCTGGCCTACGAGGTGGGTGCCGTCAACACCGCGCTCGGGCTGGAGGCACTGATACGCACCAGCGACATCACCCAGCGCGCCCGCCTGGCCGGCGACGGCGCAGAATTCTCCGGCGCCATACGCGAAGATCTCCCCGCCCGGCCCCCAGCCCGGTAATCGCGCGGATCGCCCGCTTGAGTTGCGGCGCCAGAGGTGTAGGGTGGCCGGCACCGCCTGCCAGGAAATTCCGGGCTCGAGCCCGAACCAGCCAGCATGCAGAAAATCAGCCTCTTCGTCGACGTGCAGAACATCTACTACACGTGCCGACAGGCCTACCAGGCGAACTTCGACTACAACAAGTTCTGGGCCCGGGTGACCGACCAGCGTGAAGTAATGAGCGCCTTTGCCTACGCTACGGATCGGGGCGACGAGAAGCAGCGGCAGTTTCAGAATATTTTGCGAGCCATCGGCTTTACTGTGCGCCTGAAACCCATGCTCAAGCGCCTGGACGGTTCAACCAAGGCAGATTGGGACGTGGGCATTGCGCTGGATGTTTATGAGGCGGCGCAGAGAGGCGATGCCATTGTGCTGGCATCGGGCGATGGTGATTTCACGATTCTGCTGGAACGCATCCGGCAGCGGTTTGACACTACGTCAGAAGTCTACGGCGTGCCGAAACTGACGGCTGATGCGTTGATCGCTACGGCCGACAAGTTCGTGGCGATCGACCAGCAGCTGCTGCTCGACTAGCCGCGGGTCCAGCCGGGCGTTGCGTCGCTCACGTCGCGTGGCTGGGCTTCGACCAGTCGACAGACGTCAAGCGTGGCGAGAACCGGGGCAAGACGTTGCGCCACGATTTTGTTGTTCTGTACCTCGAACAGCTTGCCCTGCAATCAAGTGACGATGCGCTAATCGGCAAATTCCAGGCGCAGCCCGGACTGGCCGCATCAGATCGCTACGCAGTGGCGGCCTGGGCCACTGCACCGGGGTCGCTGTAGCCGCTGCAAAGCGTGGGTGGCTGGATTGGCCCGCAGGGCGCGCTGTTGCCCCGCGACGGTTGCTGAAACGCGTCAGGGGGGCAGGAACTAGCCCGCTTTTAACGACTGCTCTTGGAACAGGTCAGCCATAGTGAATGACCATGATGAGAGTGGTTCGGTATAGGGATTTCGATCGGTCTCGAGAGAAGCCGGTGTCTTTGGAACCTGCCGGTCGCTGCAATTTGAAGCAGCCTTGGCAGGTCATCAGGGCTAGCGACATGGCAAGCACAATTCCATCTTTTCAGATTGTCTCGCTCACGGGTCGTTGGAGCATCGAAACTGAAGAGAGGTTCCCTGAGCCTGTTAACTGGTAGAGGATTCTTCGACTAGCGTACGTAAGATTCCGCATTGCGCAGATAACGCTCGATGCGGAAGACTGAATACTTAGAGCCAAGACCGCTGGACCGTGCACCAGGGAGAGCAATTCCATGACTACTTCGCGCGTCACTACCTTTGACAAGACCCTGGAGCTGACTTACCACTGGCTCGAAGAAATTACGTCAGAACTAGGCTGGGAGGACCAGGAGAAGGGCTATACGGCGCTCCGAGCGGTGCTGCATGCGCTGCGTGACCGAGTGCCGCCTAACGAGGCGGTGCAACTGGCCGCCCAGTTGCCCATGCTGGTCAGAGGTTTCTATTTCGACGGCTGGCATCCGGCGAACAAGCCGCTGAAATACCGACACAAGAAGGAATTTCTGGAGCAGGTGCAAAAAGAGGCACCCGGTATCGCGGAAGACGAGGTCGAACTCACCGTCACCGCGGTCTTCCATAGACTCTCGGTTAAAATGCCCGGCGGGGAGATCGAGCAAGTCCGCGCTGCATTACCGGCAGAGGTGCGCGAGCTGTGGGCGCAGAGTGGCCTATAGGCCAATGGTGCCGGTGATGACCCAATTAACCTGCTTTTAACGGCTGCTAGCTTATTGCATCAAGGGGTCCGCGACTGGTTTGTTGTGGGCCGCCCCGCAGCTCGCGGCGGCTGACGCATTTAACAAAATGTGACCCATGACCGAATTGGCGCCATCCCCGCTATCAGCCGAGGCGATTTCGTGAGGGCCATCACGGCTGCTGCTGCTCAGGCACTCGTATCGTGGCCTGACTATACGGGGGAGGCCCGCAATGCAGCAGACACTGGCAGCAACAATTGTGGCGCCGTCGCGGCGCCGGGTACTGGTTGCGGTCGCTTGCCTGGTAACAGGTTGCGCGGCGCCACCGCAAGACGTTGCGCCCGGGGATGCCCTGCTGCTTGTCAGCCTGAACGACGGGTCGATCGTCGGGCAGCAGATCGATGCCGACGCCGATGTCTGCATGAAGGCCAATGAATCGCCCACAACCACCTGCCTCAGTCGCGGCACACCGCTGATGGGTGGGGCGGGCCGGACCATCATCGGCTACCAGATGGTAGAGACCGAAATCGAGTTGATCCCGCGCTGAAAAAAAAGATGCCGCACGCCCGAAGGCGCGCGGCACCAGGCAGATAGCCTGTGGGATTAGTAGCTCAGGCCAAGCTTGTCAGCCGCCTGCACCGTGATGTAGTTGGTGCCGTAGGGCAGTCCTTTCGCCTTGGCGTAGGAGTTGGCCGCGCTCAGAGTCTGCGATCCAAGCACGCCGTCTACCGGCCCGGCTTCATAGCCCTGGTCCCGCAGCGAGGTCTGCAAGGTGCGAATGTTGGCAGGCGTCATGTTGATGTCGCACAGCACCTGGCGCCATTCGAGCTCGTCTTCGCTGACCTTGATGCGCTTGGTAACCTGGCCGTATTCCGCCGGGATCTCGATCTTGCGGTCCGCGGCCGGGCTCACGAGCTTGGTGACCTTCACGGTGCCATATTCGGCTGGCACAGCGATCTTCCGCGTGGTCGCGGGTTCCACCACCACCGTCTTCTTGACGGTGTTGTACTGCGCCGGCACCTTCACCTCGCGGGTGCGCGCCGGCTGATCGACCACGGTCTTGGTCACGGTGCGGTACTCCGCGGGAATCTCCACCAGGCACATGATCTCGCCGGTGTCAGTCGAGCGGCTGTCTAGTACATTCGCCTTGCCCGCGAAACTGCCCGCCGCGCCTCGTTTCCACTCGGTGCGTGCGGGTGTGATCTGCACCTGATCCGTCACGGTGCGGTAGGTGGCCGGAATCTCTTCGATCACGGTTGACTCCGGCTGCACCAGTATCCGCTCTTCGACGGTTTCGTACTTGGCCGGCACCACTTCCAGGCGCGTGGACGCTTCCCTGATCAGTACAGACTCCTCAACGGTTTCGTAACGAGCGGGGATGATTTCCAGTCGCTGCGATTGCTCCCTCAGCAGCACAGTCTCCTGCTCGTTCTTGAACTTGGCCGGGATCAGCACGCGTGCATAGCATCGGCCAGGCTTTGCATCGGGCGGAAAGAGTTCTGCCGCCAGTGCGGGAGCCCCGGCCGAAGATTGCGCGCTAGCCGCCTTACGCGCGCTGGCCAGCTCGCTCTCGCGGGTCTGGAGCTCGCTCTGCAGGCTTGCGATCTGGCTTTTCTGTTGGGCGACGATCTTCTGCTGGTCGGCAGTGCCGGTCGCTGCAACGGTTTCAGTGCCACTGGTGGCACACCCTGACAGCGCCGCAGCGATTGCCGCGCACAGGGATGCGCTTAGTATTTGAACTCTCATTTGCCTTCCTCCTGACGATGAAGCAACTGGCGGTCGGCCCTTGTTCCCAGCCGGGTCGCCACGTGGTGGTCAATAATATAGACGCAGCCAGCGTCAGGAAAGTCACAAATCCGCTGGCAGGGTGGCTAATCCTCGTCGGAATTGGCCAGCGCACGGAGCTGATCGGTAGCCCGGTACAGGCGCATCTTGGCGGCGCTGAGCCCGAGCTGGCAGACCTCCGCGATCTCCTGCAGGCTGAGATCGGCCACGTAGCGCAGGGTCAGAATCTGCCGTTCTTCGGGGCTCAGCCGCTCGAGGAGTGTGGTTAGGTCAAAACTGTCCGTGGCGATGTGGCTGGTCGCTTGATCGGCCATTTCCGCCGACCAGGCGGCGGTGACCTCTTGCGCACGGCGGCGTTTGTCGAGCACGTTGGCGCAGGTGTTGGTGGCAATGCGCAGCATCCAGGTCTTGAAAGACGACCGCCCCTCGAAACGCTTCAGCGCGCCGAAGACCTTGAACATGACGTCCTGGCAGACGTCTTCGGCGTCGGCATCGCTGTTCAGCAGGCGGCGGCAAACGCCGTAGAGCAAGCCCTGGTGGCGCTGCATCAGCGCCTCGTAGGCCGTGGTTCGATAGGGCAGTTCCCGCTGCGCCTGGGCGACGAGGGGGGCATCGGCATCGCCATTGCTGCCGCCGTTGCCATGGCCGTTGGCAACGTTGCCGGCCGCCCCACCCGCTGTGCCGGGGGGCTTATCGCGGCGCTCGGTCAATGCACCGGACTCATGAATCGTGCTCAGCTGGCTGGTTGTCGCCCCTGCCCGGCGCTGCCCAGGATCAGCAACGCTGAGGGAACAGGGCTATCCAGCCTTAGAGATCGGTGCTGACTTCGACCTGCTTTTCCAGCAGGTGGCGATTGGGCACGGCAATGGTCTTGTCCGGGCCCACCCGGATGACCACGTTGGTGGAGCCCACCTCGATAACCGTGCCGGACACGTCACCAAAGCGGATGGTGGCGCCGGGCTGGTAGAGTTCCCGAGCGTAAACCCCCGCCACGATGTTGCCGGCCACGTCCCGTGTACCGAGACCCAGGGCCAGCGCCACGGCCGCTGCCGCCGCGAGCAGCAAGATGGAGATCACCTGGTTCAACAGCTGGGTCTCGATCTCGAGCTGGCCGACCGCCAAAGACAGCACCACGACCACGATAATCCCGTACACCAGGCCGCCGACGGCCCGCTCGTAGCCGAGGTTGATGCTCGCCAGCGCAGCCTCCAGGGCCGTGCGCACCAGGGTGGCGACAAACAGGCCGACAATGGCCACCAGCATCGCGCCAATCACCTTGGGCAGGTACAGCACGAAGTCGTCGATGGTCGACGACACCCGGTCCAGGCCCAGCGTGTCTGCAGCGGAAATGATGAAGGTCAGGAATATCAGCCAGTAAATAATCTTGCCGAAGATCAGCGACGGCGAGGCGACGATGCCACTGCCGCCGACCGCGCTACCCAGCCCCGCCTTCTCACTGATTCTGTCCAGGCCCACTTTGGCCAGCAACCTCGATATCACGTAGGCCAGCAGCTTGCCCAGGAAGTGCCCGATTACGAGCAGCACGATGGCGGCAAGCAGGCTGGGCAGGAAAGACGCGAACTTTCCCCAGAACAGCATGGGATCAAGGAACGATTGTCTTAAGGCGTCGAAGAACTCCATCTTAATTACCCCGGCATTGATGCATGATCACTTTGAATCAGACTGATGGTCATCGGCCGGCCTGCGACCGGCATCGAATTTGGCTTTGCGGACCGCCAGCATGGCGAAAACCGGCGCGAGCAGGCGCGCAATCACGGTCCAGATCCGGACGATGGCGAAGATCAGGGCGTCCCGCGCACCGACCCCGGCCCGCACCTGGGCCATGGTTTTGGCAACACGATCGGTACCGGCCTGGTCCGGGTGCTCGACCTTCAGCAGTTCCCTGAGTTGCTGATCTGAATCCTTGGCCATGTCAGTCCGCTCGTTGTCTATCTGGTCCATAACATCATGACCGTCAAGGCATTGCAAAAGTCACACGGTGACGCCGCGGCAACGAAAAAATGCGACGCAGTGTGACTTTCTGCGATCCCGCTGCGTCTATACGGATGAGTCCAAAAATCGTGGGGCCGCTCGCAGGCCCGGACAAGGGGAAGCAAGATGAATGTACTAAGTATCGTGACGCTGGTCGCTATCGCGCTGGCCACCGTGGGGTGCTCGGGCGATGACGACGCAGGTGCCGCCAGGAACGCGGCGGATGCGGCCAAAGACCGCATGAACTCTACGATGGAGTCAGCGAGTGGCGTGGCTGAGGCTGCCAAGGAGCAGGCTGGCCAGGCAGCCGCCGACGCTTCCGAGGCCGCAATGCAGGCAGGCCAGGAAGCCATGGCGGCAGGCGGTGATATGACCGACGCGGCCAAGGCCGCGGGAAGCGCGGCGATGGACAGCGCCGGCGCCCAGGCGGATGCGCTGGTGGACCAGGGCAAGGCGATGATTAGTGACGCCGCCGGCGGGACCGCTGACACGCCCATGGACGAGGCCGCCGCTACTGCAGACGAAGCCGCTGCCGCCACCGCAGACGAGGCCGCCGGCGGGACTGCCGACACCATGCAAGACAAGGCCATGAAGAAGGCCAGTGACCTGATGGGTAACTGACGCTAACGTCTGGGGAGAACAACCATGCTCGAAGAGTTCAAACAATTTGCGATGCGCGGCAATGTGGTCGACATGGCCGTGGGCATTATCATCGGTGGGGCGTTTGGCAAGATCGTCAGTTCGTTCGTGAACGATGTGATCATGCCGCCCATAGGCATGCTGATGGGCAACGTCGACTTCGGCAGCCTGTTCATCAACCTGAGCGACACCGATTACGCGAGCCTGGCGGCCGCCGAAGAAGCCGGGGCCGCGGTGATCCGCTACGGCGCGTTCATCAATACGATTCTGGATTTCGTGATCATCGCGTTTGCGATCTTCATGGTGATCCGGGCGATGAACAAGATGAAGAAGGCCGAAGAGGCAGCACCGCCTGCGCCGCCGGAACCCTCAGCAGAAGAAAAGCTACTCACGGAAATTCGCGACGCGCTGAACAGGAGAGGCTAGCCAACGCCCTGGGGCGGGCTCCAACGGCGCCTTTTCGCGGCACTCAGGAATGCTGGGCCTGGGGACAGGCACCGTTTGCTGCGCAGCCGGAGCCGGTTCGCGCTCACGCGCCGTCTTCCGCCTGGCCGTCGTTCCATCGAAAGGTCTTGCCGTTGTCCTTGATGGAGTGCGTTTCGATGACCTGGATCATCCCGGCCACGCTGTTTTCCACGGGCACGAAAAACTTGGTGGCCTTTTCGCCGTGGGTCGCAACGCGGCCGGGCATCAGCACCAGCACCTTGATGCCGTCGCGGCGGCCCTGGCGGCCGATATCCAGCTGGAAGTTGTCGATGGCGGCCTTGCTGCCTTTGTAATAAGAAAAACCGGGCACCGGGATGCTTTCACGGCCGCGGCCGGTGGTGAGCGTTGCCGCGGTGCCGTTCTCACTGGCCTTCAGGTGCGGCCAGAAGGCTTCAGTTACCCGCAGCGGCCCGCGGACGTTGGTGTGGAAGAAGCGGTCGAACTCCACGTAATCAAGGGTGCCGAAGGTCTGGCCTTGGTCCGGCCCCCGCATCAGCGCGGCGTTGTTGATCAACACGTCGATGGCCTGCCCCTGGTAGCGCTCGGCCAGCGTATCGACGCCGGCCAGGTCCATCAGGTCCAGGCGCTCTACGACCACCTGGTCGCGACTACTGGCAAAGTCGTTCAGGTCGTTCGCGCCATCGGGATTGCGACAGGTGGCGATCACCCGGTAGCCCTTGTCGGCATACTGTTTGACGAACTCGAAACCGATGCCGCGATTGGCGCCGGTGATCAGGACTGTCGGCTGCTTTTCTTCGGCCGTCATATCCAGGCTCTCTGCCGCGACGGCGCCGGCCAACAGCCCAATGGCCGTCATCAGCGCAGCGCTGAGGGCGCCTCCAAGAGTCCGACGCAGGGGTCCTGTCATGTGTACTTGCCTGTTCATGGTCTGTCTCCGAACTTGCCGCGCATACTATGGCAGAAGCTTCGGCGCCGATGCATGCGGCCGGTACCCGTTGATCTTGGATGGCCACCGGCTAAGCGGAATCGGGTTCTGCAGGCCGTTACTCCGGATGGCGATCCGCCACCGTAACCGGCGTCTTCATGATCACTTCGCGGTGCGGATAGGGTATCGCGATGTTGTTCTCTTTAAATATGTCCCAGAGGTTCAGCAGCACTCTGCCCCGGATATTAGTCAGGCCCCGTTGCGGATCTTTGATCCAGAAGCGCAGCAGAAAATCGAGAGAAGAGTCGCCAAACGCGGTGAGCCAGCAGACCGGCGGGTGACGCAGGCTGTCCACCCGGTCGACGGCACCCGCCGCTTCAATGGCCAGGCGCGAGACCTCGTGCGGGTCAGAATCGTAGGACACGCCGAAGGGCACATCCAGCCGCACGTATTGATCGGAGAACGACCAGTTGATGACTTCGCGGGTGATGAAATCTTCGTTGGGTATCAGGAACTCTCGGCCGTCCCGCGTCACCACAGACACGAACCGGGCGCGAAGCTGGCGTATCCAGCCGAAAGTTTCGCCCAGCGAGATGGTGTCACCGGGTTTGATGGACTCATCCAGCAGGATAATGATCCCGGATATGAAGTTCGAGACAACCTTCTGCAGGCCAAAGCCCAGGCCCACACCCACGGCGCCCGACAGCACCGTGAATGCCGTGAGGTCGATGCCGAGCCCTGACATCGCGACCAGCAACGCAACGACGATCAGCGCGATCCGCAGAATCTTGCCAATAAGCACGCGCAGCGACGGCGTCAGTTCTTCGACGGTCTGGATGCGCGTGTCGAGAAAGCTGCCCACGCTCAGGGACAGCCATAACAGGCCGCCGAGAAATAACGCTCCCTGGAGGATTACCAGGACGGAAAGCCGGACATTGCCCACGGCAAAGGCGGCACCGTCGAGTACGGCGGCCACGTCGTCGACGATACCGAGTATGGCCGCGGCCACGTATGCCCAGACCACAATGTTGACCACTTTGCCCAGCGCGCGGCTGCGAATCGCGTGGGAGACAACGGCAATCAACAGCCACGCACCAGACAGCAAGGTCGCGCTGTAGACCAAAAACGTGCTTTCCGGCCACGCCGCGACTCTCATTGCCACGTAGGTAATGGCCAGCAACACGGCAAAGAACAGCCACGTCAGCCGGCGCAGGAACGCAACAATAATGCGCAGCAGGCCAGGCATACCCTTGATCTGCCGTGCCCGCTGTTCGAGCCTGGGTTCGACGAAACGCGCCAGGAACACCGCCGGGATAAAGAGCGCGGCGATGATCCCCAGCTGGATGAAGATGACCGGCTGGCTGAGGTACGCGTACGCGGACTGGCCGTATTCCGTGGCGATGGCGATAATCTTGTCCAAGCTCTCGAACCCTGTCTATGCCTTGAATCAGGCGCTGACGACCACTGTAGCAAACGAGCGGCAATATTCAGGGGTAATGTGGGCGCGGTTAACCCGTCTTCCGCCATCGATGACCATGTGCCCTAAGTCTGTGGCGCAGATAGTTGAACCGCAGCTGGTGATGTCCCCGGGATTGCCACAGCGGCAACTTTGTTGCTCAGGCGTAATTGCTGCCCGCTCGGATTTGTGGTGCAACCTTTACCGCCGCGCGGGCCCAAATCCCTCCGCCGGCAGCGCGGTAATCTCGTCGATCTCTTTGAGCTCCACCTCACCAGGTCGCCACGCGCCTGCAGCCACGTTCTGTTCGAGTTGCCCGGGCGAAGTCACTCCGGCAATCACGCTGGCAACCTGCGGCCGGCTGGCGAGCCAGCCCATGGCCATGTCCAGCAGGGAATGGTCGTAGCGCTCGCAAAGTTCTTTCAGCGCTTCGACCTTGTTGACCTTGTCGTCGGTCGCGAAGGCGCTGGCGGCGAATTGCTGCCATTTGTTCAGCCGCGTGCCTTCCGGGAAGTCCTCGCCCTTCTTGTACTTGCCTGTCAGCAGCCCGCTTTCCAGTGGGAAGTAGGGCAGGATGCCGAGCCCGAACTTCTCGCACACCGGCACCACGTCTTTTTCGATGTCGCGGGTTAACAGGCTATAGCGGTTTTGTGCGCTCACGTAGCTATTGATGTTGTCGGTTCGCGCGGTCCACTCGGCGTCGGTGATCTGCCAGCCGTTGTAGTTGGAGCAGCCTATGTAGCGCACCTTGCCCTGGTGAACCAGGTCGTCGAGGGCCCGCAGGGTTTCTTCGACGGGAGTGTTGGTGTCGTAAAAGTGAATCTGGTACAGGTCGATGTAGTCGGTGCCAAGCCGCTGCAGGCTCGCCTCCACCGCGTGCATGACGTAGCGCCGCGAGCCACCCTGCATGTCGAGGCGCTTTGACGACATGGGCCCGGCGAACTTGGTGGCCACCACCACTTCCTGGCGCCGTGCACCTAAAGCGCGACCGAGGTACTCCTCGGATTTGCCGCGGTCGCCGTAGACGTCGGCCACGTCGAACAGGTTCACGCCCAGGTCCAGGGCCTTGTGCACGACGGCGGCAGACTCCGCCTTGTCGTTCATGGTGTGAAAGTTCATGCAGCCCAGGCCGACGACGGAGACTTTCAGGCCTGAGTGGCCGAGATTTTCGTATTCCATGGTTTCCCCTCAATCCCGGGAGTTAATTGGGGTCTGACCCCAATTAACTCCAATGCTGCACTTTCTCGCATGGCGCAGCGTTGTTTGCCGAGCCCAATATACGCCATGGCCCGCCGTCGTCGCATTTTCGTGCCTGGCTATCCGCTGCACGTTATTGACCTGTTGTGGTGTTGGGGTTCATCGATCGGTTGGTCTGCAGCATTGCACAGCATTCAATCCCCCATATTCAGGCGATCGTGGCGAATCCGTATCTCCTGGTGGTGTCTGACAACAATTATTGACCGGTGCGCTTCGCCTGGGCCCGAATTGCGATTCGGGCATCGCGCCGGCCTTGCGCCGCCTCATAGCGTCTCTTCTCGGCATCAGTCTGGGGCAACACGGGCAGCACCGACGTCGGTTTGCCGTCCTGGTCCAGCGCGACGAATGTCAGGTAGGCAGACACCACATGCCTGTTATCGCCGCTATGGCTGTCTTCCGCAGCCACGTACACGCCGATCTCCATGGAACTGTTCCAGGAGCGATTGACCGCCGCCTTGATAATCAAGGTCTCGCCGGCCCGCGCCGGGGCCACGAAATTCAGGCTGTCAACCGCCGCGGTAACGCAAGCCTTGCCGCTGTGCCGTTCAGCCACGATCAGTGCGATTCGATCACAAAGACTCATGACGACACCGCCGAACACCGTGTACTTGGAGTTCAGGTCGTTCGGAAACACCTTGTAGACGTTCTGTTGGACAGCGGAGTCTGCCGGTGCTTTCCCTTTCGTGGTCATGAGTCCTCCGATGGCGTCAGACAACTATCTCGCCATTTTCCGCACAAACTGCCATCAGGCAACAGGCCTCTCAAATCTGGCCATTTACGAGTCTTTGTGAACCAGGACCATGATCGACCCCAAACCCGGGCGAGCCACCCGCAACGCAGCGCGGGCTGCTGCCCAGCGCCCCGGACGGTAATAAGGGCGCCAAATGGTTATGCAACTGGCCGCGAAGCAACCGAACGCGGGCTATAGCGCCGACCGGATTGCGGCGATGGCCTTTGAGTTCAGGTCATAGTCTTTTCGGTTGGTGGCATCGGGGTGTGAGGATAGTCTGACAAAGACCAGTTTTTGCGCCGGATTGATATGCAGGCGCTGGCCGTGGATACCGATAGCCTCGATGCTGCCGTCCGCGTCGCCGGCCACATACCAGAAACTGCGGTACGCACCGTCCGGATTCCAGTAACCGCGGTACTGACCTCCGCGCCAGGCCGCATTGTTGCCGTTGTGCCGGATGTCATTGATCCAGGCCTGGGAGACAAGCTGGCGGCCGTTGAACCGACCTTCATTCAGCACCATCTGACCGAAGCGGGCGAGATCTCTGAGCGTGGCGCCGAAACCGCCCGCCGCGGCCGGCGCGTAAGAGTGATCCGTGGTGACGTACGCATCCCGTTCCGCACCCAGCTGAACCCACAGCCTCGTGCTCAACAGGTCGGCAAGCGGCATGCCGCCTGCGCGCTCCAGCACCCAGCCGACCACCTCGGCGCTCGGTGACACGTACTTGAAGCCGCCGCCCCAGTCCGGATCGCTCCGCAAGGTCGGCAGAAAACTGTAATTGCCCTGGGGCAGATTACCGGCATCTCCGGCCGATGGCGTCCAGCCGATGGCGTCCTTCCAGCGTCGCCATGCGCCGTGCGGGTCCGCGTAGTCTTCCTTCCATTCAATTGCGGCCAGCATGTCCAGCAGGTCGCGCACGGTGTATTGGGCGAAGCCACTGTGGCGTAGCTCCGGCACGTAGTCCGCCACTTTCCGGGCCGGGTCCAGGTCGCCGTCATCCACCAGTATGCCCGCCAGTATGCCGATCACGGACTTGGAGATTGAGTACGAAAGGTGACGCGTCTGTGGCCGCATGCCGTTCAGATAGGCTTCGAATACGATTTGGCCATCCCGCATGACGATGAAGCCGTCGGTGTACGATGCGGCAAGCCACTCCGAGATCGACAGCGTTTCATCTGCTGCCGACTCAAACCTGAGTGCGCCGAGGCCGTATTGGCGCGACCCCAGCGCGGCGACCGCGCCGTCGCCGCGATACACCGTTGCGGTCGGCAGAATCTGCGGCAGGTGCTGCAGCGACCAGCGGTTGAACGGCGGGGTCATCCAGTTCGCGAGCGTGACCCGGTTGTCCAGCGGCACCGGCCGGCCCTGCATGATGCCGAGTTCGATCGCGGTCGGCGCCGGGTCGGTGGCGGCCGCGGGATTCACCGCAACCAGCAGTACCAGCAGGCATGACACTGCCCAGAACCTGGCGTCAGGCTTGTCGGTCATGGCCATGCTCGGGGTTGCTCGACTACTCCGACCCTGCGCGTTCCGGTGTCAACGCCAGGCCGCGAAATCCGCCGGATTTTCCACCCAGCCGGCCGGCGGCCGGGACTTCGGCGGCACGCCCTTATAGTTCTCCGGCCCGAGGTTCAGCGAAGAGACATCCATGACATAGGAATACAGGGCGTAGCTCCCCGGTTCGCCGCGCGTTAATACCATCTTCTTGCCGTCCGGGGAGAAGGCGCCCATGCCGTCCCACCCGGCGTTGTAAGTTATTCGCTGCAGCTTGCTGCCGTCGGCCAGGTCGCCGAGGAACAATTCCCAGTTGTTGCCTTCGATGATACGCACGACCAGGAAGTGCCGCCCGTCCGGTGCGGGGAACGGGGCCCAGTTCGTGTCGTAGGTGAATGTGCGTTGTTGTACGTCGCGATCCGGGCCGAGAACCTTCAGCGTGTAGAGGTTCATCGGCGTCTGCGTGCGCGTGCCGTTTTTCCGGTCCAGCCTTTCCAGCTGTTCTTTGTCACTGTGTTTCCAGGCGCGGAAGATGACGGTCTCGCTGTCGGGCAGGAAGTAAGCTTCTCCTTCCTGCCAGTCGTCGGTAAAGGTGAGCTGCGTTTGCTCCGTGCCATCGGCCTTCATGCGCCACAGGTCCGCATTGCCGTTGATCTGGCGGCCGAAGACGATCCATTTGCCATCTGGGGAGACCGTGGCTTCTGCGTCGTACCACCTGTTGTTGGTCAGGCGGCGTACATTCTTGCCGTCCAGGTCCGATGAATAGAGTTCAGATCCCTGCGGATAGTCTTCGTCATTCGACCAGTTGCCGGCCGGCATGTCGTCGACGTGATCGCGGGTGGATGTCCAGAGCAGCCGGTCCTTGTCCGGATAGAACCACGAGCAGGCATCCATGCCACGATCGTTGATACGGCGGATATCCTCGCCGGTGTCCGTAAAGGTATAGGTCAGCGAGCCCCCGACTTTGCCTCTGCCCGGATCCTGGGCGTCCGGATCCTTGACCTGGGCGATCAGGTGAATGCCGTCCGGGGCGTAATAGGCCTCGCCGTTCTCGGCGAGATTGGGAATCTTGTACATCGGCAGCTCGCGGCTGGTGTCGTCGAGTTCATCTGCCGCGATGCTGCCACCGAACAGGATCGCGACGACGAGCATCAGCCAGTTTTTCGGACGTGACGTGCGCATGAAAATATCCTTTTGTTTCCCTGATAGTTTGTAACAGTTGGTAAAGGATAGGAAGTTCCAGCCGACTCGACGGGCCTGGGCAGCAGGATCTCGTCAATCTGGCCATCTGCGCGGCTTGCCCCCCCTGCCCCTGCGTCGTGCGGTGCTAGACTTCAGGGATGGCCAAGACCGCTGAAGATCTATCTTTGTCACGATCCATGTCTCCGCGCCTGGAAGCTAGCGACGTCACCGGCCAGACGCGCCGGCGAATACCCCGCGCTGCCTGGAGCCTGTTGTTCCCGTTGCTGTTATGTGCTGCCTGCGAGAAGCAGCCAGTCCCGGAAAGCCGACTGGAAGTGGTGGCGGAGCTTGCACAGGGGCCAGGTAACATCGCGGTCACACCAAACGGGCGCCTGATCATCAGCCAGCACCCGATCTATCGGCCAGAGACGCGGGTCATAGAGCTGCTCCCGGATGGGTCCGTTCGCCCGTTTCCGAATGAAGAATGGGCTGGCCCCCGAAACGAAGAGGGGATTGGCCTCGACGGTGTGCTGGGCATACAGGCTACCGGGGACGGCATCGTCTGGATGCTCGACAACGGTCGCGGCAGTTCACGACTTGTTGCCTGGGACACGAACAAAGACGAGCTGCACAAGATCATCGACGTCGGCCCGCCAGCCCGCGCCCGGCGATCGTTCTTTAACGACATTGCGGTCGATCCCGTTCATCGCAGCATATTTATCAGCGATGCGAGCGCGAAAACCCCGGCCATCGTCGTCGTCAGCCTGGATTCTGGCAACGCACGACGGGTCCTTGAGCAACATCCATCGGTCGTGGCCAAGCCCATCGCGATGCAGATAGGCGACAAGACCTACGCAGTCGATAAAGACGGTAAACCCGTCGCCAGCGTCGGTGTGGACGGCATCACGATCGACCCGCAGTCGGAATGGGTCTATTACGGCGCGTCCCAGGACACGGACCTGTGGCGCGTGCGGGCGGCAGACCTGGTGGACGAGACGCTTACGGATGCTGAACTCGCGGGGCGAATCGAACGTTACGGCGAACGCCCGGTCTGCGACGGGATTACCATCGACAGCGCTGGCAACGTCTACATTACCGACATCACCAACTTTGCCGTCGGGGTGGTCGACCGTGCCGGTGAATACCGCGTTCTGTATCGGGATGAGCAGCGACTAAGCTGGCCGGACAGCATGGCTTTTGGTCCGGACGGCTACGTGTACGTGGTGTCCAATCAACTGCACCTGTCGGTGCCCTTCAACCGCGGAAAGGACCTGTCCGAGCCACCTTTCTATGCGCTGCGCTTCAAGGCCCTGGCGCCGGGGGTTGTAGGGCGCTAGCTGCGCCGGCGACTGGTAAAACTCGGCGGCCCGTTACCCGGGCGCCGGCTCGACGAGGTTGGAATTCACTTCGTAGTGCGAGCCGTCTTTGGCCACGAGGACCACTTGCCAGAGCTCCTCATCGGCGATGGCGGTGCGCTCACGGCCGGGCAACTCTCGTTCATCGTCCACCTGTATCCCCCAGACTCGCACGTGACGGATCCCCGCCACCGGGATGCGTTCCGCGTCGAAGCGTTGCAGCAGGCCCATTTTGCGGCCTTCCGCGGACCAGACGACACAACCGCGCCGCTCGATCTGCGCGAGTTTTTCCGGGAGCCGCGGTTTGTCTGGGTCGGCCATGTTTGGCGCTTGTTCAGCTTGGTGCAGCCTCAGTTTATCGCAGAAAAGCGGTGGCAAACACCGCACAGTGGTCTATGAATCGTGAGTTACTGCTGCAGATTGTCACAGTTGCTCCGTCGAGCGCCGCTGTTCCCGCAGGATCTCTACAATGGTTTCCGCCGGCACGCTGTCACCCTGGCCAATACCCGGGCAGTACTCCGCGATAGCCGTCCACGCTTTCGCCTTCATGTTCTCCGGCCAGAAGGGCCACGTGCGGCATTGAGTGGGCCGGCTCTCGTACACCGAGCAGCGGCCGTCTTCCAGGAACCTGCACTCCGCTTCGCCATTATCGAGGTGGAAGAAGCCTTCGGTCTTTGTGCAGTACTGCCGCGTGAACTGCCGCGTGGCTATCCCCAGCACCGCTGCCAGCCGGCGACGATCTTCCAGGGTCAGGTACACGTAGCCGTAGTCGCCCCGACTCACGCAGCACTTGGCGCTCCCCTGGCAGGCAAAGCGGATGCCCTGAACCCACCAAGGCTTGCTCATTGCGACTGGGCTGCGGGGACCATTCTTGTCACCAAGGCTTGCTCATAGCGATTTGGTTGCCGGGACCATTCTTGTCACCGAGGCTTGCTCACAATGAACTGGTAGCAGACACGAATTGTTTTATCCAATTCGCGCGCTGCGCCGGACAATGGCCTTGAGCCCTTCCACCAGCAGCCAGAGAACCAGCAACGGCATGATGACGGTCTGCAGCACGAAGATGACGATCAGGTTGATGATGTGTTCCGTGGCTTTCGATACACGTTCCCCCAGCGCTTCCATGCGGGCCTCGACATCCAGGGCGTCCAGCGACTGATCGAGCCAGTTGCCGAAGCGGTCGACGATGGAGTCGTCGGAGTCAGGTGGCGGCGTGAGTTCTTCGTTGGCCGACTCGATCTCGGCACTGGTGGCCTCTAGTGCCTGCACGGCCGCCGTCTGTTCTGCGGCCAGGAACGTGTCAAAAACCAGGTTGGTGGCAATGATCAACACGGGTATGGCAAAGCGCAGGAATACCGTTACCAGCAGTATCCGTATCGCTATGCCGGTCGCTTTGCTGGTGTCGCGGCCCGGCCACCACAGCGATACGAGCAGCAGCGCGCCAGCCGCAAGCAGGGCCGCGCTGGTGCCCCACCAGCCCGTGATGTCCAGCAGCACGTTCTGCAAGCCCAGCGAGCTGGTGGCCACCAGCATCACGGTGGAAAAGCGCTCCACCAGGTCGTTGATCGGATCCAGAATCTGGCCAAGGGAGAAAATTACGCCCACGCCGGCCGGCTCCACCGCGACTTCCGTGCCCTGGGCAACGGAGATCACGCCGTTCAGGGTGCGCGCCGCTGCGAAGGTGACCAGCGCCCGGCCAAAAGCGCGTTCGGCATAGTCGTCGCCGACGGTGTCCACCCAGCCCGTCGTGGCCACCAGGGCGACGACGAGGGTAGCGAGGGTCCACAGTAACTTCGCTCGCATGCTGGCTGGGGCCGGGTCCATGAGCAGGATGTTGCCGGATTTTCGCCGGCAATGCGCGGCCGTAACCCCGGCCCTGGCCGGCGTTTCTCATTCCGTAGCCTTCGGGGCCTCGATCTTCAGCAGGCCATTTGTGAACCTGGCAGATACGCCGTCCATATCGATCGCGCATGGCAGTTCCACACGGCGGCAAACGTCGTGGCTGGAGAATTCGGTCCAGCGAACGAAGGAAAGTCGTTTGGAGGCCCGTTTCTTGCGCTGGGACTGGCGGGCGGCCTGGACAGTCAATTCGCGCGGACCGGCTGTCACCGTGACGTCACGCCGCTTGAAACCTGGCAGCGCCACACGTAGCAAAAACGCGTCGTCGCGTTCTACCAGTTCGGCTGCCGGCCAGCCGAATTCCTTCTCGGCCGCGACCCAGTCTTCCAACGCGTGCCCGTTGCTGAACCCACGACCGGCGAATAGTTCATAAGCACGGTCCCGAATGCGACCGATCAGATTATCGAACTCGGCAAAAACAGGCAGCGTCCGTTCCCCGGCAACTGCCACCTTGTGTACTTTGAGTCTGGACATTTCACGCTCCCGGTGAAGTCAGGAGCCGTCTCCCTGGAATTCTTCAGCACTGCAAACCCGATCCGCAGTCATTGAGCCATTCAACGTCGAGTCGGGCCTTAGCCTGCAATCTCACCGCCAGCTTACCAAGTTGCGGAACGCAATGGGGTTGGTGAACGGGATGGTTGCGCAAGGACGCAGCTTGTCCCGGGTGGGGGCGGCGAATTGCTGAAACCGGCGCCGGGTTGCCCGTCGGGATGCCGCGCCGCTGGACCTGCACGAGTGTTAGGATCCCATGGCTTGAGCGCCATCTAACGGAAAAAACGACGGGCTGATATGACCAGATACCTGCATTCCCTGACCCTGCTATTTGTCCTGCTGACGCCGGCCCTGGCCCAGCAGCCGGTTGGCACGCTCGCAAAGATCGCCGCAAGCCAGCGCTTCGTGATCGGTTATGTGCCCGACGCGCCGCCGCTGTCGTTCCGCGACAAGTCCGGCCAGCCGGTTGGCTATTCCATCGAGCTCTGTAAAGTGATTGCCGCGGCCGTGAAGCAACGGCTGGGCCTGGACGAACTGACCGTCGACTATGTGCCGCTGGTCAGGCCCGCAGAGCGTATCGCCTCGGTCGTGAACGGCAAGATCGACATCGAGTGCGGCGCATCCACCATCACGCTGGCCAGGCGTGAGCAGGTTGATTTCACGCTGATGACGCTCATTACCGGCGCGTCGTCGCTGTCGCTGGCGAAGTCGGGCATAAAATCCAATGTGGAGCTTGTGGGTAAGAAAGTTGCAGTGGTGGCCGGCACCACCACCGAAACAGCCTTAAAGAACTTCCTTGAGACCAACGATTTCAAAGCCGTGATTGTCGAAGTCGACACGCACCAAATCGGCCTCGGAGAGCTGGACCAGGGCCGGGTCGACGCCTACGTATCAGATCAGGCCATCCTCACCGGCCATGTCATCGAAGCGGCCGATCCGGCCAACTACCGGCTGGCACCGGACGTATTTTCCTTTGAGCCCTACGGCTTCATGGTGCGCAAGGACGATTCGGAATTTCGCCTGGTGGCAGACCGGGCCCTGGCCGGTGTGTTCCGTTCGCAGCGCATCCAGCGGCTGTACCACCAGTGGTTTGGCCGCTACGGCATTCCCCAGTCGCGCGTCCTGAAAGCCATGTACCAGTTCGAGGCCCTGGCCGACTAATCGGTGTCGAAGCGCAACGCGGTGCGTGCGCGGCTTCTTCTACCGGGCTCCAAACACTTGCTGCAGGAGTGCGGTGGTGCGCTCCACGGGATCTGTGCGAATCGCGGCCTCTTCTTTTGCCAGGTACAGGAAGATGCCGTCGAGGCCCTTGCCAACCACATAGGTGGTCAGGTCAGCATCGACCTCGGGGACAAAGGGCAGGGCGTTGTACTGGCTCATGACGGTGTCATAGGTGGCGACCGCACCGACCTGGTCCAGGCTGTCATCCACAACCGGTTGCATGGCTTCGGCCAGCGGTTCCGACATCTGTCCGCGCAGGTACTGGGTGGCGGCGTCGTCGGGACCCTTGTAGATGGCCATCACATCGTCCAGGGTCAGGGCACGGATCGCGTCCATGAACAACGCCTTGGCCTTTGGTGTGGCGACTTCCGCTGCCCGGTTGAGTTCGAGTTCGAGATCGTCCAGCGTTCCCGCCATACCGATCTTCGACAGGGCCGACTGCACGCTCTTCAGGCTGTCGGGCAACGGAATACGAATCAGCGGATCCCCGCTGAAACCGTCCGGACGGCCGAGCGTATCAACGACGCGCACAGTGCCGACCTCCAGGGCTTCCTTCAGCCCGGCACCGATCTGGCTGGTGGTTAACGCGCTTGACGTCGCCTGTTTGTCTTTGCCCTTACCCAGCAGGTCGTCGAGCCAACCGGCGCCGGCGGGCGGTGAACCGCCAAGCATTGCGACCAGGGCAGCATAGACAGCGGTCTGCGAGATCCGGTTCATGATGGAACTCCTACTATATGGGCCTACCATAGCAGCAAAACTGTCTGGCGCCGCGGTGCCTGCGGGCCGCCTGATCCACCGGCTGACAGCCCGTTCACAGGGGCTGCGTCAGGGCGCGGCGAATATCGGCCTGCGGCGCATCGTCGTTGTAATCGATGGTGTCGCCCTGCTGCGAAACACCGAGGCTGATCCACAGGCTGTCGATTTCTTTCGGCAACGGCTGGTCGCGCATGGCTGCATACAAATCCGTGAGCACGGGCACGCCGGTAGCGTCGTCGGCGATGGCCAGCACGTCACGCACTTCGGCAACTTTCATCATGTGATAGTCGGCCGCCACTATCGCCCGCAGCCCGTCCTGCAGACTTTTTATGCCCGCCGTCTGCGCGCGGATCTGGACGTCGGCCAGCAGGCAGAACAATGCGCCGCCCCAGTAGGTGCGGCCCCAGGTAGGCGTGTAGTCCAGACCCTTGTCGTCGGCACGCGGCAGACCCTTGGGCATGCCGTCGAGAAAGCCGAGCCAGACCTGGTCCGCACTGAGTGCGCCGGCCTGGGCCCTGGCGATGGACTCCACGTAGGTCGCCAGCCCTTCCGTCAGCCACTGGTGGCGCCGATGCACGCTCGGAAACGCCAGGTGGATCAATTCATGAATCATGATCCAGTCGCGAGCGAGGGCCTTGGGTGTCGCCGACAGGCCGACGAGCACATGCACCACCGCACCGTTAGTGGTCGGATTCGCCTGCCCCGTCATCACCCCGGTGCCGCGCGCGCCGCGCAGGTTCACCCAGGCCTGGGGTATCGGGAACACGCCGTAGTACTGCGCGACGATGTCTGCCGAGCTTCGCACCCAGCTCTCCAGCGCCTGGGTCGACAGGTCGAACGGCCGCCCTTCGATAGACAGGTCAATGCGCGCATCGCCCACCATGACTGTGGCCGCAGTGCCTTCACCTTCCGGCGGCGGCAGCCGCGGATAGCGCGACGCGGACGAAACGACGTCGGCCGCAGACGACAGCTGCGGCAGCCAGGGCAGTACCCCTAACAGGCCTCGAACAATACTGCGGCGAGAAACAGGCATTCTGATTCAGACCGTCGGCCCCGCCGGGCGTTCTCATTGTTGAACCGGCAATCGGCGGTTGGCCGGGTGTTGGTTGGTGGGCGGGCCACGGACTATTTCACAAACAGCAAGGTGAAGCGGTCCGAATTGCCACGCACAGTCTTGCGGCCAACTTCGTAACGCAGTTCGTCGTCGGGACGGTAGTGCAGCGTCGAATAATCCACGAACTTGAAGCCTTCAGCAGTGATTTCCATGATCACCTGCACCGGGTCGAGACGGCGCCAGGTCTCGTCGGTCTCCTGCGCCATGTGGCGCCGGGTGTGGTCGATGACGCCGAATTTGCCACCGTTCTTCAGCGCCGCATAGGTGGCCTTGTACAACTCGCTTCGTCCGGCGGGCGAAAGATTGTGCAGATTGCGAAAGGTCAGCACGAGATCAACGTCTGTCACGCCGAAGTCCAGGGGCTGGACATTCATGATGCCGCGCCGTTCGGTCGTGCTCAGAGCCCCCGAGATGTCGACGATATTCAGGTCTTCAAAGCCGTCAAGTTGGGAGACACTGGTCAGAATCCCGCCAAAGCCCATGGCTTTGCCGAGGCCGCCCACCGCGATGTATTCGCCTTCGTCACGCAGCACCGGCACCAGGATCTTGGTGTACCAGCCTCCGCCGGGCAGGATTTCAATGACCCGCATGTCGGGTTCAAGGCCGAAAAATTCCAGGGTCTTCTTGGGCTGCCGATTGCGGTCGCGCGCCTTCTCATCGGCGGTGCGAATGTCGGCGGCCAGCGCGATGTCGATCGGGTCTTTCGATGCGCGCTGGTGGCCGCCGGCGAAGCTCAGCTGCGGCATAGCGATGGCGATGACCACGGCCGCTGCCACGATCGACGGGGCTTTGTTCTGATAGTTATTCACAGCTCTGCACTCCTCGCGGGAAGACGGAAAGGCCAAGCATAGAGCAAATTCCTGCCGGCGGTTGCTGCCGGCACCCGGGCGCAGATGCGCGCCGCGAGTCGGCGGCTGACAACAGTTACTGGTTCGGTGAGTTCAGCAACACGCGCACGCGCTCGGTATCGGGAAGCACCCTGCGAACCCGGGCCTCGAGATCATCGAGCACTACTTCGATATGCACCGTGTCGAGGTCTTCGGCCAGGTCCAGGTCTGCATCCACCAGCACTTCGGCGGTGCCCGAATAGATGGCGGCCAGGTGATTCACCCCGTCGACCCCCGGCGTGTTCAGCATGGTGGCACGCAGGCGCTCGAGCTCGCTTTCGGGCAATGCCTGGCCGGTGATCAGCGCCCGGGCCTGGGCCATTAGCGCGAGCGATGCGATGAGCATGAGCAGGGCCGCGAACAGGGCGCCGAGCGCGTCGAACAGCAGCAGGTCCAGGGCCTGGCACAGAATCAGGGCGACCAGGCCAACCACACTCGTGAAGGTGCCGATGGCATCTCGCATCAGCGCGCTCTTCACCAGGGGCCGGTTCATGACACGAAACGCCTTGCGCAGGCTGCCTTCTTCGGCAACCAGCTTGCGTACGCTCAGGCTCACCGCGTAGCTGTTCGTCACCACCGCGAGCCCGACCACGGCCAGGGCCAGCCAGGCTGTGTCGAGCGGTTCGGGGTGCACGAGTTGCTGGTAACCGCGCCACGCTGAAAGCCCGGCGCCGATCACCAGCATCGCCACCGCGGACAGCAGCCCCCAGAAGAAGGCTTCGCGCGCGTAGCCAAGGGGATGATCGGCGTCACGGGGCCGGCGCGCGCGGCGTTCGCCGATCACCAGCAGGGCCGAGCCGGTGCTGTCGGCCAGCCCCTGGGCCATTTCCGCGAACACGACCGCGCTGCCCGTGAGCACGGCCACGACCAGGTTGCTGACGACGTCGAACACGTCAACGAGGAACGAGATAACGACAACGCGGCGGGTGGAAATATGGCTGCCCATTACGCCATACAGAATAACCGCACCAGCAGATCGGTGTCAGAAACTGAATTTGTTGCCGGGCCAAATACTGAAAGTTTGCCGCGAGGTGCCAGCAGGCATCAATACGCATGTTGCAGCCGGCGGGAATCCTGGTGTTGCCGGGTGCGGTCGCGTAGCGGCTGTGCGAGTATCCCTCGGGTGGTAACCAGCGTCTGAAACCGGCTTGGGTGTGCGATGACTGCAGGTCAAAGGACGAATAGCGGCCCCCGTTTTCTCGCCCATCGTGGCTACCAGGCGCGTTACCCGGAGAATACCCGGGAGAGCCTGCAGGCGGCGGTGGAGGCGGGCGCGCGCCTGATCGAGTTCGACGTGCAGCTCAGCCGCGACGGGGTGCCTGTGTTGCTGCACGATGCCAGCCTGTTGCGCACGGCCGGTGTGGATCACCTCGTGTTCGACCTCGATGCAGCGGAACTCGCCACCGTCGAAGTGAACGAAAGCGAACGACTCAAGGATCAGTTCACCGGGGTCACCGTGCCGCTGTTGGCAGATATCGCGGACGAACTCGAAGGCTGGGGCGACGTCACGGCCTTTGTGGAATTGAAGCGCCACAGTATTGAAGCTTTCGGCAGGCCGGCGTTGGTGCACGCAGTACTCGACGTGCTGGCTCCGGTGCTGGAGCGTTGTGTGGTGATTTCTTTCGATCACGACGTGCTGGAAGAAGCGCGGCAGCAGGCCGCTGTGCCGGTGGGCTGGGTGCTACGCGAATGGAGTTCGGCCACCCACGCTGCGGCCGATGCGCTGCAGCCGGAATACCTGCTGGTGAACAAGGTGCGCTTGCCGCCCTACGGGCCGGTCTGGTCGGGCTCCTGGAGCTGGGCCTGTTACGACATTGTCGACTACCCTCAGGCACTCGAGCTGCACGCCCGCGGGATACAGATAATCTCGAGCTTTGACATCGGGCGCATGCTGGCGGCGGCGCGTGATGCGGACACCCGGCCATGACATTGCACTACGACGTCGTGATCGTGGGTGCCGGCATCAACGGCGCCGGTGTCGCGCAGGCGGCCGCCGCTGCGGGGCACAAGGTGCTGCTGCTCGAGAAACGGGCCATTGCGGCTGGTACCTCCAGGGGCTCCAGCAAACTGATTCACGGTGGTCTGCGGTATCTCGAAACCTACGAGTTCGGCCTGGTGCGCGAAAGCCTGCAGGAGCGCGCCTTGCTGTGCCGGATTGCGCCCGATCTCGTGCAGCTGAAAGATTTCTATATTCCCGTGTATCACGAGACGCGCCGGGGCCCGCTGTTGTTGCATGCCGGGCTCACCCTTTACTACGCGCTGAGCGGCTTCAACCGCTCGGCGCGCTACGGCACCGTGCCCCGCCGCGAATGGGATTCGCTGGATGGCATCAGGACAGACGGCTTGCGGGCCGTGTTTCATTACCACGACGCGCAGACCGACGATCGCCTGCTGACCGAAGCGGTGGTGCATTCCGCGCAGACACTCGGTGCCGAATTGGTGTGCCCCGCGCGTTTCGTTGGCGCGCAGCTTGCGGCCGGCAGCACCGAGGTGGTGTACGAAGCCGGCGGCCAGCAACATACGGTCACGGCCGGCGTGCTGGTGAATGCGGCCGGACACTGGGCGAACGAGATGCTGGCGAACATCCAGCCCGCGGTGCCGATCATGCCGATCGAGCTGGTGCAGGGCTCACACATCGTGGTGCCCGGCCGGCTGACCAAGGGTTTCTATTACGTGGAAAGTCCCCGCGACGGCCGCGCGGTGTTCGTGATGCCGTGGTATGACGACATCCTGGTAGGCACCACCGAAACCCGCTTTCACGGTGACCCGGACAGCGTGCGACCGCTGGCCACCGAGATTCGCTACCTGTGCAAAGTGCTCGGCCACTATTTTCCGGCCTACCGGGATTTCAAACCCGCCGACATCAAGGGCACCTGCGTGGGCGTGCGGGTACTGCAGGCAGGCAAAGGCCATATGTTTCAGCGCTCGCGCGACGTGATCATGCACGCCGACCGGCCGGCGGCAGACGGCCCGCCGCGCGTATTCACGCTCTACGGCGGCAAGCTGACCACCTACCGGCGCATTGCGGAGCAAGCGATGCAGCGTATCGGCCCGGCGTTACCGCGGCGTGAGGCCGTGGCTGACACCGCGAAGCTGCCGCTGCGCCGGCCCTGAAGGCGCCCGCGTGGCCAGCGTTGACGAACCGCTGTACCTGGCCATCGACCAGGGCAGCCACGCGTCGCGGGCCATCGTGTTCGACCACCAGGGCGGCGTGCTGGCGCGGGCTCAGGCCGAAATTGACACGCTGCGCCCGCGCGACGACTGGGTAGAGCACGACCCCGACGCGCTCCTCGACGCCACCCGCCGGGTTATCGCCGACAGTGCGCGTGCACTGGGTGGCGACGTCGAACGCGTGCAGGTCGCCGGCCTGGCGACCCAGCGCTCGAGCATCGTGTGCTGGGACCGCGACAGCGGCCGGCCGTTGTGCAACGTGTTGTCCTGGCAGGACCGGCGTGCGGCCGACTGGCTGGCTGACTTCGAGGCCGCTGCGGATCGTGTGCACGCGATCACCGGCCTGGTGTTGTCGCCGCACTACGGGGCCAGCAAGTTGCGCTGGTGCCTGGACAATGTGCCGGAGGTTGCCGCGGCGCTCGATGCGAAGCGGCTGGCGCTGGGGCCCTTGTCGAGTTTCCTGGTGCACCGCCTGACTGACGGTCAGCCGCCGCTGGCCGATCCTGCCAACGCATCGCGCACCCTGTTGTGGGATTACCGGGCCCGCGACTGGTCGCCCGAACTGCTCGAGTTATTCGGGGTGCCCGAAGCCGCGCTGCCCATGAGTGTGCCCAGCCGGCACGACTTCGGCACGCTCGCGCTGGGTGCGCACCAGTGCCCGTTGACGATTGTGACGGGCGATCAGTCGGCCGCACTCTTTGGTTTCGGCGAACCCGCGACCGACACCGTGTATGCGAACCTCGGCACAGGCGCCTTCCTGCAGCAGGTGGTGGGCGGCGAGCCCGTGGCGGCAGCGGGTCTGTTGAGCAGCGTCGTCTACCAGGATGACCAGCGGTCGATGTATGTACTGGAAGGCACGGTGAACGGTGCCGGCGGCGCCTTGCTGGCCGTGGCGGACGAACTCGGCCTGGACCGCGACTACATGAAAGCGCACAGCGCGCAGTGGCTGGCGAGCGTGCAGGATCCGCCGCTGTTCCTGAACGGCGTCGGCGGCCTGGGCGCACCTTACTGGGTGCCGGATTTTCCGACGCGCTTCGTGGGTGACGGGGACGACGCGGCAAAGATAGTCGCGGTGATGGAAAGCATCGCGTTTCTGCTTATCGTGAATCTCGAAGCCTTCGCTGAATGTGCGCCGCAACCCCGGCGCCTGGTCGTGACCGGTGGTCTCGCGGCCGTTGACCCGTTGTGTCAGCGGCTGGCCGAACTCAGTGGCCTGCCGGTTACGCGCCCGCGGATCAAGGAAGCCACCGCGAGAGGGCTCGCCTTGTTGTTGTCGCCGGGCGCGGCGACGTGGACGACAGCGGGCGGGCATAGCGACTTCACGCCCGCCGCCAACCCGGCACTGCAACAGCGCTACCAGCGCTGGCAGCAGGTCATGGTAGATACGATCGGCGCGGCCTCGCTCACGACTGCTCGATGAACTCGATCGTCTTCGCGGCCAGTGCCTGCGGATTTTCTTCGATCAGGAAAAACCCCTTGTCCGGGTAAATCTCGTGGGGCTGGCCCCTGGTACCCGGGATCTGGTCGTGAAATACCCGCGGATTGAAGCCTTGTGTGGCGAGGCTTTCGCTGATCAGGGTCAGCGTGGGCTTGTTCCAGTCGGCCAGCGCGTCCCACACCTGGTTGTTCAGCGCGTGGGCCGGGTTCAGCGGAGTCGCCGGAATCAGCATCGGCAGGCGGCGCGGCCCGCCTTTGTAGGACTCGTCGGGGTAGGGCGCATCTAAACCCCGGCGTGTGTCTGCATCCAGTTCCCGGGTGGTCATGTCCGACACCATGCCGCTGATCGGGAACACGTCCGGCTTCAGGATGTAGCGCCGCCAACCGGCGACCCATGCTGCACCCATCACGCTGTTCGCGCGCGGCACGGTGGTGGTGTTCAGCACCAGCCGCGCGAAGTATTCGGGATGTGCAACGGCCACGGGCAGGCCGAAGTAACCGCCCCAGTCGAACAGGAAACCTGTGGCATCGCGAATGTTCAGTGCGGCCAGCGTCGCCGCGAGCCAGTCCACGTGCTTCTGGAAGGTATGGGCTTCCCAGTCGGCGGGCTTGTCGGAGCGGCCGAAGCCGACCAGGTCGGGCGCGATCACGCGGTAACCCGCCGCCGTCAGGATCGGGATCATGTCGCGGAAGGAATAGCTCCAAGTGGCCTGCCCGTGCAGCAGCAAGATCACGTGGCCGTCGGCCAGCCCTTCGTCGAGGTAGTGCACGCGCAGCGTGCCGAGGTCCGGGTCCTGGATTTCGACGTAGTGCGGCGCAAAAGGAAAATCGGTCAACGCGTCGAAGCGCGCAGCCGGCGTGCGGAGAACGGGGTCGCCCGGGTTGTACCAGTCGCCGTTGCCGCGCGCCTGCACATCGTAGTGGTTCCAGAGGATCAGTCCCGTCACGACAATGACCGTGACGGCCAGCGCCAGCAGCAGCCTGCGGACAAATTTCACCATCTGGCGGCCCGTTGCACTGGCGGCAGACAATCAGTGCCTGGCACCGCTGTCTACCGGCTCCCGAATACCTGCTGCAGCAGTTCGGTGGTGCGCTCGACCGGATCGTTGCGGATCGCGGCCTCTTCCTTGGCCAGGTACAGGAAAATGCCATCGAGGCCCTTGCCGACCACGTACGTGGTCAGATCGGCCTCCACTTTCGGGACGAAAGGCAGCGCGTTGTACTGGCTCATGGCCGATTCATACGTCTCGGCGGCACCCACCTGGTCCAGGCTGTCGTCCACGATCGGTTGCATGGCTGCGCCGAGCGGGTCCGACATCTGCCCGCGCAGGTACTGGGTGGCGGCGTCGTCCGGCCCCTTGTAGATAGCCATCACGTCGTCCAGCGTCAGCGCGCGAATTGCGTCGATGAACAACGCCTTGGCCTGCGGGGTGGCCACTTCGGCGGCGCGATTGAGTTCGAGTTCCAGGTTGTCGAGCGTCCCGGCCATGCCGACTTTCGACAGTGCCGATTGCACGGTCTTGAGGCTGTCGGGCAGCGGAATGCGGATCAACGGGTCGGCGTTGAAACCGTCTTCGCGGCCGAGCGTATCGACCACCCGCACCGTGCCGACTTCCAGGGCCTCCTTCAGCCCGGCACCAATCTGGCTGGTCGTTAACCCGCTGGCCTCGGCGGGCTTGTCGACGCTCTTGCCAAACAGGTCTTCCAGCCAGTCGGCGCCGGCCGGCGGTGAACTGCTGACGAACATGACGAAGGCAATCAGAGAGACGGTGCGCGTGAACCTGTGCATGGTAAAGCTCCGCAGTGTCGCTATACCTTAGCAGCTATGCCCGGGCGCGGGTCGACGCCGGCGTGCCTGGCCTCGGGCCGGCCCACAGGCTGATGACATCCCTGGGCCGCTATCTGGCGCGCATCGCAGCGGTGAATCGGCGTCAGTCCGGCCGTGCAGTGAAGGGCGGCGCCTGGATGGCGGCGCTGGCGTCTGCTTCGGCGGGCGCCGGCTTCGGCCGCCGGCTGGTGGGCGACTACATGGTGCCTGCAGCCCTCACGGCGAAAGCCGTCGGCAAGCCGGTCAAGCTGGTGTTCACGCGCGAAGACGACAGCCGCTTCGACTGCGTGCGCTCGCCCAGGCCCAGGGCGCGGCGTTGTGGGGGCTGAGCCTGGCGCTGCACGAAGGCACGGCCTTCGAAGCCGGCCAGGTCGCCGACCGCAACCTCAACAGTTACACGCCGCTGCGCATGGCCGACGTGCCCGCGATCGACGTGGAGTTCATCGACAGCGACGAATTTCCGAGTGGTTTGGGCGAACCGCCGCTGATCTGCGTGGCGCCGGCTATTGCGAATGCGATCTACCAGGCCGTCGGCGTGCGGGTGCGCGACCTGCCGATCAGGCAGCTCGCCTAGCCTCGATCGAACTCAGACACCGATCCGCCAGGGCGTAACTCGGAGCGCTCCGGTGCCCGTGTGTGCCGTTCATCCTGTCGCCGGGTAAAGGCCATGTCTGGCGACCCAGGCCGGGTAGCGTTTCGATCGCCAGGTCACTGCATGTGGCCTCGCAGATGCGCATTTCGGGAGGCACGTCACGGGCGCCGCTCAGGATTCTCTACATAATTCGGTGGGGTCTGTTTTGCGCGCAGCCCATTGTTGTTGTGTTGGGCTGATTTGGGGTCGTCGCGATCGTGACAGGCATTTCTTCATTGCCGCTGGCATTGCTGCCGTGGCTGCTGGGCGCATCCTTGCTCGCGGCCGCGAGCGATGGAGCGTCTGTTCGCGGCCAGTCGACCATTGCCCAGCGCCCGGGCGCTCACACCGGGGCGCTCGATGCGGCCCAGCCTCAAACCCTCGTCTTTGTCGATGAGCGCGTACCGAACCCGCAGTCCTTCCTCGGCGACGGCACGCGCCAGGCCCCGGTCATCGTGGTCAGGCGCCATCAGGATGGTCTGCGGCGGATCGCCGAGGTTGCCAGTGCCCGCCGCGGTTGGCAGGCGATTCACGTGGTCGCGCACGGTGAGCCAGGCGCCTTGACCCTGGGCAGCGGCCGCCTGGACGCGACCGTGCTCGCCGGTCGACGCCGCGCGCTGTCCACCATCGGCGCGAGCCTCGCCGACGGGGGCGACATATTGCTCTATGGTTGCAACGTCGCGCAGGGCAGCAGCGGCCGCGCGTTCGTTTCAGTGCTGTCGGCCGCGACCGGCGCGGATGTCGCCGCGTCGGCAAACCCGACGGGCAGCCCTGCACAGGGTGGCGACTGGGTGCTGGAAGTCGCCAGCGGTCCGATCGGAAGTACCCTGCTTGCCCGCTCCGCTGATCAGTATCCGTTTCTGCTCGCCACCACCGACCTGGTCGGCGCCGGCGCGTGGACGGCCCTGCACAAGGGCCCGCAGTTCGATCCCGATGGTGACACGCAGGCCAGCAAGGCGGGTACCGAAATCGTGGGTGACGTGGCCCATTCGACGACCTATGCCAACTACGATGACAACGGCACGACCGGTGGAACGGATCCGGAACTGGACGACATCCTGTCGCTGCGTGTGCGGATCGGCGATGAAACGAAGGCCACGCATTCCTCGTACATTTTCTTGGGCTTCGACGCCGACGCGGACGACAAGCTCGACGGTTTCATCAGCAGTGGCGCCGGCACGACCGCGATCTGGGCTGCAGGTGACGGCCTCAATACCAGCCCCAGCACTACCGATATTGCCAACAGTCCGCACACCAGCTATGCGCAGGGGGCCGGCAACTACAATTTCGCCCTGGTGTCGGCCTCGAACGACCCGGACTGGGACGGCACCACCGACATCGGCGGCGATCTCAATCCCGACGTCTTCGTCAGCTTCCAGGTCCAGGTTTCGGACCTCGATGCGTTCCTCACCACCCAGTTGATCAATTTCACCCCGTCCACGCAGTTGCGGTTCGTCGCGCTGACGGCAACCCAGACCAACTCGCTGAATGCTGATTTCAGCGGCATCAGCGACCCCAACTCTTCCGACTGGACGCAGACCTTCGTGACGCTGAATCTTTACAGCGACCCGGTGGATTCCACCGGCGTCGTCGATGTCACGCCCCCGGCGCCGCCAACGGTCGACAGCCAGGCCACCGGCAGCGGCACGCCGACGGTGACCGGCACGGCCGAGCCGGCCAGCAGCGTGGACGTGGTGATCAACGCCGTGGCCTATGCCACCACGGCCACGGCCGGCGGTACCTGGAGCGTCACGGTGCCGGCGGGCAATGCGCTCGGCGAGGGCACCTACGACGTGGCGGTGACCAGCACCGATGCGGCCGGTAACAGCAGCGTGGACACCACCAGCGACGAGTTGGTGATCGATGCCACTGCGCCGGCTGCGCCGACGGTGACCAGCCAGGTGACCAGCAGCGGCACGCCGACGGTGAGCGGTACCGCCGAGCCGGCCAGCAGCATGGACGTGGTGATCAACGCCGTGCCCTATGCCACCACGGCCACGGCCAGTGGCACCTGGAGCGTCACGGTGCCGGCGGGCAATGCGCTCGGCGAGGGCACCTACGACGTGGCGGTGACCAGCACCGATGCGGCCGGTAACAGCAGCGTGGACACCACCAGCGACGAGCTGGTGATCGATGCCACTGCGCCAGCGGCGCCGACGGTGACCAGCCAGGCAACCAGCAGCGGCACGCCG
>CAZTIB010000014.1:0-38787 GCA_964613615.1 uncultured Chromatiaceae bacterium
GTCATCCGTGTGCACTTCGACGGCGCAACCGGCGCAGCCGCCGACCGCGCAGGCCATGTACTCTTCCAGGCAAAGCTGCGACGGCAGGCCGAAGTCGCTGGCCAGTCGTTGCGTGGCGCGCAGCATCGGCTCCGGCCCGCAGCCGTAGACGGCACAAGCGTCTAGTTCATCGCCGTTCAGACTCGCAAGCCACTCGCGCGCGAGCTCCGTCACGTATCCCGCGTAGCAACCCGGCAGGCCGCCGTTACTGGCGAGCCGCCCCGGCACGCCCCAGTCCTCCAGCAGTGCAAGACTGTGAGTGGCACTGGCGGGGGCTTGAAGTTCAATTTCGCTGTCACGCGTAAGGAATGGGAAAGGCAGTTCCGAGCCGAAGAAAACCACAGGTGACTGCGCGGAATCAGCCAGGCGTTCGGCGAGGAACAACAACGGAGGAATCCCGACGCCGCCGCCGATCAGCACGCAGCGGGGACGAGATGGATCGATTTCGAAGCCGCGGCCGATGGGGCCCAGGAGGCTCAACTGGTTGCCTTCGCGCACGCGGGTCAGGGCCGTAAGGCCCGGACCAACGGGCTTGTAAAGCACTTCCAGCCAGCCGGCCTGGGAATCGGTACGCTGAATCGACAACGGTCGGCGCATCGGAATATCTGCGTCACAGCGCAGATGCACGAACTGGCCCGGTGCGGCCCGCACGGCGCATTGCGGCGCGGCGATTCGCAGCACGTGCTGATCGCCGGGAAAGCTCAGGTGACTGAGTACCTGCCCGTCTTCGAGGACAATGCTGCCGCGGTGTTCGCGGGTCAACGGTCGCGCCTCGATTCCATCACCATGGCAAGTATCGCCATGCGCGTGGCGAGACCGTTGGTAACCTGCTGCATGATGACCGACTGGGGCCCGTCGGCCACGTCACCCGCAATCTCCACGTCGCGATTCATCGGTCCGGGATGCATCACGATGGCGTCTGGTTTGGCGTGCGTCAGGCGCTCGGCAGTGAGACCGAAGTGGGCGTGATACTCGTGAGTCGTCATCAGCTTGGCCTTTTCGGTCATACGCTCGCGCTGAATCCGCAGGGCCATCACGACATCGGCGCCGGCCAGCGCGCTGTTGAGGTCAGAAGTGATCGTGGCGCCAGGATAGTACGCCGCGTCCGGCATCATGCCGGCCGGGGCTACGAGCCGAATGTCATGCGTGCCCATGATGCGCAGGCCATCCACGGCCGAGCGAGCCACTCTGCTGCGCGCGATATCGCCGACGATGGTCACCGCCAGACGATCGAAGCGGCCCTTGTGCTGGTGAATGGTCATCAGGTCCAGCAGCCCCTGCGTGGGGTGCGACACGGCGGCCTCACCGGCGTTCAGCACGCTGACGTGCGGTTCTACCGATGCCGCGATCAATTCCGGGATGCCAGCGGAGGCATCGCGAACGACGAACACGTCTACCTGCATGGCCTGCAGGGTATAGATCGTATCCAGGATGCTCTCGCCCTTTTTGCGTGAGGACATGTTGACGTCCAGGTTCAGGACGTCGGCGCCGAGTCGTTTTGCGGCCAGTTCGAAGGACGCGCGGGTGCGGGTGCTGGGTTCGAAGAACAGGTTGGCGACGGTACGCCCGGTCAGTGCCGGGTCACGTGCAGGTGGCTCGCCCGGCGGCCGGAGGTAAGACTCGGCCCGCTCCAGCAGTTCTTCAATAAGCCCGCGACTCAGGTCAGTCAGAGTCAGCAGATGCCGCAGCCGCCCCGTCGGGGTCAGCTGGGTGCAATGCGCCAGTTCAGTTGCCATTGTGGTTTCTTTCGGCTCCCGGCTTTTCTCGCAACCAGGTCTGGGCAATCAGCACAGCGGCGACGCGGTCGACGTCGGTCTTGCGGACCCGTCGGCGCCTTACCCCTGCCTGGCGCTGTTCGCGCAGAATCATCTCCGCTTCTGCCGAAGTCAGGTGTTCGTCCACGGTGTGCACCGCAAGACCGTAACGCTGAGCCAGCTGCTCGACGAAGGCCCGCACCTCGGTGGTCATATCTGATTCGCTGCCGTCGGAATTATAGGGCAAGCCGCTGACCAGCAGGTCGGGGCCCCAGTCGCTGACCAGCTTATCCAGCGCAGCCCAATCCGGCTGCCCGTCCCGGGCCTGGATCACCGTGAGGCCACTGGCGGTGCCGGTTAGTCGGTTGGCCACGGCGACCCCGATGCGGCGGCGCCCGAAATCGAAAACCAGCGCAGTATTCAGGCGTGTCCGGCTTCGCTGCTGAGCGTGGCGATGTCGATGCCCAGCAAGCCCGCCGCCTGGCGCCAGCGATTTTCAAAGGGTGTCGAGAAGATGATGCCCGGGTCGGCCGGAACGCTGAGCCACGCGTTGGCGGAAATTTCTTCTTCCAGCTGTCCGGCGCCCCAGCCTGCATAACCCAGCGCAAGCAGCGCCTGATCCGGCCCGTCACCGGCCGCGATGGCGCCGAGTATGTCCTGGGACGTGGTCACGAAGATGTTGTCTGCCACGGCGACGGTGGAATCCCAGCCGTGGGGCGACTGATGAATCACGAAACCGCGCTGCAGTTCTACCGGTCCGCCGCGGATGATCGGTGTGCTGGCAATGGCTGGAGTGGCCGGCTGCAGCGACAGCTGCTCCAGAACCTCGGCGATGTCCATGTCCAGGGGCTGGTTCACCACGATGCCCAGCGCGCCCTGGTCGCTGTGCTCGCAGATGTAGGTCACCGTGCGTTCGAAGTTCGGGTCGAGCATGGACGGCATGGCGATCAGCAGATGCCCGGTCAGGTTCTCGACAATCTCCATGGTCACAGTATCAGCGCGAGGCGGAACTCAGACAAGCCTCCGACCACGTCACGGGCGGTTCTGGGCGGTTAACCTGCCGATACCGCCGTCGGGGCCGAAACGCCACTCATAGGCGAAGCGCAGCACGTCGTACTCGGCGCGCAGAAATTCGGGGAAGGGTTCGAAGGGCGCTGCGATGCGAAGGATTTCCATTGCAGCGTCGTCCAGTGCGAGTTGCCCGGACGATTGCAGGATCACCGCCTCGGTGAGCTGGCCGTCAGCGCTGATGGCGACCTCCAGCGTCGGCGCCGCTTCTCCCTGGCCGGCCTGCGCCTGGCGCGGGAAGTTCAGCGTGCCGACACGTTCCACCTTGCGTTTCCAGTTGCTCAGGTAGGCAGCGATGCGCGACTCGCGGGTCGTTGCGCTGATGACGAGCTCCCGCGGGTCGGGATTACTGATGCGGGTTTCTTCCGCCGCTTCATCAATGACTTCAACCGCCGTGGCTGCGCCCGGCAGCGCGACACGCTGCATCGCCGCCCGGGCGGCCGGTAGACCCTGTTCTTCCCGCCGCGGTGCTGCGCTGCCCGGTGCGGTCGTCAGCACCAGCGCGTCGGGCGCCTGCCGGCCCGGTCGTGTCGGCAGGAGTTCGCCAGCCTGATCCGGACCCGCCGGCAGGGGTTCCGTCGATCCCCGGGCTGCAGTCGACAAGGTGGCGGCATCTTCGACATTGCCGGCACCGTCCAGGCTGCGCTGCGCGATGGCCTGCGCGTTGTCCGGCGGAGTCTGCTGCTCGGCTGTGTCCAGTACCAGGACCACGTCGAGGGAGGTCACGGGCCGAAAACCACCGTCGATGCTGCCGAAAGTCACGCCCAGTATCACGATGCCGTGAATCAGCGCGGCCAGAAACAGGGTGGAGGAGAAGCGGTCTCGGGCGGCGGCAGTCGTCCAGGTGCCCGGGGTCTCGCCCGGGTGCGCCTCGGTGTGCCTTCCTGTTGCCATGAGCGAGCTCCTGCTCGGGCGATCGAAGCCTTGCGGCATCAGGGATGATTATACGCCCGTGGCTCCGGGTCGGCGGCACTGGGTCACACTTTCCGCGGGCTCAGACCTGCTCTGCCAGCCGCCGTTCCAGCGCGTCCATCAGGCTTGCCGCGAGGTCCTGATCGCCGAGTTTGGCGATTTCGCGGATCCCGGTCGGGCTCGTGACATTGATCTCCGTGAGGTAGTCGCCGATCACGTCCAGACCGGCGAAAATCACGCCACGCTCGCGCAGGACCGGCGCCACCTCGCCACAGATCCACCGGTCGCGCGCCGAGAGTTCCCGAACCTCGGGCTGCGCGCCCATTACCAGGTTGCCGCGGTGGTCATCCGGTGGCGGAATGCGGGCCAGGGACACACCGGCCGGCTCGCCGTCCACGATCAGGATGCGCTTGTCTCCTTGCGTGATCTCCGGGATGAAGCGTTGCGCAATGGCGAACGCATTGCCCTCCTCGGTGAGCGTTTCGAAAATGACATTGGCGTTGTTGTCACCTCGACGCACGACGAAGATAGAGCGACCGCCCATGCCGTGCAGCGGTTTGACGACGATTTCGCCGTGATCTTTCAGAAAGCTGCGCATCTGTGGAATGGAGCGGGTGATCAGACTGTCAGGGCAGCACTGCGGAAACCACGCCGTGAAGGCTTTTTCGTTGATGTCCCGCAGGGCGGCCGGCTCGTTGACCACCAGCGCACCGTGCTGCTGGGCGCGTTCCAGGATGTAGGTGGTATAGATGTACTCGGTATCGAAGGGCGGATCCTTGCGCATCAGGATCAGGTCAAGGCTTCCCAGGCGCAGATCTTCCGGCGCGTCGAGCTCGAACCATGCGTGCCGGTCGTCCTGCACCCGGAGCCTGCGCCCTGCACCGAAGGCCTCGCCGTTCGTCAGCCGCAGGTCCTTCTGCTCGAAGTAATACAGGTCCCAGTCGCGGGCCTGGGCGGCAAGCAGCATCGCCAGCGTGCTGTCCTTGGCCGGCGTGATGTCGGCAATGGGGTCCATCACGACCCCCAGGCTTACTTGACTCATGGAAACCTCGCCAGCGCGCCGGGCCTTGCCGCTCCGGCCAGGCTTTTGGAACTGAGTCCCAATTCTGTCCCAGCCCTGCTGAAATATCACCTGCCGCACAGTATGATCGCCGCGTTGCCGGCGGCATACCGATGGGGATCGGCATGGCGCGGCCGGGCCGCTTGAGGCGGCGGATTGTTGTGTTGCGAGACTTTATTTTGGCGCGCCTTGTCCGGTCCGCGACCGGGCGGGGTCGCTCTGTACGGCCATGGATGTCCCAACACCCTTATGTTAAAAGAGTCTCGTAGGGGCCGATAATGGAAATGCCCGTGGAAGAAGCGGCCGCGCGGAAGCTCGATGGCCTGAAAGTGCTCGTCATAGACGACAGCAAGACCATCCGCCGAACCGCGGAAACACTTCTGTCCAAAGAAGGCTGCACGGTCTACACGGCGGTAGACGGCTTCGACGCACTGGCCAAGATCGCCGACCATCATCCGGACGTGATTTTCGTGGATATCATGATGCCGCGGCTGGACGGGTATCAGACCTGCTCCTTGATCAAGCACAACAAGACATTCCGGGATACGCCGGTGATCATGCTGTCTAGCAAAGACGGGCTGTTCGACCGGGCGCGGGGGCGTATCGTGGGTTCCGAACAGTATCTCACCAAGCCGTTTACCAAAGACGAGCTGCTGGACGCTATTGCCAGTCAGGTATCTTCGGCCTGACCACGGAGGGTTGTGTCATGTCACTGGTGCTGATTGTCGACGATTCACCCACGGAGCAGCATGTGCTGACCCAGGTGCTGGAAAAAAACGGTTTCGAGACGCTGGTCGCCAGCGACGGTGAAGAAGCCATCAGCATGGCCGCAACCAGTCAGCCGGACCTGATCCTGATGGATGTCGTCATGCCGGGCATGAACGGCTTCCAGGCCACCCGGCAACTGTCCCGCAATCCCGATACGTCGGCGATTCCCGTGGTGATGGTCACCTCCAAGGACCAGGAGACGGATCGTATCTGGGGTTTACGGCAGGGGGCGGTGGATTACCTGATGAAACCGGTGAAACAGGACGACCTGCTGGCTGCGGTCCGGGCGCGTATCGGCTGATGCCCGCCGCTGCCGGAAGCCCGCTGCGGTCGCTGCGCGAACACCCGTTCGAATTGTTGCAGGAGCTCGAGCGGCGCGGCAAAGTGGCCCTCGCCGGAGGTTCCATCGCCGGCTCCGACGTGACGGAGTGGGTCGGCATTGGCTTCAGGCTCGGCGCTGAGCAGTTTTTGATGGCGCGACAGGAAGTCCGGGAAGTGTTAATGGTGCCGTCGTCGATGACGCGTGTGCCGGGTTCCAAGAACTGGATTCGCGGTCTGGCGAACGTGCGCGGTCACCTGTTGCCCATCGTCGACCTGCGGGCCTTTCTCGGCGCCGGCGTCGGGGGCGGCGGCCGGTCTGCCCGCGTCCTGGTGCTGAACGACGAGGAATTCCCCGTCGGCCTGATCGTCGACGAGGTCTACGGTTTTCGGCGTTTCCTGGATCGGGAACATGAAAAGGAAGCGCCGGAGACGCTGATTCGCTGCGACCGGTTTCTGACCGGCGCATTCCGGCGGGGTGACGAGGTTTGGCCGGTATTCAGCTCGGCGCGGATATTGGCCGCCGAAGATTTCTCGCGAGCTGCCGAGGCGTGACGCAGGTCGCTGATCCGCATCGTTACGTGGTGCGCCTGGCCACGGCGATCCGGCAGAGGCGCTATATGGGGTTTGGGCAATGACGACAACATCCAGTGGTTCAAAACTGATGCCGGTGCTGGCCTTGGCGCTGATACTGGCCCTGGGCGGTGCGCTGGCCCTGTTGCTGACCGGCGACTCGAGGCCTGGTTCGACCTCGGCAGCGGCCGGCGGTAGCGACGTCGCCCAGGCCCAGTCGGTGCTAGCCCAGGCGCGACTGGCCCTGGATGGCAATCCGGAGGCGTGGACGAAACTGCCGAAAATGGCCGGGCAGCTGAATACGGCTCGCCGCACCCTGCCGGCGGATCAGGCGCAGGCCGTCGGGCAGCTGGCCTCCAACCTGGAGACGCTGGCCAAGACCGGCACGGCAGCCGTCGACGTGCGCCGCGCCGCGGATGACCTGGACCTGCTGGCCGCGGAGCTGACCGAGCGCGTATACGGCCTGGAAGGCGCCATCGTGCTGCAGCGCGAGCCGGTGGTGACCGCGCAGCTCGAACGCCTGCGGTTGCTGGGCGACAGCGCGCGCCGTGACGTGCGTAGCCTGGCCAACGGGGCCGATCCGGGCCCCCTCAGCCAGCCTCTGCTGGATGCCGAGATCGGGCTGGAACGAATCATACGGGGACTGCGGGAGGGCGACACCGAACTGGGATTGCGCGCTGTGGCCGATCCGGGGGCGGTTAAGGCACTGCAGGCATTGTCGGGAACCGTGGGCGCCATCGCCGACAAGATTCGTGACGCGCTGGCGCCGGCCGAACAGCTGGCGGCCCTGAGCCGCACCCGGGTTCAGCTGGACGAGGTCACTGCGTCCGTAGCAGCCGTCGGCGCGCGTGTTGGCGGCGGGGCCGCGGCGGGCGGGCCTGGCGGCGCAGCCGGGTGGTTGCTGCCCGGCCTGCTCATCGTTGCGCTGGCCGCCTTCGTGCTGATGGCGCTGCTGTACCTGCGCTCGGCCGGCATGCGGCGATCGGCGCAACAGCAGGCGGAACTCACGGAACGGAACCAGCGCGCCATCATGCGGCTGCTCGATGAACTGGGGAGTCTCGCCGACGGCGATCTGACCGTGTCGGCAACGGTGACCGAAGACATCACGGGTGCCATCGCCGATTCCATCAATTTCGCCATCGAGGCCCTGCGCGAACTGGTCACCACGGTGAACGACAGCGCGATCCTGGTGGACGGTGCGGCGAAACAGACCGACACCACAGCGCAGGAGCTGGCCGAGGCTTACGCCACCCAGTCGAAGCAGATCGAAGCCGCGTCGGCTGCTATCGCGCGCATGGCGGGTTCCATCGAGGAAGTCTCCGGCGATGCCGAACGCTCCGCAGACGTGGCCCGGCACTCCGTCGACGTCGCGCACAAGGGCGGCGATGCCGTACGCCGCACCATCGAAGGCATGAATGCAATCCGTGAAACCATCCAGGAGACATCCAAGCGCATCAAGCGTCTCGGCGAAAGCTCCCAGGAGATCGGCAATATCATCGAGCTGATCAACGACATTGCCGACCAGACAAATATATTGGCGCTGAACGCATCGATCCAGGCCAGCATGGCCGGCGAGGCCGGGCGAGGATTTGCAGTGGTGGCCGACGAGGTGCAGCGTCTCGCCGAGCGGTCGGCTAACGCGACCAAGCAGATCGAAGTCCTGGTGCGCACCATTCAGGCCGACACGAACGAAGCCGTAGTGTCGATGGAACGCAGCACGACAGACGTGGTCGGCGGCGCGTTGCTGGCGGAGAATGCCGGCGCGGCGCTGGAGGAGATCGAGCAGGTTTCCAACCAGATCGCATCTCTGGTGCAGAACATATCGGAGTCTTCCCGCGAACAATCGAAGGCCGCCGCAGCCGTCACCCGCAACACCGACGTGCTGCAGACGATCAATTCGCAGACTGCGGCCAGCACCGCGGAGACCACCGACTCTATCCGCAAGCTTGCAGAGCTGGCGGCCCAGCTGCGCGAGTCCGTGTCTGGCTTCCGCCTGCCCGGCGTCGCAGACGGACCGGGCGAACACGGTGTGTACATGACTGACGACGGGCCGGGCGCTGCCGGCCTGGCCGAAGACGTTAGCGGCACGCTGGCGGAGCGCGTGACCTTCGTTGACCAGAAAACCGCCTGACTCGTGAGGACTAAATTCCTCTCATGAACGCGGTGGTTTCCGAATCCCTGCAGATCGTCGGTGACGAGCTCGCCGTCACGCTGAACGACGCCCGCATTGCCCTCGAGCAATTCGCCGAAGGCGAGGGCGGCCCCAATATTCTCGACCGCTGTGTCGGCATGCTGCACACCGTGCGTGGCGTGCTGCGCATGACCGAGACCTACGGCGCGAGCCTGCTGGCCGAGGAAATGGAAGCGACCTGCCGCCATCTCAGCCGCGCGCGCCAGGATGGTCCCGACGAAGCGCTTGAATCCCTGAGCCGGGCGGCGGTGCAGCTGCCGGCTTACGTAGACCGCATCATGAACGGCGGCCGGGACATTCCGCTGGTTCTGCTGCCGTTGCTGAACGACCTGCGCGCCGCCCGCGGCAAACCGCTGCTGTCCGAGAGCACCCTGCTGCTGCTGAACGTATTCGGCGCCGCCGGCGACGAGGGTCCGGCCCTGCCCCAGTATCAGCCGAGCGGCGAAGACGTGGTGGAACTGTGCCACGAACTGCGACCCCGCTTTCAACTGGCGCTGCTCGGGCTGATCAAGGGCGAAGACCGGGACCGCAGCCTGACGCAGATGGCCGAGATCACAGCGCGCCTGGAACTCGCTTCTGCGCTGGCAGAGGTTCGCCAGCTCTGGTGGGTGGCGTCGGGCATCCTCGAGTCGCTGCGTGACGGTCAGCTCGAGACCAGCGTGTCGCTGAAGCGACTGATGGGGCAGGTAGATCGCGAGATGAAGCGCTTGCTGACGCTCGGTGAGCAACGTTTCGCGGCGCAGCCGCCCCGCGAACTCGTCAATAACCTGCTCTATTACGTCGCGCGTGTATCAGAGCCAAACAGCCGCGTCGTCGAGATTCGCGAAGCCTTCAACCTCGGCGAACTGGTGCCGGGCAACGAGCAGGTGGAAGCAGTCCGCGAAAGCCTGGCGGCCCCCAGCACGAAGCTGATGCAGACGGTGGCCGAGGCCATACGCGAAGACCTGGCCCGGGTTAAGGACGTACTGGATATTTATCTGCGCACCGGCATGGCGCATCCCGAAGAGCTGTTGCCGCAGGTAGAAATGCTGAAAAAGATCGGCGACACCCTGGGTGTGCTCGGTCTCGGCGAGCTGCGGGAGATCATCCAGGTGCGGCGCGATGAGCTCGATGAGATCGCATCGGGTCGGGACCAGGCCGAAGAGGGGCGCCTGGTGGCGATGGCCGCTGCATTGCTTAGCGTCGAACGCCGGCTCGGCGACCAGTTGTTGCAGCTGATCGCGCCGCCGGACGAATCGGGCGAGCCGGCAGACGAAGAAGACGGAGAATATGGCGAAGTCACGCGTGCGGTGATGCGTGAATGCGTGGTCAATCTGTCACGCGTCCAGGATGCCGTTACGCAAGTCCTGGAGCGTCCCGGCGACGGCACGCCGCTGGATGCGGTGCCGCCTTTGCTGCGGGGGATCAATGCCGGGCTGTTGATCCTGGACAAGAGTGAAGCCGTGGAGCTTGTCGAGGACACGGAGGTCGCTATCCGGCGGCTGATCCAGGAAGACGGTGCCGTGCCAGACAAGACCGCTCTGGATTTGCTGGCCGATGCGATTGTCAGTCTGCACTACTACATGGAAACCCTGGAAGCCGGGCGCCGCGAACCCATCTACATGCTCGACAATGCCCGACGCTGCCTGCGGGCCCTCCACGAACAGCCGCCGGCCGTGCCGGAAGTCGGGGAGGTGAGCACCGGTATGGCCACGACCCTGCAGATTGCAGAGCCGTCGGCCACGGTGGAGGCCCTCGACCCCCGCGCATTGGCCTCGTTACCCGGCGTGGGCCAGGCCGGGGGGCGTCCAGACCCGGAATTCATCGAGCTCTTCATCGAGGAAGCGGGCGAGGAAATCGAGTCCATTACCGGCCGTTACGCCGAGTGGCTTCAGGACGCCGCGAACGAAGACGCGCTGTCGACCATGCGCCGTTCTTTCCACACCTTGAAGGGCAGCGGCCGAATGGTGGGTGCAAATCTGATCGGCGAGTTCGCGTGGAGCGTTGAGAGCTTGTTGAACCGGGTCATTAACAAGACCCTGGAGACCTCACCGGCCATCGTGGAACTACTCGGCGAAGTCGTCGCTGCGCTGCCGCAGGTCCTCGAAAAGCTCGAGACCGATGAGCCCATCACCGCGGACATACCCGGGTTGATGGAGCGCGCCGGCGTGCTCGCCGACGGGCGTTCGCTTATGCCGGTGGACTCACCGCAGCCAACCGCATTGGTGCCGGAGGAAGAACACGAGGAAGAGCTGGACGAAGAACTCGCCGCGGAACTCGCCGCAGAACTCGAGGCAGAACCCGAGGAAGAGGCAGAGACCACGGAAGACGAAGGCACCATCGAGATAGCCGCGGTAGAACTCGACGAGATGGTGGGAGACCTGGCGGCAGCAGAACTGCTTTCCGGCCATGAAGAGCCAGTGGCCGGGGAAGCTGAAGTCGGCCCGGTGGCAACCGGCATCGACCCGGTGCTGCTCGACATTCTGTCCAAGGAAGTTGGCAGTCACCTGGAGGTATTGCGCGAGTTCATTGCCGATTGCCGCGCCGGCACGCCGCCTTTCATCGTGCCCGAGACGCTCTACCGGGCCTGCCACACCCTGCACGGCAGTGTAACCATGGCCCGGGCTGAACAGGCAGAAATGCTGACGGCACCGCTCAACCGGATGATTCGCCACGCATTCGACCACCAGGTTCCGGTCGGGGAACGGGTGGTGGACGCATGCGCCGATGCGCGCACGATGCTCGCTGACATGATCGCAGCGATGGCGGCAGACGAACCGTCGCTGCCTGTGACCGATGAGCTTGCTGCGCGTCTGGCGGCCCTCGATGAAGAGATCGAGCAGTCCGCTGTGGCCGCAGCTGAAGCGGAGGCCGAGGCTGCAGAAGCAGAAGCAGAAGCAGAAGCAGAAGCAGAAGCAGAAGCAGAACTGGAGGTGGAGCCGGCCGAAGTCGAAGCGGAGGCTGCAGAGGCGCCGGTCTTCGATCCGGAGATTGCCGCCATCTTTGCCGAAGAAGCGTCGGAAATCCTGGACAGTGCCGACGCTGCCCTGCCCCGACTCGGCCCGGACCACAGTCGAGCTGCAGCGCTGGAAGAGTTGCAGCGCTGCCTGCACACGCTCAAGGGTGGCGCGCGCATGGCGGGCCTCGCGTCCATGGGCAACCTGAGCCACGATCTCGAAGCGCTGACCGTCGGTATCAGCAGCGGCCGGGTGCCGGCCGATGCACCCGTGTTGGCATTGACCCAGGCGGTTGTTGACGAACTGCACCGTATGCGCGAGCAGGTGGCCGTCGGCCAGGCGCCGGCGGCGCCCACAGGGCTGCTGGACAGCCTGGCAGCGGCCCTGGCGGGTGAGACGCCCGAACTGGTTGCGGAGCCAGAGTTCATCGAGCTGGAGTCAGCTGAGCCTGGGCCCACGGAACTTGCAGAGCCTTTCGAGTCGTCAGCCGAAGAATCAGCCGAAGAAGCGTTGGTCGAGGAGCCGGGCGAAGAAGAAGCGCCGGGGCAGCAGCCAGACATTTCGCTGCCGGGCATGGAGCAGATTGGCGAGCTGGCGGCAGCGCTGCAGGCGCCGGTGCAGCCGGGTGACGGCGCCGGCCTGCAGGACCTGGTACCTCTCGCTCGCGAATCCGCGGCGCCGGAGCGCCGCGCCTTTGCCCGCGTCGATCCCCAACTTCTGCAGCAGCTGCTGAATGGCGCTGGCGAAATCAGCATCTTCCACTCGCGGCTGATGCAGCAGACCAGCCAGATTCAATTCAATGTCGAGGAGTTGGGACAGACGGTGGTGCGCCTGCGCGATCAGCTGCGCAGCCTGGAGCTTGCCACCGAGGCACAGATTCTCTACCTGCACCAGAGCGATATGGCGCAGGACGATTCTTTCGATCCGCTGGAGCTCGACCGCTACTCCCGCATTCAACAGTTGTCTCGCGCCCTGGCGGAGACGGCCAGCGATGTGAACAGCCTGAAGGATCTGCTGCAGCAGCTTGCGGCCGACAGCGAGACCCTGCTCGTACAACAGTCGCGCACGGCGAACGAACTCCAGGACGGCCTGATGCGCACGCGCATGGTGCCCTTCCAGGAACACGGTACGCGCCTGGCCCGCCTGGTGCGCCAGACGGCGTCGGAATACGGCAAGCAGGCAGAGCTGCACCTGGAAGGCGGCGGCGAGCTGGACCGGCAGGTCCTGGAGAAAATGCTGCCGCCCTTCGAACACATGCTGCGCAACGCGGTGGTCCACGGCCTGGAGACGTCGGCCGAGCGCGAGGCTGCTGGCAAGCCGGCCATGGGCCGGGTGGAAATTCTGCTTCGTCGCGACGGTTCGGAGGTCGTCATCGAGGTGCGCGACGATGGGCGCGGGCTGGATGTCGCGGCGATACGCGGCAAGGCCGTGGAGCAGGGTTTGCTCGACCCGGATGCCGAAGTCACGGACGAAGAAGCCATGCAGTTCATCCTGCGCCCCGGCTTCTCCACTGCCGGACAGCTTACCCAATCGGCGGGTCGCGGCATCGGCATGGACGTGGTGGCCAGCGAAATCGCCAAGCTGAGCGGCACGCTGCGCATGGCATCGCAGCCGGGTGCCGGCACCGAGTTCACGATTCGCCTGCCGTTCACGCTGGCAGTCACCCAGGCCCTGATCGTGCGCACCGGCACCGAGTTATATGCGCTGCCGCTGCCCACGGTGGAAGGGATCATTCGCGTGAGTCGCGAAGAGTTCGACCAGTACCTGGACGCAGAAGAGCCGGCCATCGATTACGCCGGCCAGCGTTACCACTTCCGTCACCTGGGCCAGTTCGTGGGTACCGGCCCGTCGCGTATTGCCGAAGAAGAGGAGCGCATCTCCATCATTCTGGTGCGCGCCGGTGACAATTCCACCGCGCTGATCACCGACGAGATGATCGATAGCCGCGAAATCGTCGTGAAGCCTGTGGGTGCCCAGCTTGCCACCATCCGCGGCATTTCCGGCGCCACCATTCTCGGCGACGGGCGGGTGGTGGTAATTCTCGATGCGGGTGCATTGGTGCGAGCCTCGCGGCCGCCGCTCGAGCCGGTTGCACCGGCGATGGAAGAACAACGCACCGAACCGGTGGCGCTGGTGGTAGACGACTCCATTACCATGCGCCGGGTCACCCAACGTCTGCTGGAACGCAACCAGTTCCATGTCTACACGGCGAAAGATGGTGTCGAGGCCTTGGGCGTGCTGCAGGAGCATGAACCCGACATCATCCTGCTGGACGTGGAAATGCCGCGCATGGATGGCTACGAATTTGCTTCCCACGTGCGCAATAACGCCGAGACGCGGGATGTACCGATCATCATGATTACATCGCGGGTCAGCGAGAAGCACCGCGCGCGGGCCATTGAAATTGGCGTCAACGACTACCTGGGTAAGCCTTATCAGGAACAGGCGCTCATGGAAGCGGTGCGCGAGCTGCTCCAATTGCCGGCTCCCGAGCAATAGCGTGATGGAGCAAGACAACGACGAGCTTTACAGCATGCTGGTGCCGCTGCACCAGCACCGGCTGATCGTGCCCCGCGCATGCGTGGCCGAAGTGGTGCGCCATCCGCTGAATGATCCGGCGCCGGACGAGCCGTCCTGGATGCGTGGGCGTATACCCTGGCTCGACCGGGATATTCCCGTCATTTGTTTCGAAGAACTCGCAGGCCTGCCCTTCGTCGCGCCGGGCGGGCGCACCCGTGTGACGGTCTTTCACACGCTGGCAGGCGTGCTGGGCAACGGGGCTTTCGGTTTGCTGAGTGAGGGGTTCCCCCAGCTCGTGCGGGTGAACCGGCAGGTCATGGAACCGGACAAGCGGCAGGAATGGCCGGAGGATGGCCCGGTGATCTGTCAGATTCGGATGATCAACGAATATCCGCTGATTCCCGATCTCGAGCGCCTGGAGCTGCTGATTGCCGGGCACATGACCGCGGCGGGCGCCGAAACTGTCTGACTCCGGCTAATCCTCACCCAGGTCGCCGTACAGGTATTGCACCACGCTCAGCGCCGCCAGCGGCGCGGTCTCTGTTCTGAGCACCCGCGGGCCGAGCCGCACGCCGGTGAAGCCGGCCTCGCAGGCCGCGCTGCGCTCCGCTGGTGTCAGGCCGCCTTCCGGGCCTGCCAGCAGTACCAGGATTCCGCCGGCGGGCGCATGTTGGCCGAGCCCCTGTTCGGCCTCCGGGTCGAGCAGCAGGCGCGGCGCGTCGGGTGGCAGGGCAGCGACGGCTGCATCGAAGCTGGCGACTTCGTGCATCTGCGGCACCACTGCTCGGCCGCACTGCTCGGCCGCACCGGCGGCAATACCAAACCAGTGTTCGCGCCGGCGCACCGCTCGCTCGCCGTGCAGGTGCACGACGCTGCGTTCACAGGCCAATGGCCAGATTGCACTGACTCCGAGTTCGGTGGCTTTCTGTATTACGAGGTCCATTTTCTGACTGCGGCAGATGCCCTGCATCAGTATCACGCCCAGAGACGATTCGGTAAGCACCGGCGCCGAGCTTTGCACTCGCACGCGGAGTCCACCCTGCACTTTAGCCACGATGTGGGCCGTATAGTCCTGACCGCCGCCGTCGAATAGCCGCAACTCGTCACCCGCCGCCAGCCGCAATACCCGGTTGAGGTGATTCGCCGCATTACCGGTCAGATTGATTTCGGTGTCTGCGCGCAGCGGTTGCGGGGAATAGATGCGGGGAATAGCCACCCGGCGATTATCCACCAGCCGGCAGCAAGCTGCGCGCGGTGTCCTTCCGATGGTCTCATCCCGGTGTTAATCTCGAGCGAAGCTATGACCACCATCGATGCAACATCCGGCCTCGTATCCGGTGCCCGAATACTGCCCTCACCGAACTGCGACGCTCGCCCCCCGGGGTGCCAGCCGGAGCTGATAGTCGTGCATTCCATTTCCCTGCCGCCCGGTGATTTTGGCGGGCCGTGGATCGATCGGTTCTTCACCAATCAACTGGATCCGGGCGCCCATCCCTATTTCCAGGAAATTTCGGCGCTGCAGGTATCTGCGCACCTGCTGATTCGTCGTGATGGCGAGGTCGTGCAATATGTGCCGCTGACGATGCGCGCCTGGCACGCCGGCGAGTCCTGTCACGATGGGCGCAGCTGCTGTAACGACTTTTCAGTGGGCATTGAGCTGGAAGGGCTGGACGATCTTCCGTATGAAGACGTGCAGTACGAGCGCCTCGCGGAACTGGTGCAGCTGCTGCGCACATCCATGGCGTCGCTGCGCGATGCGCCCGTCGTCGGCCACTCGGACATTGCGCCCGAGCGAAAGACCGACCCGGGCTCGGCCTTTGACTGGGCCCGGCTGCAAGATTTGCTGAGCGCAGTCGTGTGAGAACAACACCATGAACCTGTTTGCTTTGCTGCTGGGGCTCGCCGTCGAGCGCCTGTTGACCCAGCTGCTTCACCTGCGCGAGTTCCGTTGGCTGGACCCGGCGTTGGACTGGGGCTGCGCGCGGCTGGAAGGCCGCAGCGATGTTGTCATTTTGCTTGGCGTGACACTGCTGGCGCTAGTTCTGGCCCTGCCCGTCGCGCTGGTGTCGCTGGCGCTGGGCGATGCCCTGTTTTACCTGCCCTCGTTCATCTTTGCCGTTGTGGTGCTGCTGTTTTCCCTGGGGCCACGGGACCTGAAAGACGAAGTGGACGAATACTGCACCGCCGCTGACGCCGGCGATGCCGAAACGACTCGTCGCGTCGCGAAGGAGCTCATGGAAGCGGATCCGCCGGAAGCGGCCGGCGAGCGGGCGAAAGCAGTCGAGCAGGCTATCTTCGTGCAGGCCAACAACCGCATTTTCGGCGTGGCCTTCTGGTTTATCGTCCTCGGCCCGCTGGGTGCGTGGTTGTTCCGCGTGCTCGACCTGTTACGGCGGCGTGTGGCCTATCGCCATACTGATTCAGAGGGTCTGGATCGCGGCGTGCGAAAGGTCCATGCGATTGTTGGCTGGATTCCGGCGCGCCTGCTCGCCGGTGGCTACGCCCTGGCAGGCAGTTTCGAAGAGGCCATTGCCGACTGGCGCGGCTACTACAAGAACTGCGCACCCCACCTGTTCGACGTCAACAATGACGTTCTCAGCTGCGCCGGTATGGGCGCCGCGGGTCGCGCTGCAGAGTCCGTGGCGGTGACGCCGTCGGCCGGCGCGCGGGCTGCCATGAGCCTGGTGATGCGCACGCTGTGGTTGTGGTGTGCGGTTATTGCGGTGCTGACCCTGCTCAACATCGTGTCGTGAGTCGGCCGCCGCGTGCGGTCGGATCCCCGCCCTCGCTGCTGTTCGCGTTACTGCTCGCAGGCTGCGCACCGCCGCCTCCGGCGCCGGACGGCGGTGGCCCGGCGCAGCGGATCGTGTCGTTGGCCCCCCACCTGACGGAAATGGCCTACGCGGTCGGCGCAGGAGACCGGCTCGTGGGCGCGGTGGAGTTCAGCGACTATCCTGCCGCGGCGCGCGAGTTGCCGCGCGTAGGTGACGCATTCCGGGTCGACTACGAAGTGCTGGCTGCCCTGGCCCCGGACCTGGTGCTTGCCTGGCGTACCGGTAATCCGCCGGCGCTGCTCGAGCGCCTGCGCAGCCTTGGTTACCGGGTCGAGGAATTCGAAGCGGTGACGCTGGACAGCCTGGCGGAGCAATTGCTGCGGCTGGGCGAATACGCAGGCACCGGCGAGGCAGCGGCGCGCGCGGCCGCGGCTCTGCGCAGTGGCCTGCAGGCGCTGCGCGACCGTTACCAGGAGGCGGCGTCGTTAAGGGTTTTCTACCAGGTTGCGCGCGAACCCCTGTTCACCGTGAGCAACCGACATGTGATCGGTCAGATGATCCAGCTTTGCGGGGGGCTCAATGTGTTTGGCGACCTGGCGGAGTTGACGCCGGTGGTGGGCATAGAGGCGGTGCTCGAGGCTGCCCCTGAGGTCATCCTGATTGGCGCCGCCGCCGCCGCGGGCCAGTCTGGCCGCGGCGACTGGTCGCAGTGGTCAGCCCTGCCGGCGGCGCGCACCGGCGATATTTATCCGCTTGATGCTGACCTGGTCAGCCGTCCCGGTCCGCGGGTCGTTCTGGGGGCCAAGCAGGTGTGCGACGTGTTGGCGGCAGCCCGCGGACGAGCCGGACTCAGTCCTGGTCTTTCTGCCAGATAGGCTCGTCTCGACCAGCTGCGCGGTTCAGCCCACGAGCGATCACAAACAGCAGATCTGACAGCCGGTTCAGGTATTTCAGCGCGAACTCGTTCACCGGCTCCTCACCCGCGAGGGTCCAGCAGCGTCGCTCGGCGCGGCGGCAAACGGCGCGCGCCAGCTGACACGCGGCGGCGGCCGGCGTGCCGCCGGGGAGCACGAAGTCCTTCAGGGGCGGCAATTCGGCATTGAATGCGTCCAGCTGCTCTTCGAGCACCTTGATGGCACTGGCGCCGATCACAGTATGTCCGGGCATACAGAGTTCGCCGCCGATATCGAATAACCGATGCTGAATATGAGTCAGGCAGCTGCTCACGGTCTCCGGCAGCCCGGTTTCCGCCAGCATGATGCCGATGGCGGAATTGAGTTCGTCCACCGTGCCGTAGGCTTCGACGCGCAGGTGGTCCTTGGCGACGCGCTCACCGGTGCCAAGTCCGGTAGTGCCGGCGTCGCCGGTGCGCGTATAAATCTTGGTTAGTCGATTGCCCATGGATTGATCTTACCCAAGTTAGCGCAGGCGCATCCGAATGCCGGCGTAGTAGGCCTCTCCCGGCGTAGCGTAGCCGAACACGTTCTCATAATCCTTGTCGAACAAGTTTTCGGCCCTGGCATAGACGGATATTTCTGGCGTGACTGCGTAGCTGGCGACGAGATCCACCACGGTGTATTCGTCTATCTGCACCCGCTGCTGGGTGAACGTTGGCGGCGGGAAATAGTCATCCTTCTGCTTGCCGCTGTATGAGACGTTCAGGTTCAGGTTGGCGCGGTCGTCGAGGAAGCCATAATTCACATTCAGAGCCGCCATGTGGCGCGGGCGACGAATCTCCCGCCGCTTGCCGCCGTTGAGCGCATCCGGTTCCTTCGCATTGGTATACGTGTAGGTCGCGCTGGCATCCAGTCCGGCCGGCAGGTCTGCGCGCAGGTCCACCTCGACACCGCTGCGGCGACTTGTGCCGTCTTCGTTCCTGGCCGTGAAAGTGCCGGCACCCGGATCGAAGACGAAGCCGTTAATTTCGTCGTCGACCTCATCGTAAAAGTAGGTCAGGTCCAGCTGCGCGCGCCCGTCGAAGGCGTCTTGAGCGACGCCCGCATCAAAGCCACGCGATTCCTCGGGCTTCAGGTTCGGGTTGCCGGCGAAGTCGCCCGGGAAAAAGCCGAAGCGTTCCGTAAAGGTGGGTGACTTCTGGCCTTTGCCCGCGCTTGCGTGCAGGCGTGTGCCGGTGTTTTTCACGCGCCACGTGCCGGCGAGCCGGTATGTGGTTTTGCTGTCGAAGTCGGAATTATCGTCGTAACGCACGCTCGCTGACAGGTTCACCGATTCCAGCGGCTGCAGCAGGTATTCGGCGATCAGGCCGGTGTTGTCCATTTCCTGGTCCTGGTTCGGATCGCTGAAGACGACGGGTCCGCGCTGCTGATACTCGTCGCGTTCATGATCTACCGCCAGCGTCAGGCGGTTAGTGCGCGCGACGCTGCCGAAGTCGTAGTTGGTCTGGTAGTAGAAGCCATAACGCTCACCTTCGTAATCCACTGGATCGTTGCCGGCGCGCCCGTCCTTGTTGTCGCGGTCGGAGCCTGAATAAGTGAACTGCAGACGTTGGGTCCAGCGCCGGTCCAGCAGGGCAAGGTCGCCCGTCGCCCGGATGTAAAGGAGTTCCACGTCGCTCTTCAGCGGCGTATCGGTTGGCAGGCCGGTGGTGGCGAAATCGATGTCGTCGAAGTCCGTCGTGGCGTCCGAATAGCGCCCGAACAATGCGAAACTCAGCTTCTCCGTGGCGTTAAAGCGGCCGTGCAAGCTGGCTGTCACATTGTCGTAGCCGTCGTCTTCACCGCCGTTGCGCGAGTTGTTGTCGCCGTCGGTGTCGTAGGCCGATGCACTGAAATCCACCGCGCCCCGGCCGAAGTCAGCGCCCGCGTGGCCGCCAAAAGCGCGGCTGCTGAAGGATCCGGCTTCGGCAAAGGCGCCGATTCGTCGCGAGTCTCCGGTCCGTCGCGTCTGGATATTAATCACGCCGGCCATCGCGTCGCTGCCCCACAGGGCACTTTGCGGGCCGCGGACGACCTCCACGCGCTGAATGTCCCAGCTCGTTAGCTGTTCGAAGCTGAATGCGTCGCCGGCGGCCGGATCATTCGCCTCGACACCGTCGATCAATACCAGTACATGATTGGCTTCCGAACCGCGGACCCGCACCTGGGTCTGGGCGCCGAAACCTCCGACGCGGCTCACGGCCACGCCCGGCAGATCCTGCAAGAGGTCGGAGATGAACATGGGCTTGCGGCGTTCGATCTGTTCACGGTCGATGACCGATACCGCGCTGCCTACGTGTGTCAAAGGTTGCGCGGTGCGGTTCGCGCTGATGATCAGGTTATCCATGATCTCCGCCGCGCTGACTCCGCAAGACGACAGAAACGCGATGGCGGCGGCGACGCCGAGCTCGCAATGGCTTTGCATGTCCTGTCCCCTCCACGCGGCCCCGCGTGGTTCCGGTTCCCGATCAGCAAGGGGAGTGGAGGCACAGCCGTTGTTAGTGGCTGGGCGAGCGCCCACCGCACCCTCGTCCCTGGGCCAGGCCGGTCTCCGGGCTGACGAGCAGGCGCGTTGCGCCTGGCCGACTCACCTTCCCGCGCTTGCGCGCAGTGGTTGCGAATCCGGGGTGGATACGCGGAGCCGGTTTGACTCGATCACCGTTGCGGGGGCAGCGCCGGAATCTGCAAACCGCGAAGGTTCAGCAACACCGGCTTCCCGTTATTCCGGCCTGACGGCCGGAAGCACCTGGCTTGAGGCGACTCTAAATGCCCTGTCGGTTTGCGGTCAAGGTTGGCGCGCGACGGGAAACAAAACGGTCTGGCCGTCGTGTTGCAGGCTGGCGAAGGGTATCTGGTACAGCGTTTCAAGGCGCTCAGCCGTGAGCAAATCCGCGGCTGCGCCGAAAGCCCAGCGACCGTCTCCGTGCAGTAGCAGCGCGTGGCTCGCATAACGCGCGGCGAGCATCGGGTCGTGCAGGCTGGCAATCACGGCCTTCCCGCCGGCACACAAGGCCTCCAGGCAATCGAGCACCATGAAGCGATGCTGCGGGTCGAGATGATTCAATGGTTCGTCCAGCAGGAACAGGTGCGGGTCCTGGGTTAGCAGTGTGGCCATGGCGAGGCGTCGTCGCTCGCCACCGGACAAGCTAACCGCGGCCCGGTATTCCAGGCCCTGCAGATCGACGGCCCGCAGCGCGTCGCGCGCCAGTTCGATGTCGGCCGGCGACTCCCAGTGCCAGATTCCGGTCTGCGCGTGCCGGCCAAGCAGCGCCATCTCCAGGACCGTGGTCGGGAAAGGGTCCGCCTGATGCTGCAACAGCATGCCCAGATCACGCGCCACCTGGCTTCGCGGCAACTGCCCGAGTGCCGAGCCGCCAAGCTGTACCTGGCCCGCGGTGGCGGGGCGCAAGCCGGCAAGGGTCAACAGGGTCAAGGTCTTGCCGACGCCGTTGGGCCCCAGCATGGCGACAAAGTCGCCTGGCTCGATCTGCAACGCCAGGTCTTCCACCAGCAATCGATCGGCCACGGCAATCGTCAATGCCGAGCAGCTCAAGCGGTTGGCGGGCCTCTGGCTCCAGGCGGGCGTCATGGCTGCAGCATAACGGCTGGCGGCTGTGCCGCTTTGGACCGGGCAAAAAAAACCCCGCTAGGGAGGCGGGGTATACGGGTTATTGTTGTTGTCGCGAATCGGTTAGAAGGTCAACAGCGAGGCTGTGGTGGATTGTCGTTGTTGTTGTCGCTCGTGCCTCTACTTCTTATTGTTGTTTTACTTCTTATTTTTTGGCGTCTTCTGGCTTCGATGTCTGGTGATCAGATGTCGAATTGCCACTGTTGCCTCCAACCTTTTTTGTGCGCAAGGTATAACAAGCAAGACCCGTGCCAACGGCAAAAATCGGTGTGGCATGAATGGCTTGGCTGGTCCTGATCCAGCACTTTCCGGACGCGGCTGCCATATATGTAATGGATATCGACACCGTCTGGCTGCCCAAGGTGCTGAAAAAGCTTCTTCAGAGTGCTGATCGGGCGGTGAAAAACCCTGGCTCAAGGCCCCGACAGGCCTGCCGCTTCGCTCGACTTAGGCGCTGCGAGCCGATTTGTCGAAAGGCGGTAAATGCAGCAGAAATGCGCATTTGACCGTTCACGGACTGTAAAACTTTCCAACGCCCGTTGCGGATAGCAGGTTGGCGGCCCTGAACACGCGGCCGTTGATCACGATCAATTCGACGTTGGCGGCGGCATCGATGTCCTTCAGCGGGTCGCCGCGCACGAGAACCAGGTCGGCCAGCAGGCCGGTCCGAATGCTCCCGACGGCGTCGGCGGCGCCGATGGCCTCAGCCGCGTCCCGCGTCGCCATCCGCAGCACCTGGAAGGGCTGCAGGCCCGTCTGGCGCAACAGCCGCAGCTCCGCATGCAGGCCAAGGCCCGGCGGCACGGCAGGCGCTCCGCTGCCCGTCACAATGCGGGCGCCGCGGCCGACGGCCCGGAACAGGCTTTGCCCGGCGGTTCGGGCCTCGGCTCTAAGGGCCGTGCTGAAGGTGCTGGCCTGAGCGTTCCAGCTTTGTTGATACCAGCTCAACTCGGCCGGTCGCAGCAGGTTGGCAAGGCGCGGGTCCGCCGTGAAGCCGCCGCCGGCCAGCAGCAGGCCGGGCAGGCCGATGGCGCTCAGGGCAGAGACGCTGGTGAGTCCGCCGGCGCCGGCGACATCGATCACGTCCCCGTAAATAAAGCGGTTGGCGGCGTCCGGATAACCAATGGTCTCGCCGATGCGCCCGCGCAGCGGAATCTCGCGGGCCCCGAGCAGCGCGCCGGGGAATGCGTCCGCGGCAATGGCGGCAAGCCCGCGGGCGCGGGCCCGCGTGATTGTCTCGGCCCGTTGTAGCCCGCTTCGATTGCCGCACACGGCGATGGCCACGGCGGCCAGTTGTTGCGCGGCAGCCCATGCGCTGCCGTCACCGCAATCCGACACCACAGGAAACAGCCGCGGTCCGGGCCGCTGGCCGCTGGCCCAGCTTTCCCGGCGTTCCACGCTCGCGGCCCTGTCGTGCACCAGGTCGCGCACGCTGGTCACGCCGTAGGCCAGCCACGCCCGCCCGGCTTGCTGCCCGACGGGTCGCCGCGGCTGCACCGCCAGGTCCATCAGACCGGGCAGTACGGTCAGGTCCCTTGCGTCGAGCAACTCGCCGGGCGGCGGGTCGCGCCATGGGCCAATGGCCTCGATGCGATTGCCTACCAACAGGATGTCCTGGGCAAACTGGTAGCCCGGGCCCAGGCCATCGAAGACCCTGCCTGCACGAATGACCAGCCGGCGGTCTTTGGGTGGCTGGGCGGGTTGCCAGCTCATTGTCACGGGCAACGGCTGCACTTCGCCGCTCGCGGCCGACCAGGTCATGGGCCCCGACGGACCGAGCCATGCCAGCGTGTTGCCGCCGTCTATCCACTGCGGCCCCGTCGCGCCCGCTTCAGCTGCGGTTACCGGGTCTTTCGCCGGTTGCGAGTCGATGATCCGACCCACCGTCAGGCGACCCTCGTCGAGGGTTGCCACGTGGGCGCCCTCCGGCGAAAAAAATTCGCTGGCGGTCGGTGACGAGCCCGAGGCGGCGAGATTCTCGGTAGTGCCATCGTCATTGAAAGCCAGCCGACGACCACCGCCTAGCGCCACGATCAAACGCCCGTCCGGCAGCCATTGCGGCCGGACCGTGTCGGGCAGCCCGCGGGCGAGCTCCCGCACCTCGCCCGACTCGATGTCGACTCGTTTCAGCGCCAGCGAGCGGGCGTCGGGATGGGGCTCGGCGAGATAAGCGATTGCGCCGCTGTCCGGACGCCAGGCCGGATAGAACGCTGCAATGGGCTCCGTCGTCAGCTCGCGCAATGCGTTGTTGCCGAGGTTCAGCAGCCACACCTGCAAGCCGTCGCCGCGATCGGACACCAAGGCCAGCTGCGTGCCGTCCGGCGCGCCGGCCAGTTGCGTATCCAGGAAAGGCGCCTTCGACAGCTTGCGTACCACACCGCCGGACGCGTCCAGTTCCCAGAGATCGCCCAGCGCGGTGACGAACTGTCGAGAGCCGGCCCGGGCGATGCCGGTAATGCCGCGCACTGGCGTCGGCTCTGCAGCAGGTATGCCGGCGGGCGTGAGGGCATGATTCGCAGCCGGCAGCGTCAACTGGGCCTGGAAGGCCACGTCGGTGCCGCGAAAGTCGTCGAAACGGCGCCGCCGGATCCGGCCATCGGCCACGTAGATGAACTGTTGCCTATCGAGCCAGAGCGCAGGTGAGGTCAAGACGTTTTCGCCGCGCGTCAGGGCCTTGACCACGGGCGGGTCGGACAGAATTGCCATTCGCAACTCGCTGGTGCCGGGTGTCCGGTATACGAATGTCAGCAAGCTACCGTCGGGCCGCCAGGACGGCGTGTGCAGTCGGCCGCGGCTGCTGACGAGGCGTTCGGCCCGCCCTTCTGCACCGATCGCGTACAGCGCGTCACCGTCAGCTGCAGCCGCGATGTAAGCCAGCCGGTTGCCCTGGGCGGCGTAGGCCGGGTCGCGTTCATCGCCCGCGGCGAAACTGCGTTGCCGCAGGTTTAGCGTATCCGGCTCAATTTCCCAGATACTGAAGTCGCCGCCCCGGTTGGACACGAAGGCGACCCGCCGACCGTCCGGGTGCCACACGGGGCCGTAATGGTCGTAATCGCCGTAGGTGAGCTGTTGTGGTGCTCCGCCGGCGGCGTCGATAGCCCACAGCTGCCGGCGGCCCGGCACGCCGGCGTCGAACACGATGCGCTGGCCGTCTGGAGACAGGGCCGGTCGCCGCGCGAGGAGCTCTGGCCCCGTAAGGGCCTGGGCGTTGCCGTCTGCAGCATTGACGGTCCAGATCAGCCCGGCGAGGTCGAAGCTGAGCCGGGTGCCGTCGGCGTTTGCCGACACCCGGATGTCGGTGCCTTCCTGCAGCGTCACGATGGTCTGCGCCTGAACGGCCAGGCTGATGCCCAGGAAGAAGCTGGCGAGTAGCCAGTGACGCGGGCGCCGCACTGTCAGTCTGCAGGGGCCCAGGTGCCGCCGGTACGGCGCGGATCGGCCGCCACCACGAACCCTTGGCGGGGCGACCAGGACACGGCGCCGACACCGCCGAAAAACATCGACAGGGCGGGAAAGCCACGCGTTGGCTGGTCCGCACCGATATCGAGACCGGCTTCGCAGGCCACGCGGTAATCGTCGCCGGCAAACTCCACGTGCAGCCGCGGATGCCGGACCGCCGCGTCCAGCGGCATCTCGAGCTGCAGGTGGTTGATCAGCGTTTGCAGGATCGCCGTAGTGATGCGGTCCGCGCCGGGCGAGCCGATGGCAATGACTTCGCCGTCGGCGCTGACGGCCGTCGTCGGCGCCATATTCGACGGCAGGCGACCGCCGGGTGCGCCGGGCTCCAGGCCGCGCTTGTTCAGTTCCAGTTCGCCGAGACAATTATTCAGCCAGATGCCGGTCTCCGGCGGCATCTCGCCGGCGCCATAACCTGCCGACACCGTAATGCTGCAGGCCAGCCCGTCACTGTCTACGGCTGACGTGTGGCAGGTGGAGCCCGATTCCAGGATCGTAGCCAGGTCGCCAGCCCCGGCGGCCGACAGCAGGCGATCTGCATCGGCCTGGAGATCGTCGCTCAGGTCCAGGCGCGAACACCGGTAACCGAGCACCGCGCGCTGCACGTCGATCAGGTAGGCGAGGCCAGCCTGGTCCCACTGCCTGGCCGGAGCCCGGCTCATCAGTTGGAGCATCGCGCTGAGCACCGCTCCGCCCACGGCCGGTGGCGGGTTGGTGGCGATCTCCCAGTTGCCCACGCGGCTCACCAGGCTGTCCCGCCGCAGAACCTGGTAGGCAGCCAGGTCCTCTTCGCTCAGCCGGCCGCCCGCAGCTTGCACGAACCCCGCCATGGCCCGGCCCAGTTCCCCGGTGTAGAAATCGGCGGCGCCATGTTTTGCGATGCGCTCCAGCGTATCTGCAAGATGCGGGACCACGATATTTTCACCGGCGCTTTTCAGGCGCCCGTCGGCATGGTGCAGCGCTGAATAGCCTTCGGCGGAGCGCCGGAAAATGGGTTCGCCGGAATATTCGAGGTAATAAAAGGACGCCGGCGGTAGTGGAAACCCTTGCCGCGTGAGCTCGATGACCGGTTCGAACAGGATGGGCCAGGGCAACCGGCCATAGCCTTGCGACGCGGCGTCCAGCAAGGCAACAGCTCCGGGTACCCCGATGGTGTCGGGGCCGACGACAGTATCCACCCCGCCGCCGTATTTCATGTGCACCGTCACCGCTTCGCGATCGGCCTTCGCCGGTTGCCGGCCCAGGCCCGGGATGGCGACATAGCCGTCCAGCGTGACCGGTGCCTGGCCGGCTTTGCGGATGGTGGCGTAGCCCCCGCAGCCCAGCGAGCAGACACCGGGTTCCGTGTTGATGGAGACCAGCGCCGCCGCAACGGCGGCGTCTACCGCATTGCCGCCGGCCTCGGCCATCCGGGCCCCGGCCTCGGCGGACATCTGGGAGGTGGAAGCAATTGCAAGTCTGGCAGCCATAATCCGGGCGGGATTGTAGCCGAGCCGCGGCGCGCGGACGTCGGCAAAACTGTGGCGCGTACGTTACCTTATGGCGCCTGATGGACCTTGACGAATTACGCGCCCGGCTGTCGGCCATCGACCGGCAGATTATCGACCTCGCGGCCGAGCGCCAGTCCGTGGTGGATGCCATCGGCGAATTCAAGCGTGCCACCGGCATGGCGACCCGCGACTTCAGCCGCGAGAAGAACGTACTGGATGCTGCCCGGGCGCAGGCCATCGACCTTGGTCTGCCGACGGAGCTCGCGGCTGCGCTGATGCAACTGTTGATTTACTCATCGCTGACCAAGCAGGAGAGGGCTCGCGTGCGCGCCGAGGGCCGCGGGCACGGCAAACGGGCCCTGGTGATTGGCGGCAGCGGCAAAATGGGGCACTGGTTCGCCGAGTTTCTCGATTCCCAGGGTTATGCGGTGACAATCGCCGACCCCGTCAAGGCGCCACCCGATTTCCCGTGGGTGTCCGACTGGCAACAAGCGGCCCCTGACTTCGATATCACGGTGGTGGCTGCGCCCATCAATATCACCGGCCAGATTCTCGAAGCCTTCGGCGCTGCCGGCCGCACCGGGCTGGTGTTTGATGTCGCGTCGCTGAAGTCACCGCTGTTGCCCGCGTTGCGCAAGCTCGCGGCGAAGGGTGTCCGCGTGACGTCGTTGCACCCGATGTTTGGCCCGGACACCGAGCTACTATCCGGGCGCCACGTGCTGTTTCTGGAAGTCGGTGTGCCCGATGCGACCCGTGAGGCCGTTGCATTATTCGAGTCGACCATGGCTCAGCAAATCGAGATGTCCGTGGACGATCACGACCGACTCATCGCGTTTGTGCTCGGCCTGTCCCACGCTCTGAATATTGCGTTCTTTACTGCTTTGGCCGACAGCGGTGAAGCACTGCCACGCCTGGAAGAATTATCCAGTACCACCTTCGATGCGCAGCTCGAAGTGGCTGCGAAGGTGGCCGAAGAAAATCCGCAATTGTATTTTGAGATTCAGCACGATAATCCACACGGCCGAGACGCGCTGTTGGCGCTGGCCAGCGCTGTGGACCGCGTGCGCAACGTGGTCGAGGCGGGAGACCGTGCGGCTTTCGTCAAGCTGATGGAAAGTGGCCGGGATTATCTCGCCCGCCGCAAGTAGCGACGCTCAGGCCAGCCGCCCGCGGCCCTGGGCCTGGCGCAACAGCAACAGAAAGACCGGCACACCGATCAGCGCGGTAATGGCGCCCACCGGCAGCTGCTTGGGGGCCAGTGCCGTGCGTGCCAGCGTGTCAGCGATGACCAGCAGGCTGCCGCCCGCCAGTGCCGCGCCCGGGACCAGGATACGGTGATCCGTGGCGCCGCACAGCCGCAACAGGTGCGGGATAACCAGGCCCACGAAACCGACCGTGCCCGCGGTCGTGACGGCCAGTGCGGTGAGCGCGGCGGCGGCCAGGTAGACGCAGTTGCGGGTCTGGGCCACCGGCAGACCGAGCAGTGCGGCCTGTTGTTCGCCGGTTGCCAGCAGGTTCAGGGCCTGGCCGCCGGCCACTCCGGCCACCGCGGCAAGTCCGGCCGCTACCAGCACGCCCAGCGGATCCCCTGCGAAAGCAAAATCGCCCATCAGCCAGAACAGCATGCCGCGCAGGCCGGACTCCGGCGAAGTTGCTAGCAACAGGCTCACCACCGCACCCCAGCCGGCGGCAACGACAACCCCGGTCAGCAGCAGGCGGCCGGGGGCCCACTCGCCGCGCCGCCGGGTCAGGCCGAACACCAGCACGGTGCTGAACAGGGCGCCGGCGAAAGCAGCCCCGTCGATGGCCAGCCCAGCCGCGCCGGCGAGCATTGCGCTGAGCGCGCCCACGGCGGCCCCGCCCGAGGTGCCAAGAATGTACGGATCTGCAAGCGGATTGCGCAGCATGACCTGCATCAGCACGCCGGCCTGGGCCAGGCAGGCACCGGTGCCGAAAGCGGCCAGGGCCCGGGGCAAGCGCACACGCAGCACAATGTCGCGAATCGCCGCGTCGCCGCCGCCAAGCAGCACGGCGAGAGCCTCGGCAGCAGTGCTGGCCCCGCTGCCCACCAGCAATGCCAGCGCCAGGGAGGCGAGCGCAGAGACAAGCAGCACGAGCAGCAGTGCTTTGGGAATCTGCATTGCGATGCCTTGCCCCGACCGGCCGCCGAGTTTACAGAAGCGAAGCGGCTTCGTGGCGGGCCCTGCCCCGATATGAAAGAATCCCGGCAAACAGGTAGCCAACGCCAAGATGAATGACTGTATCGACCAACGAGGATTCCGGGCCAACGTTGGCATCATTCTCAGTGACAATGCAGGCGCGGTCCTTGTAGGGGGCCGACTTGGCCAGACGGGCTGGCAGTTTCCGCAGGGGGGCATTCAACGGGACGAGTCTCCCGAGCGCGCGATGTACCGGGAATTGCACGAGGAGATCGGGCTTAAGCCCAATGACGTTCAAGTTCTGGCGTGCACGAGCCAGTGGCTCTACTATCGGCTGCCGAAACGCTTTGTCCGGCGCCATCGGCGGCCGCTTTGCATTGGTCAGAAACAGCGCTGGTACCTGTTGCGCCTGGTCGGCGACCCATGCAATGTGCAGCTGGATACCACGGATTGTCCGGAGTTTGACCGCTGGCGCTGGGTAGATTTCTGGCGCCCGGTCAAAGACGTGATCTATTTCAAACGCAAGGTCTACGTTGAGGCACTGGATGCGCTGGCGCCCGCGCTGTTTCCCGACGGCGTTCCGCCCACACCAGGCTGGTGGCCGCAGAGATGGCAGAGCGAGTCCGAATGAAACCCATGTTTCCGTCTCAGCCCCGGCCATTCAGCCGCGTGCTCGCCGTGATGGCCTTGCTCCTGGGCGTGGGCCTGGCATGGGGTGCTTTCGAACTCGGGCAAGTGCGCGCCGGCCACAACCGCTTCGCCGCTATGGACCGCGAAGCAGACCTGCGCGCGGAACTTGCGGACATGGAGCGGGTGAATGCGCAGCTCGGCGAGCAAGTCGCCATGCTGGAGACAGACCGCAAGGTCGAGGCAGAGGCCTACAAGACAGTGGAGCAGCAGCTTGGCGAGCTGCAGGCGCAGATCCAGAAGCAGTCGGAAGACATCGCGTTTTACCGCGGCATCGTGGGCGATCAGACCAGCGGCCTGCGCGTGCAGGACTTCGGCTTGTTCCCGGGCGCCGGGCCCGGTGATATCAGTGTGCGGCTCGTGCTGGCCCAGGCTCTGCGCAATGGCCGGCGGGTCAGCGGCACCGTGGAGCTGGCCGTCGCGGGCGAGCAGGATGGCCGCAGCATGGTCATGGAGCTGCCGGAACTCACCGTGGACGGGCCTGCCAGGCTCAGTTTTTCGTTCCGGTATTTCCAGAATCTGGAGGCCGCCCTGCGTTTGCCGAGCGGTTTCGACCCGCAGAGCGTGACCGTGCGCGTGCGGCCCAAAGGCAAGAGTGCCGAGCCTGTGGAGGCCTCATTCGACTGGAAGCTGCGACGCGGCTAGGAGTGATGTGTGAACCCGGTCGGATTTTGGCAAGTCCGCGGGCGCTACACTGAGGATCGGGCGCGACGTATTTGGAGACAGGGCAGATGTTTGGGAAGAAAAAAGGCCGCAATGGTGTGATCCAGACCCTGGTGGGCGACGGCACGCGCATCGAAGGTGACCTGGGGTTCGAAGGTGGTTGTCACATCGATGGCATCGTGCACGGCAGTGTGTTCGCGGACCGGGATCCCGAAGCGTTTCTGAGCATCAGTGAAGACGGCCGGGTAGAAGGCAGCGTGCGCGTGCCGCGCATGGCCCTGAATGGCACCGTCGAGGGCGACGTTTACTGCACCGAGCGGGTGCAGCTTGGGTCCACTGCGCGGGTGAGCGGCAACCTGCACTACGAGTTAATCGAAATGGCCGCCGGGGCGGAGATTAACGGCCAGCTGATCCACCAGCCCGCCCAGGCCAAAACGGCAAAGAAGCCCAAGAGTGATGCCGAGTCGACGCAACCGATGGTCGCGCCGGTTATCGCAGAATCTGAGGGTTAGTGCAGCCAGAACATAGGACGGCCACGGCCGCCGGATCCGATGCCCGGGTCCTGGCCGCCGTGGACCTCGGCTCCAACAGTTTTCACATGATCGTGGCCCGGGTTTCCCACGGCCAGCTTACGATCATCGACCGCTTGCGGGAAATGGTGCGCCTGGCCGCCGGCCTGGACAAGAATAACGAACTGAATCGCAAGAGCGCAGAGCGAGCCCTGGACTGCCTGTCTCGCTTCGGTGAGCGAATCCGTGAAATGCACGCCGACCAGGTGCGCGTGGTGGGCACCAACACCTTACGCAAGGCCCGCAACTCGGGCAGCTTCCTCGCTAATGCCGCCGACCGTCTCGGACACACGGTGGAGATAATTTCCGGCATCGAGGAGGCGCGACTCATCTACCTCGGCGTCAGCCACAGCATGCCGCTGGTTGACGATCCGCAAATCGTGATAGACATCGGCGGCGGCAGTACCGAAATCATTCGCGGCACCGGCTACGAGCCGGCCCTGATGGAAAGCCTGTATCTGGGTTGTGTCAGCCTCAGCAAGGCCGTTTTCGGGCCCAGCAAGCTCACCGCGAGGCGCTTCGAGCGTGCCCGACTCGCCGCCCGCTTGGAACTCGAGCCGGTCAGGGCACGCTTTCGCGCGGTACCGGTAGTTCGTCACGTTGGCGCGTCGGGCACCATCCGCGCCGCGCAACGTGTACTGCAGGATCTGGAAGGCGAGGATGCCCCGCTGACGCGCGCCGGCCTGGAACGATTGATCGAGCGCATGATCGGTGCCGGCAAGCTCGACCGGTTGTCGTTGCCGGGATTGTCGGACGAGCGCAAACCTGTGTTTGCCGGGGGCGTGTCCATCCTTGTCGAATTAATGACCGCCCTCGACGCCGACCGGATGCAGGTTGCCGACGGCGCGCTGCGAGAAGGCATCATCTATGACCTGCTGGGACGAATGACGGCGGAAGACGAACGCGTTCGCACAGTTCGCGCGATGATGGCCCGTTACAACGTTGACCGCGAGCAGGCCGACCGCGTGGAAACGACGGCTCTGGATTTCCTCACCCAGGTCGCGGACGACTGGGACCTGGGCGCGCTGGAGCATCGTGACGCCCTCACGCGGTCAGCACGGCTCCACGAAATTGGCCTGGACATTGCGCATGCGCACTACCATCGGCATGGCGCCTACCTGCTGGAGCATGCGGACATGCCCGGCTTCCCCCGCGAGGAACAGCGTCTGCTCGCGCGGCTTGTTGGTGCGCACCGCAGGTCTTTTCCACGGCAGTCATTCGATGACCTGCCGGGGGCGATGGCAGTGGCGGCCCGCCGGCTCGCGGTGCTGCTGCGCCTCGCCGTGTTATTCACCCGCAGCCGCGCCGATGATGCCAATGCGCCCGTCGAGCTGTCGGCGAGCGAGGATTCTCTGACGGTGACCGCACCGGTTGCGTGGCTTGAAGCCAATCCGCTGACCCTGGCTGACCTCAAGCTGGAAGCCGGGTTTCTCGGCGATGCCGGATTGGAGATGAAACTGGATCGACGCGTCTAGCGCTCAGGCCCGCTCGGCCAGCTGGCCGAGCATCGTATCCTGGGCCGATGCTGGGGTTTCGTCGGAGGCCGGTTTCAACAGGGCGTAGCCGCCGTCGGACTGCAGCTCCCACGCGTGGGTATTGTCGTTGAGGCAGGTGTCGAGGTCGGCGATCAACCTGGCCTTGAGCTCAGCGTCCAGCACGGGAAAGGCTGTCTCTACCCGCCGGACCAGGTTGCGGTCCATCCAGTCTGCGCTGGCGCAGTAGACATCTTCTTCCCCGTTGGCGTGAAAGTAATACACCCGTGAGTGTTCGAGGAAGCGGCCGACAATGGAGCGTACCCGTATGTTGTCCGAGACACCGGGAAGACGCGGCCGCAGGCAGCAAATTCCGCGGACGATCAGGTCGACGAACACGCCGGCGTTGGAAGCCCGGTACAGGGCTTGAATAACGCCCGGTTCCGTCACCGCGTTGATCTTCGCAATGATGTGGCCGTTGCCGCCGGCTGCCACGTTGCGGCTTTCCTGCTCGATTCGTTCGATGAGATCGGCTCGCAGACTGAACGGTGCCTGCGCGATGCGCTTCAACGGCGGCGTCTGCATCATGCTGGTGAGCTGCAAGAACACCTGGTGCACGTCTTCGCCCAGGTCCGGGTCGGCCGTCAGCAGACTGTAGTCCGTGTAGAGCTTGGCCGTGCCCAGGTGGTAGTTGCCGGTACCAAGGTGCACGTAGCGGCGCAGCCTGCCCTTTTCCCGGCGTACCACCATGGCCATCTTGCAGTGCGTTTTGAAGCTGCGCACGCCGTAGACGACATGGGCGCCCGCTGCCTGCAGGCGGTTCGCGAGTTCGATGTTCGCGGCTTCATCGAAGCGGGCACGCAACTCGATGCTGACCGTGACTTCCTTGCCCGCCTGAGCCGCCGCAACCAGGGACTTCACAATGGGCGAATCGGGGCCCGTCCGGTAAAGCGTGATCTTCAGGGCCAGTACATCCGGGTCCTGGGCGGCACGACTGACGAATTCCAGCACCGGTCCGAACGACTCGTAGGGGTGGTGCAGCAGGATGTCCTGGGAGCTGACCGCTGAGAAGATGTCGTCATCGTCGCGCAATGCGCGGGGCATGCTGGCCGTGAAGGGCGCATCTCTCAGGTCTTCACGCTCGGAGAGGTTGTAAACGGCCATTAGCCGGTTCACGTTCACGGGCCCTTCGACGCGGTAGTGGTCGGCCTCTTCGAGGCCGAACATGTCGAGCAGAAAACTGGTCAGTCCGGCCGGGCAGTCGTCGGCGGTTTCCAGGCGCACCGCAGCACCGTAGCGGCTCGCAATCAGCTCGCCTTCCAGCGCGTGCATCAGGTCTTCGACCTCCTCTTCATCCACATACAGGTCGCTGTTGCGGGTGACACGAAACTGGTAGCAGCCGGTGATCTCCATGCCGGTGAAGAGCTCTTCCACGAAGGCGTGAATGATGGACGACAGGAACACGAAGTCGTTCGGCCCGGTGTCAGGCAGGTCGGATGACAGGCGGATCACGCGCGGCAACGACCGGGGCGCCTGCACGATGGCGCGATTACACGGGCGCCCAAAGGCGTGCACGCCGTTCAGGCCGACGATGAAATTCAGGCTCTTGTTCAGGATGCGCGGGAAGGGCCGGGCCGGATCGAGGGTAATCGGGCTCAGCACCGGTTCAACCTCCTGGTCGAAGAAATCCCGTAGCCACTCCCGTTGGGCCTGGTTCCAGCGCGTGCGCCGGATAAAACGAATGCCTTCGGAGTTCAGCTGCGGGATCAGGTCTTCGTTCAGCAGGCGGTACTGCCGTTCTACCAGGTCGTGGGCCCGTTCGCTGATGGTGCTCAGCACCTGCTGGGGTGTGAGCATGTCCGGGCCGGCGGGTGCAGAGCCCAGTTCCAGACGTTGTTTCAGGCCGCTGACCCGGATTTCGAAAAACTCGTCGAGGTTGGTGCTGACAATGCACAGAAACTTCAGGCGTTCCAGCAGCGGCGTCGCGGTGTCGATGGCCTGGTGCAGGACCCGCCAGTTGAATTCGAGCGCACTCAGTTCCCGGTTGATGTAGTAGTCGGGAAGCTTGAGGTTCGGCGTGTCCACGGTGGCGGTCCTGAAGGGGGCCTCTAAATATATCAGCCGCCCTGCGACTAATCGTGGCGGCGGTCACATTTGACGTAATGCGTTCCCGGGCGGCAGGTAGATACCACCCAGCGGGGCCGATGTCTTCGCGCCGGTGACCGTGGGCACGTTGCCGGGCCGGCCGGCCAGGCGTTCCTGCGCGAGCCAGGCGAAGGCGGTGGCCTCGACCCAGTCGGGATCGATGCCCCAACGCGCGGTGGTATCTACCGTGGTGCCCGGCAAGCGGCGCTGCAGCCGCGTGGCCAGGTCGGCATTGTGGGCGCCGCCGCCGCAAACCGCGAGCATCGCCGGCATGTCCGGCCCGGCGGCCAGGGCGTCGGCGATGGTTGCCGCGCTCAGTTCGGCCAGCGTTGCCTGCGTGTCCTGGGCGCCCGGTTGGGAGTCGACACGACCCAGCGCCCGGTCGACCCATGCGCCGCAGAAATAGTCGGTGCCGGTGCTCTTCGGTGCCGGCGCCGCAAAATAGGTGTCGCCCCGCAGTGCATCCAGCAAGTCGCCATGCACGCTGCCGCCGGCCGCCCAGGCCCCGCCCCGATCGAAAGCATCCTGATGGTGGCGCCGGTACCAGTCGTCCAGCAGCGTGTTGCCGGGACCGGTGTCGAACCCGGTGACCGGCCCGTTGGCGGGCAACCGCGTGATATTCGCGATGCCGCCGATATTCACCAGCGCCCGGTCCTCCTTGGGGTTGCCAAACGCAAACCGATGAAACGCGGGCACCAGCGGTGCGCCCTGTCCCCCGAGGGCGAGATCCATATTGCGGAAGTCCGCCACGACGGGAATGCCCGTGATGGCCGCCAGCGCACCCGGGTCGCCTGCCTGCAGTGAGAAGGGCGGGTCCGCCTCCGGAGCATGGAGCACGGTCTGGCCGTGACTACCGATGGCGCGGACATCAGCCGGCCGTCGGCCGCTGGCCGCCAGCAGGTCTTGCGCGGCGGCGGCAAATTCCTGTGCGACCTGAACGTGGAGGCGACCGTAGTCGGCGAGGCTTGCCGACCCAGGTGCTGCGGCCGCAGCCAGCAACTCGCGCCGCAGCGCGTCCGGATAGGCGCGAGTATGCGTGCTGTCGACCGTGACGCTGCGGTCGCTGAAGCTGGCCAGCACCGCATCGATGCCGTCCATGCTGGTGCCCGAAATCAGGCCGATGTAGCAGGTCACCGCGCGGCCGGGCGCAGATTCAGTAGCGGGAGTGACCGGCTTCGGCCACGACCATTGCCGGTCGCGCTTCGAGCTGCTCGATCAGCGCGTCGGCCACGGTGCGAAACTGGCTCAGATAAGCCGGGTCGATGGGTTCGGCATCGGGCAGCTTGACGGTCCGCGGGTTCCGGTGCACGCCGTTGGCGCGGTATTCATAGTGCAGGTGTGGGCCGGTAGCGAGGCCCGTGGCCCCGACGTAGCCGATAATCTGGCCCTGGCGCACACGCTGGCCGTTACGGTACTTGCCGAACCGGGACAGGTGCGCATACAGCGTGGTGATGTTGCCGCCGTGTTGCAGGATCACGGTATTGCCATAGCCGCCTTTGCGGCTGCGGAAAGAGACTTTGCCGTCGCCGGCAGCCTTCACGGGCGTGCCCCGGGGGGCGGCGTAGTCCACGCCGCGATGAGCACGAATGGTGTTCAGTTTCGGATGCCGCCGCCGTGGGTTGAAGTTGGAGCTGACCCGGCTGAACGACAGCGGGGCACGCACAAAGGCTTTACGCACGCTGCGGCCCTCCGGCGTGTAGTAGTCCACGCGCCCGTCGGGATCGGCGAACCGGACTGCCCGGAAGGCCCGGCCCTGGTTCACGAACTCGGCGGCCAGAATGTCGCCATCGGCGAGCCGCTCGCCATCCCGCCAAAGTTCTTCGTAGACCAGGCGGAACTCGTCGCCTTCGCGAATATCGAGCACGAAGTCGACATCCCAGGCGAAGATGCCGGCGAGGTTCATAGTGGTCCGGTCACTGATACCGGCATCGGCCGCGGCCAGGAACAGTGAGCTTTCAATGTTGCCGCTGGCCACCACGGGCCGGCGTTCCAGCTCGCGGGCCACCAGCCGCGCCGCAAAAGCGTCGTTGTTCTGCCTGTCGATGCGCAACGATTCCGTGATCCCCACCTCACGCTCCAGGGCCAGGATTCGACCGCCGTCGTGGCGCACGATGATCTCGTCGCCGGGGCGCACCAGCCTGAGGTGCTTGCGGCCGAGATCGGTGGCAATGAGGCCAGCCAGGTCGGCCCGGCTCAGGTCATTCCGGGCGAAGAGCCGGTCGAGGCTGTCCCCACGGCGGATTTTCAAAACTACCTGCGTTCCAGCCGGCGACTGGGCAGTCGGCTCCGCCGTGGCGGGCGTGTCGAGGCTGGGGTTGTCCGTGGTGCGGGAGTCATTGCTCGACAACGGCGCCGGCGCGTCTTCAGCGACGGTTGCGGCGGCCTCCAGCGGAGCCGTGTCCAACAGCCCGGCCGGGGCGTCGGCTTCAAGGGCAGACACAGATTCAGTATTCGGCTGTGTCTGGATGCCGATCAGCCCGAAGGCTATCAGCGGGATGCCCAGCCCGGCGGCAAACCATGGCAGGCGGCTGGCGGGGCGCTTGCGCGGATTCAACGGCTTGTAGTCCGGAAAAGTCCGGCGTTCAGCGCTCACGATAGCCAACTCCCTGACGGGCTGCCCATTGCCCCACAGTCTCCGACCTCGATGTGGCAGCCGTGCATTCAGGCGGGTCGGCACGAGATTATCAACAACTACATAAGAGTGGGTCAACAACACAATAATGACTCTGAGCATCGCGTCTCAACGACTGCCGCTGCCGGGGCGGATCGTATATCCTCGCGCCCGTCTGGGCGCGGAAATCCTGGTATGTCCTCCCGAAAGGAGCAGCTCGACGAGATCCGTCGGGGAACGGAAGAAATTCTCGTTGAAAAGGAGCTGGCGGAGCGCCTGGCCAGTGGCCGCACGCTGCGTATCAAGGCGGGCTTTGACCCCACAGCGCCAGATCTGCACCTCGGCCACACGGTGCTGATCAACAAGATGCGCCAGTTTCAGCAACTGGGGCATGAAGTGATCTTCCTGATCGGCGATTTCACCGGCCTGATCGGCGACCCGACGGGCCGCAACACCACCCGTCCGGCGCTGACGCGGGACGAGGTGATCGAGAACGCCCAGACCTACGAGGCTCAGATCTACAAGATTCTCGAGCCGGAACGCACCCTGATCATGTTCAACTCGAGCTGGATGGGAGAGATGTCGGCCGCCGACCTGATCCAGCTGGCGGGCCGGCACACGGTGGCCCGGATGCTGGAGCGGGACGATTTCAGCCAGCGCTATGCCGGGGGTAAGCCCATCGCCATTCATGAGTTTCTGTACCCGCTGGTGCAGGGCTATGACTCGGTCATGCTGAAAGCGGACGTAGAGCTCGGGGGTACCGACCAGAAGTTCAACCTGCTGGTGGGGCGACAGCTGCAGCAAAGCTGGGGGCAGCCGCCCCAGGTGGTGTTGACCATGCCCCTGCTGGAGGGCCTGGACGGCGTTAACAAGATGTCGAAGTCTCTCGGCAATTACGTGGGCATCACCGATGCTCCGGCGGAGATGTTCGGCAAGCTGATGTCCGTTTCCGACGAGCTGATGTGGCGCTATTTCGAGTTGCTCAGTTTCCGGCCCCAGGCTGAAATCGCGGTCCTGCGGGACGAAGTGGCGGCGGGCGCCAACCCGCGCGACGTGAAGTTCGGGCTGGCCCGGGAGCTGGTGGGGCGCTTTCACGGTGCGTCGGCCGCGACGGCGGCCCAGGAGGCTTTCGTCCGGCAGTTCCAGGATGGAGGCCTGCCCGAGGATATGGCCGAGATTGACCTGGAGGCGCCGGACGGCAGCCTCGGCATCGCCAAGCTGCTGTGCGCCGCCCAGCTGGTGAGCAGCAATTCTGAGGCTTTCCGCATGATCAAGCAGGGTGCGGTGCGGATCGACGGGGAGCGCGTCGAGGACCGGGGCCTCGAAATCCCGGCCGGGAGCACCCACGTCTACCAGGTTGGCAAAAGGCGTTTCGCCAGGGTGCGGGTGGGATAAATATTCTTCCCCGGGGGCTTGCTCCGGAGCTGATTTTGCATATACTTATCGACTGCCTGCGACAAACGTGGGCCCGTTCTTTAACAATCAGGAAACAGGTAATTTGTGTGGGCGCTCGCGTCGACATGGCGTCTTGTCATGGCCCGATGTGAGTGACCGAACATACTCGTTACTTAATTTTTTTAGTAATTAGCAGTTCGGGATCTCAATCTTCAAAACTTAAATTGAAGAGTTTGATCCTGGCTCAGATTGAACGCTGGCGGCATGCCTAACACATGCAAGTCGAACGGTAACGCGAAGAGCTTGCTCTTTGGCGACGAGTGGCGGACGGGTGAGTAATGCTTGGGAATCTGCCCTTTAGTGGGGGACAACACGGGGAAACTCGTGCTAATACCGCATACGTCCTACGGGAGAAAGTGGGGGATCTTCGGACCTCACGCTATTGGATGAGCCCAAGTCGGATTAGCTTGTTGGTGGGGTAAAGGCCCACCAAGGCAACGATCCGTAGCTGGTCTGAGAGGACGATCAGCCACACTGGGACTGAGACACGGCCCAGACTCCTACGGGAGGCAGCAGTGGGGAATATTGGACAATGGGCGCAAGCCTGATCCAGCAATACCGCGTGTGTGAAGAAGGCCTGAGGGTTGTAAAGCACTTTCAATAG
>CAZTIB010000015.1:0-2664 GCA_964613615.1 uncultured Chromatiaceae bacterium
GTTTCCCACCCAGGTGCGGGGGGGCCGTCGGCCTCGGCGCCGCCTAGCTGCAGACTACCGAGATGGCTGTCTTCACCGCCGCCGATCGCGCCCAGTGTCGTCGGGCTGCTGCGCCGCAAACGGAAGGACTCGACAACGGCAACACGCCCTTCGGTGAGGATGCTGCACAGCCGTTCGAGTCCGACCGGAGTGCCTCGCTGGCGATACAGCGTCAACAACTCGGAGAGCAACTGGCGCCGAACCGACTCGCCAATGCGCGAATCGAAACTCAGGGCGACGAAACAGCCCAGCCATTCCACTGCCTCGGGTGGACAGACTCGTGGATCGATCAGTTGATGGAACTGATCGATACGCTGATTGAATTCGGTGTAAAGCCCCTCGAACAGCGCCAGGGCTCGATCAGCCTCGTTCGCAGCCGCTGTATCCGCCGACCAATACGCCGGCAGGTGCTCGAATAGCGATGGCCGGCAGTGACTCGCGCGCAGCGCTCGCACCAATGGGCTGCGCCGACTGCTGCCGCGGAAGCGTATTCGCAGCCACAGGTAGCGGCCTGGCGGGTTACGAATTAGCCCTTCCAGCGTCAGCATGTTGTCCCCGACCACCGGAATATCGCGAGGACCGTACTCGTCCTCGGATGGCAAATCGCGATCGATCGGTGGCAGTGAGATATCGGCCTGGTACGTGCGCCGATCGAGCACGCCCAGCGGCATCCAGCCCTCCTGGTCTTGTGGCGTGCGCGACGCCAACGGCCGTCGCAGCCATGCGGCGGCCACGGCGTCTTCATCAGTCGCCGACAACTCGCTCAATCCGTGGGCCGGACGCGCCGTACGCTGCACGGCTTGCGCCGGCAGCACGTCGGAGCTGCGAACACTGACTTCCAGCCGGGTGCCCGGCGGCAGGCAGGCATCGATGAACACCCGGTGCCACTGACATGCGATCGCCTCGGAATCCAGCGCGAAAGTCTCGACCTGGCCAGTCGTGACCCGGTCGGCGATGGCTGCAGTCAACGGTCGCGCGGACGCCGCAGTCGTTCCCCAGGCGCGGCAATCTGCACCAACAAAGAGGGCACGGCTGTCAAACCCGCGCAATTCCCACTGCTCCTCGACCGCCAGCCGCGTCTCATCGAGCAGGTAACTGCTGAAGAGGAAGACCTTCGGCCGTTCGGTATCCGGTTGCGCTTCGCCCATATAAAGGCGCTCAGGCTCGGCTAGCAGTAGATGCAAAGGATCGTCGAGATCGGTGATGTCGAACGTGGCGCGGTCGATTGCCGTCAACCGCAGCAGGCCGTGCGCGATTTCCGGATCGGTCGCACGCAACAACGCTACCGCCGGTCCTTCGGGATGGCCGCTGACAGCGACTGGAACGCGATCATCCTCAGCCAGATTAACGGATTGCCATTCGCCACCGTAAGCCTGGCGCCACAGCCGGGCGTTGTCGACGTCGCAAGCCAGCACGCCCCAGCTGCAGGTGGCCAGATCGTCGAAACGAGCCCCGACAGGCGGTGACAGGCTGGCCAGCGATCGCAAATCCTCAGCCGCCAGCAGGCGAATCCGTTGCGTGCCCCGCTCCAGCAGCCACAGGCGTCCGAAGGGATCGGCTGACAGACTGGCGGGCTGGTCGAACAGGCGCCCATTGTCGGAAGTGGCAAAGCTACCGAAGCGGGTCGTAGCGGAATCACAGTCCTGATCGGCGGATATGACTTTCGGAGCGGACAACGACTGCCACCCGTTGTCCGACAACCAGAGCAGATCGGAGTCGGAATCAGCCAACAGTGTGTAGCCGGTTGCGCAGTGATCCGGCGGGCAGCACAAAAGCTGTGCTCCGCCGCGCAGTCGGCGTAATTCGTGATACTCAACGTCCGGCATCCGCAGGTCTTCAGTCTCACCGTCGACCTGTTCACGCGTGGCAAGTTGAACGCTTTCTGTGGGCAGATGCAGCTGCAGGTTTTCGAAGTCGCAGCGTTGCCACAGATCGATGCCGGATAGTTGCTGGAAGCGGGGTGTTTTCATGCCAGCGACTCCGGATACCCCCAGGAGCCAGCGTGCTGGCGAATTTGACGCTCGGTGTTCGCCAGCACGCTGGCTCCTACATTGAAGCGGATTTGGTGCCGGGAGCGCATCAGCATTCCTCGCGCTCGACCGGTACCGGGAACTGGCCCGGATCGCCGCCCGCGGCTGGCTCTTCGCGTTCGATCGGCTCGGCGCTTTCGGCTTCGGCAACTTGCACGCCGCGCAGAACCGGAAGCTGCCAGTCGTGCAGGCGGGTTTTCTCGGTGCGTGTGGTCACGCCGCCGGCGGCACCGATCTCGTCGCCTTCCAGCAGCACCTCGGCAACCAGCCTGACGCCTTCCACCTTGAGGACTGCGGCCTCGACATCTGCGGCACTGACCGCCCGGCCAAACGGCCAGCCCTGTCCCGCCGGGCCATAAGGCGGCAGCGGCGCCAGGTACTGACGGACCGCCAGTTCGACCCAGCGGCGGACCGTTTCGAAGCCGTATCCTGACTCGATCTCGAATGCCACCGATACCCACAGCGGCACGTATTGCGGCGGCGTGACATACAGCTCGGTGGTCACCAGCCGGCGAAATTCCAGCTCCTCGCAGACCCGCCGCAGCATGACCTGATCCGGCGTCGGCTCGTCGGGATGTAGTGGGTCGTAGGCGGG
>CAZTIB010000016.1:0-7278 GCA_964613615.1 uncultured Chromatiaceae bacterium
GACACGCAGATGGCCGGAACCCCGGCACCCGTGTCGTTGCAGAATCTTTCCCTGGCCAGGTCGCTGTGGTCCAGCCGACCGAGTATCTTAAAGCCGTCGGCAATACTCACCGAGAAGGCCATGAAGCCGCTGAAGTGCCGGTCCACGACGCTGGACCAGTACTGCACCGGCACCGTCAGCGTGCCCGCCTTCGCGAAGTAGTTGAATGCCAGGTGGTCGTAGGTGGCCGGCGTCCACGCATGCCCCGGCGCATCGAACAGCGGTACCAGGCTGTGGATCAGGCGCGGTTCCTCGAGGTTTTGCACATCGAAGATCTGCAGCCGGAAGTCACCGTTCAGGCGATTCTCGTCACCATCGAAACCGATGGTTAACAGATGCGCGTCGTCCAGCGGATGGATGTAGGTGCTGACGCCGGTGATCTCCACCTCGCCCGCGAGGCGCGGGTCGCGCGGGTTGGAAAGATCAAACGTGAACAGCGGATCGATCTGCCGGAAGGTCACCACATAGCCGCGCTCGCCGAGCAGGCGCGCACTGAAGATACGCTCGTTCTTGCCGAAGCCCAACACCGAGCCGACCTCGCGCAGCGTGCGCGCATTGTCATCCTGCAGGACATAGAGATTGTTGTCCTGGCGCACCACTTCATCCGTTGGCTCGAATTCGTTGCGATGGGTGACGACGCGCAGGAAGCCGTCGTACTCGCTCAGCTGGAAGCTCGACTGCACCCAGCCGTCCACGCGCCCCAGCGCGCGGGGTTCGGGCGCCCCGTCACCGATGGCAATCTTGTAGATGGCCGTTTGCTGGAGCTGGCGCTCCGGCCGGAACCACCAGCCGTCACTGGTCTGCAGCAGGTACAGGTTGTTCGTGCTCGCGTACACGTGCCAGGCGTTGTTCGCCACCGTCAGCGCGGCGACGTTGTTGCCGTCGATGTCCAGGCTCGTGACGGTGGTCAGCGCGATGCGCATGGGCACATCCGGATAGGCCACGTCGGCGCAGTCGGGCGCCTTCAAGTCCGTGTATTCCCCCCCCTCTTCCTTGGCCATCAGGCCGGGCAGGTAGTCGGCGATGTCCGTGCCGGCCACCAGCGTATCCACACGCGCGCGAATGTCGTTGGCGATGGCGTCACTGTCGGCGGCGGCGGCGAGCGCATCCCGGTACCGCTGTTGCAGGTCCACCAGCTGCGGATCCGCGGACAGGATCGGCGGCATCACCGGGGTGTAGTGCGACACCACGTGCACCCGGTCACCGATGCGCCGCACGGCGATCTTGAAGCCCTTGATTTTCAAGCGACGATCGATGACGGGATTGGCCGGATCACGCACGTCCACGAACAGCAGCCGGGTGACCGGATCCGCGGGGAACGGCGCGAGCGACAGCGCCGGGGCCGGCTCGAACCGGGCAATCTCCGACAACAGCACGACCAGGCGCTGGTTCACCGGGTCCAGCACGAGCCCCTCCGGTCGCCCGGCCGCGCTCAGGTCGAGGCTCGCGATCTCCCGGAGATCCGCCGGCGGCAGGCCGTTCGCCACGACCAGGTGATTGCCGTCGACCAGGTAGAAGTTGCCGTTCTCGTCGGTGTCGATGATATCCAGTTCGTCGACACCCCGCTCCTGGTTATTGGTGCCCGTGAACGTGTCGAAAGACGCGGCATCGGTACCCAGGTCCGCCTCCACCGGCGCACCCTCCGCCAGTGTGATCTCGCAGTTGAAACAGTTCACGAAGCCGTTGTTCAACACGAGATCGCCAATGGACTCGCTGACGTAGGACTGCAAGGCATCGCAACTCGCCGGCTGTTGCAGTTCCAGCACTTCCGTCGGCGTGCTGACCAGCGCGTTCGCCGGCACGGCATCACTCCCGCCACTCCCGCCACCGCAGGCGGACAAGCCGGCGATCAGCAGCACCGGCAGAATTTTCAGTAGTCGTGTATCTCTATCCATGATTACAAACCCTCATTGCTCGCCGCGACCCACGTGCCTTACAGGATCGTGATGACTGCGGCGTGCACACTCCCGACCTCCAGAATCCGACCCTCTACCCGGATACGCTGTCCCGGTTGCAGGTCACTCGTCGTTCCCCCGCTGACCACCGTGCCGGCATCCAGCTGCACATCGACGTCGTTGACGACAATGGCGTCCGGCAAGCGCGTCGTGGTGACAAAGCCCATAAAGTTGGCGCTGCTCTGGCTATCCGCCGAGGCTGCGCCGATGAGCGCCTGCTCACCAATAGAAATCTGCGTTGCGGTCGCAGCGAAAGCGCCCGGCAAGCGGTCCACTTGCTCGACCCGGTCGGCGACCAGCGCATCGTTCGCCACGCTGCTGCCGCTGACTCGAACGATGCTGCCCGGCTGCGGCATACCCGCGGCCACGTCCAGCAACGTGACCTGGGAGTAGTCCACCTTTTGTGCACCCAGATCGAAACTCAGGTCCGGCTGGTCCGCGGCGGTGATTACGGTGGTGACTGCAAACGGCGCCGCCGCATCGTCCGGCCCGATGTAGGTGGCGAAGATCTCGCCCGTCGGCGTCGGGATGCCGCTCACCAGGATGCGATCACCCACCTGCAGGTCCGCAACGCGGGTCACCCCCGGGATATCGAAGCGCGTGTCGGCACCCGTCACGATCGTCTGGGCCAAAGCGGTCAGCGAACCGGCGATCGGATCGAGTGTTTCGATGTTGCCGCTGAGATTGTTCCGGAATTCGATGAACAAGGCGGTGGTCGCCGCGCCGTCCTGGTCGGCGATGGCGCGGATCACCTGGCCTTCGCGCAGGTCCGCTTCGGTGGCGGGCTGACCGTCCACCAGCACCGTCGCGCCGCCGGTCTCCAGTTTGACGTCGTTGACGGTCACGCTGCCGAAGGCCGCGATGGGTCCCGACACCACCAGGGTGCCAGCCGCGGCGGCCGGGGGTGGCGGGTTCGTGACACCGCCCTGATCGATGCCGCAGCCGGCCAGGCCGCACAGCACGAGTGCACTCATCAAGGTTTTGAAATCATGGCGGGTGATCATCACTGCGACGTGCTCCCGGCGTCCGATTGAATCCAGTACATGCCGATGCCGACGCGCTGTACGGGGGTCTTGTTCGTGTCGGCATCGGCGAGTTCGTGCCGGGTCAACCACGCATCGACGGTCTCGAGAAAGACCTGGCTTTCCCGGTAAATAAATTCGCGATAGGCCGGCATGGCCGCCGCCGGAATATTCGTGTTGGTGGCCCGCGCTTCGAAACGACTCTCTTCTTTCTCGTCGTGGTACAGATTGTGGGTCACCGTGTGGCCGATATCGGCCAGCACGCTGCCGGCCCGGGTCAGGGCCTCGGGCTCAGCGATGTCCAAGCGGTAATTGCGGCGCAGGGCTTCTGCGTTGTCAGCGTCGTCGACGCGGATTGCCCCCGTGCGTTTGAGTTCGCGCAGGATGGTGACGCCCGGTACGTCGCCGCCATAACGTTTGACCAGGTCCTGGTAACTCGGGGCCGGCCCTTCGAGCGGCAAGACCCGCGGCTTGCCGGAGTCATCGAGGTAATCGGGATCCTGGTGCCAACCGGACAGCACGCGGGCGATCCGGTTTTGTTTGCCCTGGTTGCCCGGCTGCGGATCGGCGGGCACCTCTTGTTCAAGCTGATTCCGGAGGCGCGTCACCTCTTTGCGACCGAGGCCGGTCAGCAACACCACGCGCGACACATTCGTCGGTCGGCCGCGAATACCGTACTCGCGCCGCGCCACATCGACGTAGATCTCCTTGCTCATCTCTACGAATTCTTTGTGCATCACGCCGTGCTTGAGCAACATCCGGACCAGCGGTCGCAACACACAACGACAGGCCGCCAGCGCACTCAATCTCAATGAATCAACCATTATTGAGGAGATTAGGAACAATAATGGTAAATGTCAAGGGACCGGTTCGCAAGGCCATGCGCCCCCACGCGCGCCCTACCCCAGCTTGTCCAATCGACGCGCGGCGTTCTCGAGCCCTTCGAAAATTGGTTCCGCCACGCTGACCGGAAACCCATGCGGCAGCATCGCCGCTACGTCTCGGATCACCCCGTCGGTTTGCTGTACGAGCCCCGCGATGTCTTCTCGCGCCATGGCCTCCAACCCGCACGCGGCCGCCGTCGACAACCAGTGCCTTGGCTGAATCTCAGCCCAGGCGTAATGCCTGTTCTTGGCGAGCGCAGCCATCGCCATCTTTACCTTCTGCGGAGCGAGCTGGTTGTGCCCCGTGCCGAGAATCGGATAGGCGGATATGACGTCGTACAGCGGCGTCAGCGAATAGCGTCCCGCCGAATGGATGAATACGCTGAAGTTCTTCGCGTGTCCGTCCGGGGCACACAGCATCCAGAACAGGACCTGGGCCTTGAAGAAGGTCCGCCGGTCCTCGGCGGCGTTGCGCGATCCGAGCAACAGGTCGCTGATCTGCCTGATGCCCGGACCGCCGTCGGACTCGTATTTCTGCCCCACGGGCGTGCCGGTCGCCTGACACAGATCTTCCTGCGGCAACCGCAGCCACCAGTGACCGTCCGGCGCGAGCCGGCGGTCGAAGCGCTCGACGATCAGCACGCGCTGATCGGCGAACGTGGCCATCTCGCATTGCGCGGTGTCGATGCCGAACGCATTCAGGATCTGCGCGCACAGCCATTCGTTCTCGACCGACGTGCTGAGGTCCGCCTGAAAATTGCCCACGCGCCCCAGCGGCAACTTGAAGATGTGCGTCGACGGCGTTTCGCCGACGGGTCGTTGCCACCGCTCTTCGTTCCAGAGCAGCGCGGTCTTCTCCTGAGCGCCCGCGATCGAGATGCGAAATGAATCTTCCTGACGTTGCCCGAACGGGGCCGGCGCAACGGTCGCTCTCAACACAGCGGCGATTTCTTCTTCATCGAGCGGCTCGCCGTGGATTCGCTGCAGGCCCTCGGGCGGCGCACCGACGGGCAGCAACTGAATGGCGCCGGCGCAGTCGCGGCCGATCTCGGTCAACAAGTCGAAAGCAGCCGTCGATGCGGCGCCGAAGTGCAGCTGCACGCGCCGGCGAATGTCGGCGCTGTCCGGCAACAGGTTGTCGAAGAACGCCTCGACCAGGGCGCCTCGGTAAGGAATCGCGGGCGGGCGCAACGGCATCGACAGCGACAGCGGCCGGCTTGCAGGCGTCGTCAGCCAGGACTCCTCGTAGTGAAACGCGTGCTGCCCGGAGGCGTCGGTACGCCATTGGCCGACATGCTCACCGTTCATCCAGGCGGCGAGCTCGCGTGTTTTTGAGCGGCGCGGCATGCCTTACCAGTCCGACGTCGTCGATTCCTGCTGCCTGGAACGGATGACGATTTCCAGCTCGAGTGCCGAGAGCAGTTTGAACAGGCTTTCGATAGAGACTGTTTTAGGCTTATTCTCCAGATTGGATATCGTTTTTGGCAGCAGGTCGACGGCCTCGCCCACCTGCTTTTGAGTGAGCTTGCGCGCCTTGCGCTGCCCGTGCAGGACGGATCCGAGTTGCTGCGGTGTGTGGACGGTGTAGCTCATTGGTATCCCCTGTAGGGTATATTTCCAAGATATACCCCGTAGGGTATGAATCAGTAATATACCCTAGAGGGTATAAACACGCAATATACCCTGTAGGGTGCAGAATGCAGCTGCGCAGGCCTCGCCGGCGTTGTGCGTACAACATTACACACTGTGTAATCTGCTACCGAGGCTAAATAGCGGCTCAAAACCCTCGTTTATGTCTTGGTGCCCCGATTACCGACGACGTGCGCATAAAAGTTGCCGGATTTATTTTTCTCACCGTCACGACAGCGGAAAGAATTTTCGGTGTCAGACACCAAACTTCTAACGCGTTCCAATGTAACGAAACCCGGCCCTTGGGAGCACCTGAGGGCTGGGCTTTTTGTCGTAGCGGGCTTCTAAGTTTTGGTGTCTGACACCGAGACTTCGCGGCGACGTAAGCGCCTCGAATTCAGCCATCGAAGGTACTCACCATGGCGCCATGCCGACGGCAATGCGAGAGGGCCCGTATCGATTCGAATAGGTATATCTGCATATGCCACCGCGTAGGCACCACCCCAATCTATATAACGAAGGTGTTGTGAATGAACGCGCGCTGGCAATTCGGGTGGGGCTCAAGGTGGCAGACGCCCATCGTTCGCGCGCTGGGGTTCGCGGTGGTTGTTGGCGCAGGCGTATTGACGATTATCGCCTCCAGTGGCGGCAGTGGCGCCCTTCCCGCCCTTGATAGCGGCCAATGGGGGGTTCACCGGGTCACCAACCCGCCGCCGACCGATAACCCACCAACCGCATTCGCCGGTCCGGATCAGACAGTCGCCGAAGGTCAGTTCGTCACCCTGGAAGGGGGCGGGTGGGACGCCGAAGGCATGGTTAGCTACGGGTGGCGACAAATGAGCGGGCCCTCGGTGAATCTGAGCAATTCCGGCAGGCCTCGCCCGACTTTCGTTGCACCACCGGTGGCTCAGCGCACCGAACTCGAATTCCGGCTACGCGTGTTCGATAGCAAGGGTCAGGTCGGCTCGAACGGCATCGCTTACACATCGGTATTCGTGGAACCTTCATCTCAGCCGCCGGTGTTTAAAGTCCTCGATTTCGAGACACTTCCCGACGGCTCGGTTCCGGTCGAGTACGAACCGGTTAACGACGACTACCTGGCCGAGTGCTCAATATTCCGCAACGCCGATTTGGCCGATGTATCGAGGCCACCCGAGTACCGGCGCTTCGAGCCTTTGAACACCCTGGTCTGGGACAACGACCGGGTATTCAACCCGCCGCCGGAGACCACCTTCAACGTAACGATCGAATTCACGGTGCCGGTCGCCAGCATCAGCGCGGATGTTTTCGTCGAACCCGGCTCCAGCGTGACGCTGGTGGCGTTTGACGAACTCGGCACGGAACTCGGTAGCGTGACCTCGGACGTGTCGACGGAATGCTGCACGGCGAAGGCCGGTACGATCGCCCTGGCTGACCTCGGATGGATTTACCTGGTCACGTTCGAGAGTTCGGCGCCGCAGACCGATGCACCCGCGATCGACAACCTGCTGCTGGAGCGACGGATGGTGTGCAACTGACATTGTGGCCCGCCCAATCAACCCCTCCGGCAGCTTTCGATTCGAATAGGTATATCTGCATATGCCGAGGCGTCGGCGTCACCCCAATCTAAAAAATAGAGGTGTTATGCATGAAACAGCGGCAGCAATGCGGTCGGGGCCCGAAGTGGCAATTGCCCATCGTTCGCGCGCTGGGGGTCGTGGCGGTTGTTAGCGCAGGTGTTTTGACGATTATCGCCTCGAATGGTGGCGG
>CAZTIB010000017.1:0-25183 GCA_964613615.1 uncultured Chromatiaceae bacterium
CCGCGAAGAAGGCATTCCAGTCGGCCACGGGTTCGCCTTCTTCCGTGAAAACTTCCAGGGTCTTGTTCTGCGCGGCGGGGGACTGCAGCGCTTCTATGCAGACCTGGGCCAAATCGGCGCGGGGAATCCTGGCATTGTCCAGCAACGGGTCGCCCTGGACGGCGACCACGCGCACTTTACCGCCGGGTTCGTTGATCAGGCCGCCGGGTCTGACGATCGTGTAGGGGACGCCGCTGTCGCGCAAGGCCTGCTCGCCCTGCGCTTTCCAGATCAGCACCTTGCCGAAAAACCGGTTGAGTGAATGGTCCTCGTGGGTCACGCCCATCGAGGAGACGAGAACGAACTGCTTGATGCCTGCAGTGGCCGCGGCATCCGCGAGGTTCTTGACGCCTTCGTAATCCACCTTTTCCGGCCGATTGCTGCCCGACGCGGCGGTGGCGCCCACTGCAGAAATCACATAGTCGACGCCGTTCAGAGCCGGCGTGATGGTGGCCGGAATCGTGATGTCACCCGTCACCAGTTCCACCTTACGACCGAGGACTTTGCGCCCCTTCACCGCATCCCGCACGAAAGCCTTTACCGTGTAACCCGCATCCACGAGCCTGGGCACGACCAGTTTGCCGGTCTCGCCGGTGGCGCCAATGACCAGCACGGTGCCAGCGGCAGAATGGCTCCCGGCAAAGGCGCCGGAGCAGCACAGGCAAGCCAGCAGTGCGATGAAGACTCGACGGCTCAGATTCATGGGTTTCTCCGTTTGGTTTCAGGCCAGCAGCTAGGATACCAATGGCGCCTTGTCCCGGGCACGCCACACCGCCACGGCGACCAACAGCCACGACAGCATGAACAGCGTGCCACCCGTGGGCACGATCTCGCCAATGGCTTCCGGTGCGCCGAGGGTTTCGGCGTAGATCAGTCCGGAAAAGATCAGGATTCCCACCAGCATGGCCGCGCCCGCGAGTCGCAGTGGCCAGGACTGGCCAATGTGGGCGCTCAGCAGGCCGACCAGGATCAGGCCGATCGAGTGATAGAACTGCATGTCTACCGCCCAGTGCCAGGATTCCTGCTTCGCCGCACTGATGGTATCGGCGAGGCCGTGAAATCCGTAGGCGCTCAGGGCACCGGCCGCCGTGAGCAACACGCAGCCGATCATGATGAAGCCGCGCTCAATGGTCGCCATCTCAACATCCTCCCCGTTTCTAGCCGAATGCTATTCTAGGCTGCATTCCAAGCATGAGGGGTGGCTGTGGAGCAGCGCGAAGTGGATAACACGGGTATTACCATCTCGGCCCTGGGGCTGGGCTGCATGGGCCTGGTGGGCTGGTACGGTGAGCGGGATGACCGCGAGGCGCGGGCCACCATCGATCGGGCCCTGTCCCTCGGTGTCACGCACTTCGACACCGCAGCTGTCTATCAGGATGGCGCGAACGAGGAGTTCGTCGGTGAGTGTATCCGCAGCCACCGCAACCGCGTATTCCTGGCCACCAAGTGTGGGGTGCGGCGGAGCCCGGAGGGCAAGCTGGTGTCGGACAACCGGCCGAAAACCATCCGCGAGTCCTGCGACGAGAGCCTCGAGCGCCTGGGCGTGGACCACATCGACCTGTTTTATCTGCATCGCATTGACCCGGAGGTGCCGCTGGAAGAGTCTGTCGGCACCCTGGCGGACCTGGTTGCCGCCGGCAAAGTTCGCTTTGTTGGCCTGTCCGAAGCCCGCGCCGATACGCTGCGCCGGGCCCACGAGATTTATCCCGTGGCGGCGCTGCAGTCTGAATTGTCCCTGTGGACTCGCGAAGCCGCCAAGCCGGCCCTGGATGCGTGCCGGGAGCTGGGCGTGGCCTTCGTGGCTTACAGCCCGCTGGGGCGAGGCTTCCTCACGGGTGCCATTCGCAGCCGCGATGACCTGAGCGCCGACGACACCCGCCGCCTGTTTCCCCGCTTTGACGACGATAACCTGCGCCGCAACCTGCCGGTGGCCGAGCGGGTCGAAGTGCTGGCGGAGCGTTTCAGCTGCACGCCGTCGCAGCTGGCCCTGGCCTGGGTGCTGGCACAGTGGCGCGGCGTGCTGCCGATTCCTGGCATGAAGACCCGCGAGCATCTCGAAGATAATCTCGGTGCGCTGGACGTCGACATGTCGGCCGTGGACCTGGATTTCATTGCTCAGTCACTGCCCGAGAACCTGGTCTTCGGCGAACGGTATCCGGAGAGCATGATGCAGACGGTGAATGTTTAGGCCGGGCCGCGCCTGGCCAATCGTTGTCGTTCTGTTCGTTGTCGCCTGCAGCCTGGCCCGCCCCCCGACGCAGATACCGAACATTCGGGTTGCGGCCATCGAGCCCGAAAGCATTGGCATCAATCAGCAGGTCTTTTTGCTGCGCCTGGTGCTCGATAATCCCAACGATGTGACACTGCGGGTCGCGTCCGCCACCCTCCGCCTTGATCTCGAAGACTTGCGGGCTGGTACCGGTGAGCTGGTGGAAGGTTTCTCACTGCCGGCCGGCGAAGAGGGCACCGCGACGGTGCGGGTCGTCACCGACCTGGTGAGCCAGGCGCCGCAGTTCCTGTCGTGGTTGATGTCCGGCGAAGCCACGCTGGACTATCGGGTGACCGGGTATTTTGACCTGATTGGCCTGGGCTTGGGGCGTGTCCAGGTGGACGAGAAAGGGCTGGTGCCGCTGCGGCCCGGTCCACGCAGCATGAAGCGCGACGACACCGTTGCGCTGTAGACTGTCGAGACCATGACCAAAGGGGGGCGAAGATCGTGACGACTTTGCAGGAACGTATTGCCGGTGAGCGGCGCCGTTTGCGGACCGTGCGCCAGAAGTTGTCCGCGGCCGTGGCCCAGACGGCCAGGGGCAATGCCGAATGGGCGCCGTTCTATGCGGCTGTCGGTGATTACATGGAGGCGGCCATGGAGCGTTTGCACGCCCAGGACGTCAAGATGGGCGACATGATCCGGTCCAAGGTGGAGAAAGTCGACGCCAAGGTGCAACAAGCTCTGGATGAGCTCGACGAGCGGCTGGCGGGTAATCAGCAACGCCTGGACGAGTTACTCAAGGCCCGGGACGCGCTGCGCGAGCAGGGCGCGGCAGCGGTGGAACAATTCGAAGCCGCAGCGAAAGAGTTCACCGACTTCATCGTGCGAAACATGGGCCACCATGGCGGCACGACGGACTTGGCGGGCAAACTGTTCAAACCGGCCGACTGGGAGTTCATGGCCGGGATCTCGGATGAAGCCATGGCCCACGAAGTGAAGCTATACGAGAAGGTCGAAACCGCGACGCCGGCCGATCTCGAACCGGCAGAGGAATCCTGACGGTTCAGGCGCGCTCGTCGAGCAGCAGGTCAACGAAGGCGGCGAATTCCCGCTTGTAGTTCTCGTGCTCCTGGCCGGTAGCCGGGCCCGGAAACGCGGTGTGTATGCGCCGGACCTTGCCGCGACGATCGACGAAAATCGTGGTGGGAAACGCAATGATGTCGTTCAGCATGGGCAATTTCTCAGCGCGGGTCTCGCGGCTCGAGTCGCCAACGAACAGTATCGGATGTTCGATCGCGTAACGGTCGCGATATGCGAGCAGCTGCGCTTTCGCGGCTGCGAAATCTTCCGAGTACTCGAACATCAGGTACAGCGCTTCCAGTCCCTGTTCACTCCGTGATTCCAGGAACGGCACCAGGAACTGAGCTTCGTCATGGCAGGTGGAACACCAGGAGCCACCAAGTATCACCAGGACGACCTTGCCGTCGAAGCGCCCGCCGGGCAGCGTCACCGGTTCGCCGTCGAGGTCCCGGAAGCTAAAGCTGACTTCGTCGTAGCCGTCCTTGAGGTAGGTCAGCGTGGTGGGGTCTTCGAGCTGGAAGTCTGGGTTACGCCGTGCCGACCATTCCGCCTGCTTGTAGGTCACGGAATCGAAACTGCCACGCAGCTCCCCGTCGGCATCGAGTTCGGCGAGCCACAGCTGCGTGCCGCTGCCGTCGAAGGTGGACAGATACAGCGAGTTACCCCGCGCTTCCCCATACAGGTAACGGTAGTCGCCCACCTGTGTCCACACGGTGCCGCCCACATAGGGACCGTCCTGGGTGAATAGCGCAATCCCCGGCTGGCGGAAGTCAAAGTCCGGTACGTAAATCTCGACCTGCCAGCGGCCGCTGAAGTCCGCATACTCGGCTGCCGGTTTGGGGAAGAAGCGCCAGGTGTCGCCGCGGGTGGCCTGGAACGACAGCCGGGTGATGTTGCTGCGGCGCTTCAGGCGAATTTCGCCGGTCATCTGCTCGCCGTCGATCCGGGCGCTTAGCCCGGCGGCGTAGGACGGAAAGTTCAGCTCCAGGCTGCCGCTGTCATCCGTCAGCACCTGTTCTACGGACATTCGTTCGGGGCCGTTCAGGTAGAAAGCCTGCAGGCCGTCCGGACCGGCAACGAGTTCAAAATTAAACGGCAGGGTGCGCCCGAAGTGTTCCACTTCGGCACGCCACGGGCCCGTGGCGACGGCTGCGCGTGGCGAAGCAGTTGCTGGGGGTTCAGCCGGCGGTTCGCAACCGGCGATCAGCACCGGCAGCAAAATCCAGATCCACTTTCCCATGCCCCGATTCTACACGCGCGTCCAGCTGCTCGTTGTACTCGGCCAGCCAGCTTGGGAACTGCTCTGCCGGCATGGGTCGGGCGATCAGGAAACCCTGGGCGCGTTCGCAGCCGTGGGCAGCCAGCCAGCGCATCGTGGCGCGATTCTCGACACCCTCCGCCAGCACGTCCAGGCCGAGATTGTGAGCGAGTTCGATGGCCGCGCGAACGATAGCGACGTCGGCCCGGTTAGCCGGCAGATCCATCACGAAGGCGCGATCGATCTTTACCTCGTCCACCGGCAAATTCCTGATCTGGACCAGCGACGAGTAACCGGTGCCGAAATCGTCGATGGCGATCTTTGTGCCGAGATCACGCAGGCATTCCAGCACGCGCCGCGCATCCTCCAGGTCTTTCACCAGGGCCTGTTCGGTGATTTCCAGCACCAGTTTGCGGGCCGAAAGATCGTGGTCTCGCAACAACTCGGCGATCGCGCAGGGGAGGTCAGCGTTCTGCAGGTCGCGCCCCGACAGGTTTACGGATACGTTCAGGTTCAGCCCCTCTTCTTGCCAGAGGCGGCACTCGCGGATCGACGCGGTCAGCGCCCAGCGCGAGATCATGGAGATGTTGCCCGACTGTTCGGCCAGCGGAATGAACTCGTTTGGCGGCAGGAACCCGAGGGTCGGGTGATCCCAGCGCACAAGGGCCTCGGCGCCGCAGATGCTGCCGTCGGCCAGGTTGACCTTCGGTTGCATGAACAGCTTCAGCTCATCTTGCCGCACCGCTCGCCGCAGGTCGCCCAGGAGCGTGACGTGCCGCACGTGCAGGTCTTCGCGGCCATCCTCGTATACGCGGATGTTTGCATCGGCCGCCTTGGCATCGTTTTTTGCCACCGTGGCGCGCAGCAGCAGTTTTTCCGCGTCGGCACCGTGGCGTGGAAAACAGCTGATGCCGATGCTGGCGTCCAGGCTAACGTTGAGGTCACGCACGGATAAACCGGCGTTGAGCAGTCGCAACAGCTCCTCCGCGCAGTCCTGTGCACCGTCGTCATCGACGCCCGGGAGAACGGCCAGGAAGGCGTCGACTTCGAGGCGCGCCAGGATAAATCGCGAGTCCAGGCTAGCGCGCAGCCCCTCCGCCGCCTGGGCCAGCAGTGCGTCGCTGATGTCGTGACCCAGGGATGAGCCGATGTCGGCAAAGCTGTTCAGATCGACGATCAGCACGCTGACTGGTCTGCCGGGCTCGGTGGCGTTGGCGACAGCGTTCGTCAGCAGCTCCAGGCCAAGGAACCGGTTGGGCAGGCCCGTGAGTTCGTCGTATTGCGCCTGGTACGTGATGCGCTCCTCGCGTTCGGCGATGCCCTCCTGCATCGCGTTAAAGCTCACGGCCAGCTCGCCCAGCTCGTCCTTGGTCTTGACGTTCACCGGCGTCGAGTAGTCGCCTTCGCGAACGCGTCGTGCGGCGTGGACCAGTTGCTGCATCGGGTCGCCAATGTTCCGGGCCAGCATGGCTGCGCCAAGCAGGGCCAGCAACGCTGCCAGGGTGCCGACGGCCAGCGCGTGGCGGCGCAGCTGGCGGTACGAGGCGGTGTTGTCCTGCACCGATTCCTGCATCAGGATCGTGATGGCCGAAGACTTGGGGATGAACTCCCGTTGCACGGCCATGAACTGGCTGCCGAGGAGGTCATAACGGAGGATGCCGCTGCCGGTTATCTGGCCCGCGGCAATTTTCTGCACCAGGGACTCGAGATCTGCAGGCTCGAGGGTTGAGGCCAGCGCCACGCCCGCACCCTGTTCGGAGCTGTACACGGTTGTCGGCAGCCCCGTCAGCGACTGGATTGTCTTGGCGAGATTGCTGTCGATTGCGAAACCCACCGACAGCCACCCCATCGGCAGCGGCGCGCGAACCGGGACGGTGACCATTTCAAAGCTGCGCCCGTTGGCCTCGATGGAGGAGCGCGACAACCCCTGCTCGCCGGCCCGACTGACCAGGCCAGGGAGGCTCAGGCGCGGCGGGTCCAGCGGCTCGCTGGCGGCAATTAACCTGCCGTCCAGGTCCAGCAGCAGGGCCAGGTCGCCGGCGGCGGCCTGGCTGCGTTCCGCAAGCAGTTCAGGCAGGGCATCCAGGTCGGTACCGGCCACGGCGGCCCTGAACCCTGAATCCATGCTTGCCAGCCGCACGGTCTGCTGAATTTGCCCGGCACGGCTCCCCATCAGCTTGTCCAGGACGTCGCCCCGGGCGGCCAGGGACTTCTCGATGCGGGAATCGCTATCCCGGACTGCCCAGAACAGCACGGGCGCCACAGTCGTCGACACCGTGAATACCACCATGACCGCGGCCAGGATCTGGATTTTGGTACGGATCTTGCGCATGCAGGGGTGGGCTGGGTGCCAGCGCTCAAAAAGCTGATCAGACCAGCCACTCTATAGACTGAGCCCGCCAGACTATGTGCAATGGGTCACGGACCTGCTGTGGCACGGCGCGGCGTGTAGCTCCGCATTATGGAAAGTGACCACGCTTGCTGCGGAAAACCGCGATGGCCCGGCTTCGTCTGCGACGCCACCATAGAGCCTCAGGGCGCCGCTGGAGACAACGTGACCAAACTATCGACCATGAAACCCTTCGCGGCCGGGGACATCTTCCTTGGCTGCACCTATCTCTGCGATCCGGATGACGATCACGCCGGAGACGGGCGGATTCTCCAGTTCAGCCGCAACCTGGTCCCGAAGGGCACGCTGTACACCGAGGGCACGACCCACCTGGTCGTCAACCTGCGTTTTGCGCCCGACGGCACGCTGTGGGCCTTCGACCCCTTCGCCCGCACGGTGGTGAGAGCAGGGCCGGACGGTGTGCAGTTGCCGGCCGGGGACTTCGGTGACCGGGGCTGGGGCAGCATTGCCTTCGCTGGCGATGGCTCCTTCCTGCTCTGCGAATACCTGTGTGGCGACCAGCCCTACCAGGGTGGCGCGATGCGCTGCCTGCCCGGTACCGATGTCGTGGGCTATGGCCGCCTCGCACGCTTCGCTGCCGATGGGCAGAAGATCGGCGAATTCGACACTGACCTGTCGCCGTCGCGCACGGGCTTTCACGGCGTGACGCACTGCGCGATGCATCCCGACGGCCGCACGCTGGCCTACATGACGGATCTGGGCGCCCGCGTGATGCGTTTCGACATACAGCTGGGGCAGCAGCTACCGGATCTCTTCGTGGTTCCGGAAAATGAGCTGGCCCAACGACTGTGGACTACCGGTGTCGATTACCTGCGCGACGGCACGCTGCTGCTGCTGAGGGGCAACCGCATCGACTTTGTCGACGGCGCTGGCAACGACACGCGGCAGATCCAGCTCGATGACTACGGCTATGCAATGATCACCGTGGCGCCGGGCGACACCCATGTGTTGGTGACGAATATTTTCACCGGGGTGATGTCACGTCTGGATCTTGCCAGCGGCATGATTACCGGGCAGATCGACACGGGCATGGCCAAGCCGTGCCGCAGCCTCGCGGGCGTGGCCGAATACCAGGGCTGACTGACCACCTGTAGCCCGCGCCGACTGGTCGCTTGGCCGCGCCGCACTGGCTGTGGACAATGCGCGCATGAATGCCGTGAGTCACCTGCTGGAGCGCCTGGCACTGGACCGGTCGCGATCGTTGCTGGTCGGGTTAATCGTGCTGTGCGCGGGTATTGGCCTGTTTGCCCTGCAGACCCGCCTCGATGCGTCTGGCGACTCGCTGCTGCTGCAGCAGGATCCCGACCTGCGCTACTACCGTGACATCCGGGCCCGTTACGGCTCCGACGATTACCTCGTCGTGGCCTACAGTCCGGCGGCCGACTTGTTCGCCGACGCGTCTTTGGCCCGACTTGGTCGCCTGCGCGACGAGCTGGCCGGGGTGGCGGCCGTGGAGAGCGTCACGACGATCCTCGATGTGCCGCTGGTGGCCAGTCCGTCGCAGCCGCTGGAAGAACTGCAAAAACGTGTCCCGACCCTGCTCAGCGCAGAGACCGACCGCGTGCTCGCCCGCGAGGAGCTGACGAACGGGGCCCTGTACCGGGACCTGCTGGTGAGCCGCGATGGCCGGACCACCTCGTTGCTGCTGACCCTGCGGCGAGACGCCGACTACGAAGCCTTGCTGGCCGAACGCGACGGCTTGCGCGAGCAGAGACTCACGGCGGCGCTGGACGACGCCCAGCGGGCAGCCCTGGGCGGGCTCGACGCTGAGATCCGGGCCAGGCGCGACCAGGTGGTGGCGGCACAAAGCGCGGGCATCGACGACATTCGTGCGCTGCTGGACGGCTACCGAGTCGACGGGCAACTGCTGCTCGGCGGCGTGCCGATGATCGTTGCCGACATGCTGGACTTTATCGTCAGCGACATTTTGGTCTTCGGCACCGGCATCCTGCTGTTCCTGATCGTGCTGCTGGCGACCATCTTCGTGCGCCCGCGGTGGGTGCTCGTCTCGATGTTCGCCTGCCTGCTGTCCGCGGCCCTGGTATCCGGTTTGCTCGGCATCCTGGACTGGCCAATTACCGTGGTCTCCGCCAACTACGTGGCGCTGCTGCTGATCTTTTCCCTGTCCCTGACCGTGCACCTGATCGTTCGCTACCAGGAGCTGCACCGGGAAACGCCCGACGCCGACCAGCGTTCACTGCTGTCGCAGACGCTGCGCGACAAGTTCACGCCCTGCCTGTTCACGGCGCTGACGACCATGGTGGCCTTCGCATCGCTGACCGTCAGCGGTATCCGGCCGGTCATCGATTTCGGCTGGATGATGGTCATCGGTATGGGCGTGATCATGCTTGTCGCTTTTGCGCTGTTTCCGGCCTTCCTGATGCAGTTCCGGCCCGGTCCCCCGTTGCCGCGGCGCCGGATTACTGCAGCGATCACGAGTTTCTTTGCCCGGCTGATCGCCCGGCGGCCCCGTGCGACCCTGCTGGGCTATGGCCTGATCGCGGTGGTCGGCATTGCCGGACTGACCCGGGTGCAGGTGGAGAATCGCTTCATTGACAACTTCAAGGACACGACGGAGATCTACCGAGGCCTGGTGGCGATCGACCGGGAACTGGGCGGCACGATGCCGCTGGACGTGATCCTGGACGCCGATCCGGACTTCTACGCGGCCCCGGCTGCCGTCACGGACACATCAGCAGAGTCTGAATTCGCTGCCGATGAAGGCCTCGAGGATGACTTCAGCGATGAGTTTGATGATGACCTGGAGGACGACTTCGGTGCCGAGTCCGCCGCGGAACTCGGCGGCGAAGGCGTCGATCTCGGTTCCACCAGCTACTGGTACAACACCTTCAGGCTCGGCCAGGTCGAAGCCGTGCACGATTACCTGGACAGCCTGCCGGAGACCGGGAAGGTGCTGTCGATGGCCACCACGCTGGACGTCTTCGCGGCGACGAACGACGGCAAGCCCTTCGACACGTTTTTCCTGTCGGTGCTCTATAAACGGGCGCCGCCGCTGGTCAAAAGCACGCTGTTCGACCCGTACCTGTCGGCAGACGGCAACCAGGTGCGTCTGTCGGTGCGTATCCTCGAATCCGACCCGGAGCTGCGCCGCGCCGCGCTGCTGGAACGGGTCCAGGCCCACCTGGTCGACGAGCTGGGCCTGAAGCCCGAGCAGGTGCACCTCACCGGCCTGCTGGTGCTCTACAACAACGTGCTGCAGAGCCTGTACCGGTCGCAGATCCTGACCATAGGCTTCGTTTTCCTGGCGATCCTCGGTATGTTCATTCTGCTGTTCCGGTCGCTGAAAATCGCGCTGATCGGGCTGACACCGAATCTGTTGGCCGCTGCTACCGTGCTTGGCTTGATGGGCCTCGCCGGCATTCCCCTCGACATCATGACTATCACCATCGCCGCCATCACCGTCGGCATTGGCGTGGACGACTCTATCCACTACCTGCATCGCTTCATCGCCGAGTATCGCGAGCACGGCGACTACAATTTAAGCGTGCAGCGTTCCCACGCAGGCATCGGTTCGGCGATGTACTACACGTCCATCGTGATCGCCGCGGGCTTCTCGATCCTGGTGCTGTCGAACTTCATCCCGACGATCTATTTCGGGCTGCTGACGGGTTTCGCGATGCTGTTTGCGATGGTGGCAAACCTGACGCTGTTGCCGCTGCTGTTGACTTGGCTGAAACCGCTGGGCAGCGGCCGACAGGAAGGCCTTGTATCAGACGCGGGCGTGGCGTAGGCGCAATGCGGGAATGCGGTCGTCGCTGGCGGGCTGGTACACCACCCCGAATTCACCGACGGCGTCTTCGTAGTCGCCCAGCGGATCATCGCCGCCGACTTCAAAGGCGTCGAAGCCCACCCGGTGCATGTGCAACAGCTGGTCGAACAGCACGTCGCCCACCGCGCGCAGCTCGCCGGTGTAGGCGTAGCGGTCTCGCAGCAGACGCGCGTAAGAATAGGCGCGGCCGTCGCGAAAGCTCGGAAACTCCAGCGCGACAAGGTCGAGATGTTCGAGATCTGCGGCGATGGCCTCCGGGTGCTGTTCGCCGGTCAGGCGCACACCCACCGGTGCATCGCGGGCAGTGAGTTCGTCGCGCCACTGCTGCCATTGTTCAAGGCTGACGAGTATCGGCCCATGTGCGGGGAGAGCGCCTTCCTCCGGCAGCCTGCCGTACCGGTCTGACGCTATCGCGCCGTTCTTGATCAGTGCCATCAGGCGACCCGCCGCGCTGGTTCTTCGCCGTAGACGGCCGTCTTGAACGGCTCGATGCCCACGCGCCGGTAGGTTTCCAGGAAGGTCTCCCCGTCACGGTCCCGCAACGCGAGGTACTGGTCGACGATGGATTCTATGGCCGCCGGCACTTCGGCTTGCGGCAGCCCCGGACCCAGCCGGTCGCCGAGCGTCGCGTTCTGGTCGGAAGCTCCCCCCAGCGTGATCTGGAAAAACTCCTGGCCCTTCTTGTCGACACCGAGAATGCCGATATTGCCCACGTGATGATGGCCGCAGGCATTCATGCAGCCGGAAATGTTGATCGACAGGGCGCCGATCTCCTGCAGCTTGTCCACCGCGGTGAAGTGCCGGCTGATGTCCTGGGCCACCGGGATCGAGCGGGCGTTTGCCAGCGCGCAATAGTCCAGCCCCGGGCACGCGATCATGTCCGTCAGCAGGTCGATATTCGGCGTGGCCAGCTCCAGGCGCACCAGTTCCTGGTAGAGCTCCTCGAGGTCGGCCTGGCGCACATCGGTCAGCACCAGGTTCTGGCGGTGCGTCACGCGGAGCTCGCCCAGGCTGTACAGATCGGCCAGTGTGGCCACTGCGTCCATCTTGTCCGCCGACAGATCGCCGGGTTCGCGTCCGGGTGCCTTCAGCGACAGGCTCACAATGGCGTAACCGGCGGCCTTGTGCTCACTGACGTTGCTCTTCAGCCAGGCGCCGAATGCCGGGTCGACGGTGGCCTGCCGGTCGAGCTCGGCGTCGATGTCGCGCAGGGATGCCCAGGCCGGCGGCTGGAAGTATTCGGCGATGCGCGCCTGCTCGGCTTCCGGCACCGTCAGGCCCTGGCCTCGGCTCGCCTGCCACTCGGCATCGACCATCTCGCGGAACTTGTCGATGCCAAGGGCATTGACCAGGATCTTGATACGCGCCTTGTAGATGTTGTCCCGCCGGCCGTGCATGTTGTACACGCGCAGGATGGCCTCGATATAGGCAAGGATTTCTTCCGGTTCGATCCAGTCGCGAATGGTCTTGCCGATGACCGGGGTGCGGCCCTGGCCGCCGCCGACCAGCACTTCGAAGCCGGGACGTCCCCGGGCGTCGTGGTGCATGCGCAGGCCGATATCGTGCACACCAACGGCCGCACGGTCGTTCGGCGCGCCGGTTACCGCGATCTTGAATTTGCGCGGCAGGTAGGAGAACTCCGGGTTCAGGATGGAGTACTGCCGGATCAACTCGCACCACACGCGGGGATCTTCGATCTCATCCCGCGCACGGCCGGCAAAAGGGTCGGCCGTAATGTTGCGCACGCAGTTGCCGGAAGACTGCATCGCGTTCATTTCCACCTGCGCGAGTTCCGCCAGGATATCCGGCGTTTCCTCGAGGCTGATCCAGTTGTACTGAATGTTCTGGCGGGTGGTGAAGTGGCCGTAACCACGGTCATAGCGCCGTGCGATGTCGGCCAGCTTGCGCAGCTGCCGCGATGACAGCACGCCATAGGGCACGTTCACCCGGAGCATGTAGGCGTGCAGCTGCAGGTACAGGCCATTCATCAGCCGCAGCGGCTTGAACTGGTCTTCCGTCAACTTGCCGTCCAGGCGGCGGTCTACCTGCTTGCGAAACTGGGCGACCCGTTCGGCAACCAGCTGGTGATCGAATTCATCGTAGCGGTACATGGCAACCTCAGAATTGTCCGGCCTGAATGGTGGGGCCGCTGGCGCGAATGGCCTCGCGAATCGCAGTCGCCCGAATCCGGCCGTCCGCCTCCGTGACTTCGATCAGGTAGGGGCCGACGACGGCGCAGTTCGCCTCCGCCCGGTCACCGGCATTGCTCAGTGCCGCGGCCGAGGGATGATCGCGCGCGGTGCAGGCGTCGTTCAGGTCCGGCGACCAGTCGCCGCCGGGAGTCAGGAATACCACCCGGCCGTCGTCCAGGCGGTTGGCGGTCAGTGCTTGGGTCATGCTCACAATCCGGGTCGCCACTGGGCAAAACGGAGGTCAACGACCCCCGTAGCACCAGAAGGTTACGGGGTCGGGCGCCCCGCCAAAAAACGGATTGCTTAATTCATCATGCCGGGCGGTTATATGCCCGGGGGCCGGGCCTGGATTCAGGCGGCGGCCGGCGGTGCACCCTTGCGCTTGGGGTGGAAGGCTTCCGGCGCTTCGCCGCGGGCCACCACCGCTTTCATGGCCTCCAGCTCGGCATCGGGATCTATTCCGCCGCCCGCCGCGCGGGCGCGGTCCCAGTCGCAGACGCTGTCCAGGATCTTGCGCATCTGGCGCACCTGCCAGCGGCGCTCGGTCTTGCCGCCGTCGGTCTGGCTGAGCATCCGCCGGCGGCGGTCCTGGGGATCGATGGTTTCCATGACCAGGTCCTGCTCCATCTGCGCGGAGACATAGCGGGAGATGGATGACTTGGGCAGCCCGGTGGCCTCGCACAATTCCGTGACCGTGGGCGCCCGGCCCAGCTCGTTCAGCACGATGGTGGTCATCGAGACCAGCATTTGCCCCAGCGGCACGCTGCCGTAACGGGCGAGAAACAGCTGCAGGAGCCGCCAGATGATGATCTGCTGGGCTTCCGGGCTGGGTGTCCAGCCTTCCAGGCGGTCACTGAACAAGTTGGCGGCACGGCTGTGCATAGAGCTGTCTCACCTAGATGGATTAGATTTTGGCCGACTGGTTGATCGCTGGCCCCTAGTTTCGTCCATCTGGCGCCAGAGCGATGCGAGTTAACCGAAAAGGCCTAGTGTGATTGGCGTATATGATAGCAAAACTGTTCCACGTCCACGGGTTGTTTCTTACCCGTCCAGGTAACCAATATCCGTGTCTGACCGACGCACGGTTGGCTGCCAACCGTTGCCGACGAAACGAAGCCGAAGCGCTCCCGCCATCGAATATGTGATCATTGCCCGTTATGCCTCCACACAGCCAAGACATTGATCGCCCCAAGGGCCGCTCGCTCACACCGCTGCGGTCGCTCTGGCCCTTTATCCGGCCCTATAGCGGCACGCTGTGGCTGGCGCTCGGTGCGTTGCTGGTTGCTTCCGGCGCCTTTCTCGCCGTGCCGGTCGCAGTCAGGTACGTCATCGACTATGGGTTCACGGCGGCTGATGCCGAGGTCGTTGACCGTTACTTCCTCTATTTTCTCGGCGTGGCGGTATTGCTTGGCCTGTTTGCCGCTGCCCGGGCCTACCTGGTCAACTGGTTGGGCGAGCGGGTGGTGGCCGACATACGCGACGCGGTTTACCGGCATGTCATTCGCATGGATCCGGCTTTCTTCGAAGTTACGAAGACCGGTGAAGTGCTGTCGCGGCTCACGGCCGATACGACGTTGATCCAGTCCATTTCCGGTGTCGGCCTGTCCATCATCCTGCGCTCGCTGATCCAGTTTTTCGGCGCGCTGATTCTGCTCGCCTTCACCAATCTCAAACTGATGGGCCTGATAGTGGTGCTGTTGCCCGCCGTGCTGGTGCCCATCATTGCCATCGGCCGCTGGGTGCGGCGCCTGTCGCGCGCGTCCCAGGACCGGATTGCCGATGCCAGCGGCATGGCTGGTGAAACGCTGAACGCTGCGTCGACGGTGCAGGCCTTCACTGCAGAGGAAGCCGAGAGCCGCCGCTTTGGCGAGAGCGTGGAACTGAGTTTCGTCACCGCCGTGCGCCGGGCCCGGGCCCGGGCGCTGTTCTCTACCGTGTCGACGACCACTTTGTTCGGCGCGCTGATCGTCGTGCTGTGGGTCGGCGCCCGCTCTGTGCTGTCGGGCGATCTGAGCGGCGGCGAACTCGGCCAGTTCGTGCTGTATGCGATGTTCGTGGCCATGTCGGCCGCCATGCTCAGCGAGGTCTGGGGCGAGCTGCAGCGCGCGGCCGGGGCGATGGAACGCATTCTTGAACTGCTGGACACGGAGCCCGACATTCGGGCGCCAGCCTCGCCGGTAGCCTTGCCCCCCGTGCGGGAAGGCAGCATTCAGTTTGACGCTGTGGGCTTTCATTACCCTTCGCGACCGGATACGCAGGCCCTGGACGACGTGTCCTTCCAGGTGGCACCCGGCGAGAAGGTCGCGCTGGTCGGGCCTTCCGGTGCCGGCAAGAGCACTGCGTTTCAGCTGTTGATGCGCTTCTACAATCTGCAGTCCGGCCGCATCCTGGTGGACGGCGTGGATATCGCCCAGGCCGATCCGCAGGCGGTCCGCCAGCGCATCGGCATCGTGCCGCAGGAGACCGTGATCTTTGGCGCCACCGCGCGGGAGAACATCCGTTTCGGCCGGCCGGACGCGACGGACGCGGAGATTGAAGCCGCCGCGAAGGCGGCTGCCGCCCACGAATTCATCATCGACATGCCCGACGGCTACGACACTTTCCTCGGCGAACGTGGCACGCGCTTGTCGGGCGGTCAGAAACAGCGCATCGCGATTGCCAGGGCGATACTCAGGGATCCGCCGATCCTGTTGCTGGATGAAGCGACCAGTTCACTGGACGCGCAGAGCGAACGCCTGGTGCAGGAAGCCCTGGAATACCTGGAGAAAGACCGCACCACGCTGGTGATTGCTCACCGGCTGGCCACGGTGCTGAAAGCGGATCGAATCCTGGTGATGGACCAGGGCCGGGTGGTTGCCGCCGGCCGCCATGCAGACCTCGTGCGCCGCGATCCGCTTTACGCAAGATTGGCCGAACTGCAGTTCGGCGAGGCCGAAACGGACGAGCCAGTCGTCCAGGCGGCGGGGGCTTAGCCGCAGCGCACGCGACCGGGTCTCGCCCAGCCGCCTGGTCAGAACCCCAACTCGGCTTCCATCGCGTCCGCTTCCTCGTTGAAGCTCTGCTTTTCTGCCTCGGTCTTCTGCATGTCGTCCACGGCTTGCTGCATGGCCGCGGCTTTCTGCTCCAGGGCGGCGTCCCGTTGCTGTTCCCGCCGAGCCTGCTCGGCCTGCAGGGCTGGCTGAATTGCGTCGCGTTGCGATTCTGCAGCCTTCGCCTGTTTGCTGAAGCCGCCGAACTGGAAGTACTTCTCTGCGTCTTGATATAGATCATCGCGCATCTCGAGGCCCTGCGCAGGGTCATTCGCCCTGGCCAGCATCGTGTCGCCGCGTTCAAGGGCGCGTCGCGATGAAGGCTCGGTCGTTGGGTCGTCATATTCGTCGAGGTCCCACGCGCGCGCGTCGCGCAAATGGCGCTGCGATTCGGTGACGCGCATCGCAATGAACGGTGCCTCTTTGTCGTGGCCGGTGTCCATGTTGACGCCGACAATGGCCATCGTGGCCGCCTGGGTGTTTGCAGCAGACTCCGCGAAGGAAATTTCCTGCTCGCTGAGCGGCCGGTTGAAGGCCCGGTCTTCCGCCTCGAGCGCGGCGCGATGCTTCTGGTCCGCGAGTTTCCGGAGCTGACTGACTGCGTCACGGCAGGCCGCGGCCACGGCGTTTTCTTGCGGCAAAATGTAAGCGCCGAACTCACGATCCTTGTCGACCCGAGCGGCAATCTGTTCCAGGGATCCGACCGCACCCCTGAAGCGATGGGCAGGCTCGCTGCTGATCTCATTGACGAGCGCGGTGGTGCCGCCGTCATTGGCCTGAAGAATCAGGTTCGTTTGCCCCACGCGGTCGCTATCGCCAGGGTTTTCCGCGGCCAGCAGCCGGTACAGGCCCAGGCGGGCTGCATACCAGCGCTTTGCCGTCTGCTCACCGAGGCACTTGATGCCGACATCGTTGCTGACGTCCAGGTCGAAGGCGGCCCCGCGCCATGCCCTACCCTGAGCAGTGTTCATGGCCTGTTCCGCGTCGCGCACGTTACCGGCGGCGATGGCCTGCTCGCCGCGGCGCAGTTCCGCATAGAACAGGTTTTGCCGATCAGCCGGCAACCCGTCGCGGCACACCTCGCTAAAAGACTCCACGTATTTCTCCCCGTAGGCCGTTCCCAGCGTCAGGATGCCCAGTCCGATGGCCCAGAGTTGCTTTGTCGTGGTCATGTCCACCCCCGATTCGTCTCATTCTTGCTGCCGGCACCCCGGCGTATAGCCACGTTCACGGCCCGGCCGAGCCCTGATCCTGAATTGTCTGTATACGCCCCGACTGCTATTGTGTAAACAGCAAAACCTAGCCAGGGGGTGGTCGATGAACAGCAACAACATCATAAAGGCGGCCTTGTTTATTGCGTGCCTGGTCAGCACGGGAGTTGCACAGGCTTTCGTCGGCACGATCGCGATCGGTCTTGGGCGGATGCAGGAAGTTGGCGAGATTCAGACCTCCTTCGTTGGCGACGCCGTGTTGGAAACCGAGGACATGACGGCCAATACGCGCATCTACTACCAGCCGGGCATGGTGCGTGACGAGATGAACATGGGTGGCCAGGAAATGGTCACCATCCGGCGCTTCGACCTGCAAAAGGTCTGGACCATTCTCGGCCAGGGCATGTACATGGAGACTGCCGGGGATGAGCAGAACGAGCGGGCGCCCGAGTACAAACTGATCTCTCGGGAAATTATCGGTCCCGAAATCGTCAACGGCATGGCGACGATCAAGTACAAGTCCGTCTACGAATCGCCGGACGGCAAGTTCGGCGGCTTCACCTGGTTCACGGAAGACAACATTGCCGTCAAGGGTTTCATGGTCAGCGAGAGCGAGGGCGAGAAGACGCGGATCAAGTTCGAATTCACGAGCCTGACCCGCGGGCCGCAGGACGATGCCCTGTTCGAATTGCCGCCGGGATCCCAGAGATTCGACATGCCGTCTTTTTCCGGGATGCAGGGTATGGGGCAGCCGGGAAGCAGTGGCGGCTACCCTTCGCCGCCGCCGGGCGCGGAGGGCTCGGCACCCGGCGCAACGGTCCCACCCGCGGCGGCAGCGGGCGCTGAGAGCGAACCTTCGGAGTCCGCCAACGATGACAGCCTCGCCGGAGTCGTTGTGGACGACACCCAGAAGACGGTCGAAAGCACCACGCGCCAGGAAACCCAGCGCGCGGTCCGGGATTCAGTCCGCAAAGGCTTCGGCAAGATCTTCGGCCGTTAGTGGCCCTGCAAAGGGGCGCGAATGGGGGATACAACCAAAGATTTTCCATCTGAGCGCGACGCGCTACCGTTCGTCGCACCGTGCCGGCAGCTTGCGCCCTTCGCCCCGATCGGCTGGTTGCGCCAGGGTTGGGCAGACGTTCGCGCGGCACCCCTGCAGAGTGCTGCCTACGGTCTCTTCTGCACGGGACTGAGTCTGCTCGCCAGCTATGTCGCCTTCCAATGGGGCAGTTACTGGCTGCTGCTTGCAGCGCTCTCCGGCTTCGTGTTCGTTGCGCCGGTGCTGTGCCTGGGTCTTTACGCCATCAGTGCCCAGATCGAGCGGGGTGAGCAGCCGGAGCAGCTCGTCTCCCTGCGGGAGGCGGGCATTCGCCGGCTGGGCGTGGAAATGGTGTTTGCCCTGGTGCTGCTCGTGGTATTCCTGGTCTGGGCCAGGGCGGGATCCATGGTGCACGTATTCTTCCCGGTGGAAGCCAACCCGAGCCTCGCTGACCTGGCGACCTACCTCGGCGTTGGCTCGGCCATCGGGGCAGTGTTCGTGGCTATCACTTTTTCCGCCAGCGCGTTTTCGTTGCCCATGCTGATGCACCGCGATGTGGATGCGATCACCGCGGTGGTAACGAGTATTAACGCGGTGTTGCGTAACAAGCCGGCGATGCTGGTCTGGGTGCTGTGCATCGGCACACTGCTGGCCGTCGGCGCCGCGACGGCGTTTATCGGTTTCGTCGTGGTCATCCCGCTGCTCGGCTATGCAACCTGGCACGGTTACCTGGAAACCATCGACGCGAGTGAATTTCCGCGGCATGCAGAAGGGGTGACGGCCCGGCCGCGGCCGGACCGCCTGGACTTCGACGTCTAGCGCGCGAACGCTACCTTTTGAGGCGCCGACAGTGCGCCCGGCCACGACAAGCACACAGAGCGCTTCGCTAACCGGCTTGCGAGTCCGCCGGCAATTGCGTAGCGCTTTTGCTGGCGACGGCCGCTGCGGCTGAGTGGTCGCGCGCCAGCACCAGGTACATGGCGGGCACGACAAACACCGTGAATACCGTGCCGACGATCATGCCGGTGAAGATCACCAGGCCGATGTCGAAGCGGGCCTCGGCGCCGGCACCGGAGGCCAGCAGCAGGGGCACCACGCCGAGGGACATGGCTGCCGTGGTCATCAGGATGGGTCGCAGGCGAATACCGGCGGCTTTTTCCACTGCTGCCCGCTTGTTGAGTCCCTGTTCCGCCTGCAGCTGGTTGGCGAACTGCACGATCAGGATGCCGTGCTTGCTGATCAGGCCGATCAAGGTGATCAGGCCGACCTGCGTGTAGATATTCACCGTCGCGAAACCGAGCGTCAGGAAGACCAGCGCGCCGGCAATGGACATGGGCACGCTGACCAGCATGATCAGCGGGTCACGGAAAGACTCAAACTGTGCCGAGAGCACCAGGTAAATCACCAGCAGTGCGAAGAAGAAGGTGATTATCAACGTGCCGCGTTCCTGCACGTACTGTCGTGACGCACCGGCGTATTCGAGCTTGTAGCCGCTGGGGAAAACTTCTGCAGCCTGCGCTTCCAGGAATGTGAGGGCATCGCCCAGTGACACCCCGGGCACCGGTATTGCCGACAGCTTGGCAGAGTTGCGCTGCTGGAAACGTTGCAGCCGCTGCGGCTGTACGCTTGCGGAGATCGAGACTATTGCCTCCAGGGGCACGAGATCGCCGCTGCGGGTCGCGACACGGAATTCGCTCAGCTGCGACGGGTTCAGGCGATAGCGACGCTGCACCTGCGGGATCACCTTGTAGCTGCGGCCCTCCAGGCTGAAGCGGTTCACATAGTTGCCGCCGAGCATGGTGGCGAGATCGTCGCCGAGCTGCTCCATGTCGATGCCCAGGGTCGCGGCCTTGTCGCGGTCGATGATGATCTCGCCCTGGGCGCGGTCGTATTTCATGTCGACATCGGCAAAGGCAAACAAGCCGCTCTGCCAGGCCCGGCCAAGCAGTTCCTGGGCGACCCGGTAGACCGATTCCGGCGGCTCGGAAGAGCCAATCACGACCTGCACCGGCAGGCCGCCGCCGGCCCCTGGCAGGGTCGGCAGGGCGAAGACTGCCGATTGCAGGCCGGCATTGAAATTGGTTCGTGCCTGTACCACCGGCAACAGTTCCTGCAGCCCGCGTTCGCGCTCACTCCAGGGCTCCAGGATCAGCCCGGCGAGCGCGAGGTTATTGGCCGCGGGCCCGCGTCCGGGGCTGCCGTTGAACAGGAAGGTGCCGCCGACTTCCGGGATCTGCGCCAGGTCGTCCACCATCGCTTCGGTGTAATGCGCCAGCTGGTCGGTGGAAGTATTGGCCGTCGCAGTGGCGGCGATGAGAATAATCCCCTGGTCTTCCATGGGTGCCAGTTCCTGCGGCGCGGTCACAAACATGAAGTAGATGCTGCCGAGGACGGCGGCGGAAAAGACCAGCGTCACGGGTACGTAGTTCAGCGTGCTCTTAAGGCGTCGCAGGTAGCGCGTGCGCAGCGCGTCGAAGACCCGGTTGAGCAGCTGTTCGAGCCGGCTGCTGCCTGCTCCCTCGGGCAGCAGGCGGGCACACATGGACGGCGACAGTGTCAGTGCCACGACGCCGGAAATCAGTACCGCGCCGGCCAGCGTAAAGGCGAACTCACTGAACAGGCTGCCGGTCAGGCCGGTGGAAAAGCCGATGGGTGCGTAGACCGCGACCAGCGTAATGGTCATCGCGATCACCGGCGTGAACAGTTCCCGCGCACCCAGCAGGGCCGCCTGCCTTCGCTGCATGCCTTCTTCGATGTGTCGCTGGATGTTTTCGACCACGATGATCGCGTCATCCACGACCAGACCGATCGCGATCACCATCGCCAGCAGGGTCAGCAGATTGATGGAATAGCCGAGCACGAGCATCAACGCCCCGGCACCGATCAGCGACACCGGGATCGTCACGATCGGAATCAGCACCGAGCGGGCACTGCCCAGGAACAGGAAGATTACGGCGCTGACGATCAGCGCGGCCTCGACCAGCGTAATGATGACTTCGCGGATCGCATCCTCGATATAGAGCGTGCGATCGTAGGGAATGTGGCCCCGCACCCCGGGGGGCAATTCGGCTTCGATGTCCGGGAACATGTCCCGGATCGCGCCCATCACCATCAGCGTGTTGGCGTCGGGCAGGGTGTAGACGCCCAGGGACACCGATACCGCGCCGTCGAAGGACGTCGATACGTCGTAGTCCTCGGCGCCCAGCACCACGTCCGCAATATCGCTCAGCCGCACGATCGCCCCGGTATCTTCCCGAATGACCAGGTCGCGGAACTGGCTCGCGTCGGTCAGGTCAGTCGCGGCCTTGAGATTTACCGTGATTCCCTCGCCCTTGGTCCGGCCGACCGCGGCCTGGTAATTGTTGGTTTCCAGCGCGCGGCGCACATCGGTCGGGGTGACACCCAGCGCCGTCATCCGCACCGGGTCCAGCCATACGCGCATTGCGAACAGGCGCCCGCCGATAATTTCCGCTTCCTGCACCCCTTCCACCGCCTCAATGCGCGGCTGCACCACGCGCACCAGGTAGTCGGTGATCTGGTTCTGCGGCAGCGTGTCGCTGTCGAAACTCAGGTACATGTCGGCGGTGGTCTCGCCAATCGCAATGTCGATGGTGGGGTCTTCACTACCTTCCGGCAGATCATCCCTGACCCGGTTCACCTTCGCCGTGATCTGGGTCAGCGCATCCCAGGGGTCGTAGTCCAGCTGCAGGTGCGCAGTGATCACGCTCATGCCCTGCAGGCTGCTGGACTCGAGGTAGTCGATGCCGTCAGCGGCGGCAATTTCGCGCTCCAGCGGCGTGGTAATGAAACCCTGCACCAGGTCCGCATCGGCGCCGGCGTAAACCGTCGACACGCTGACGATGGCACTCCGGCTCTCCGGGTACTGGCTCACTGTCAGCACCTGGAACGAGCGCAGGCCAGCCAGCAGGATCAACAGGCTGACCACGGTGGCCAGCACCGGGCGTTCGATGAAGATATCCGTGAAACGCACCGGACGCCTCAGGACTCGGGCGGATCGGGCGCGGTGCTGGCGCTCACGGCCACGCTGTTGTCGATGTTGATGGGCACCCCATCGCGGAGCTTCATCTGACCGGAGGTCACGATCTGTTGCCCGACGGCTAGCCCGCTCACGACCTCTACCAGGTCGCCGCGGGTCTGGCCGACGTTCACGTAGACGTTCCGGGCGACGGCAGCGTCATCGGCAGTTTCCACGACATAAACAGAATTACCGAAGGGGCTGAAACTGATGGCCGTCTGCGGCACCAGCAATACCTGGCGACGTTCCGGCAGCGACACCTGGATTTCGGCGAACATGCCGGGCCGAAGTCGCCCGTCCGTGTTGACGATTTCCGCCCGCAGCGACACGTTGCGGGTGGCTGCGTCGACCCCCGGTTCGATGGCCGTGATTTCGCCGGTAAAGGCCGCGTCGGGCCAGGCGTCTACCGTGACCGTGACGGTCTGGTCGACGGCCACCACTGGCAGCGCCTGCTGCGGCAGCTTGAAGTCGGCATAGAGTCGGTCCAGGGCTTCCAGGCGCACGATGGCGTCGCCGGGTTCGATGAACTGTCCCAGGTTGACCCTGCGGATCCCGAGCCGGCCGGCAAAGGGCGCGCGAATGGACTTCTTGCCGATCGCGACCTCGAGACTTTCCACCTCGGCTCGCACCCGGTCCAGGCGACTGATGGCGGCGTCGCGGTCGCTCAGCGGCACCAGTTTCTCGCGCACCAGCTGCTCGATGCGCCCGAGCTCGATTTCCGCCAGTCGCAGATCCGCCTGCAGGGCTTTCAACTGGGCCTGGTCATCGGCCACGTACTGCTGCACGAGCGGCGTGCCCGGTTCGACCGCGTCGCCACTGTCGAAATACAGCTGCGTGACCTGGCCTCTCACCTGGGCCGTCACGTCCACGGATTGCGCGGAGCGGAGCGTTGCCACCGAGCTTAACGTTGGTATCCAGTTATCAGACAGGACCTCGGTGGTGGACACGGTGGCCACGGGCGGCCCCTGCTCGGCCATTGCGACGCGTGCCTGGTTGCCGACAAAAGCCTTCCAGCCGAATACACCGCCGAAGAACACGCCGACGACGAGCAGCATCACCACCATGCGTTTAGCCATCGACGCGCTCCCGTGCATCCGGCGCGGTCGGCGTTAGCAGGCCCTGCGTCACGAGCGCCAGCAACGCGTCGACGAAAGCGCGGGGCTCCATGGGCTGCGTGTCGTGCGCACCCAGCGAGTGATGCAGCACCGGCTGATATTCCAGCGCCGAAATGATCACACGCGCCGTGTTGTGGGTATCCATGGCCCTGAATTCCCCCTGGTCCACGCCCTGCTGCAGGATGCGTTCCAGGAGTTCGCGGGCGCGCAGGTGTACAGATGCGAAATAGTCCCCGGCCAGTTCGGGGAAGGCCCTGGCCTCGGCGATGATCAGCTTGGGAATGCCACTGGACGGGCTGCCCCAGAAGTCCAGCAGCACGCCGTGCAGCAGGCGGTCCAGCAGAGTGAGGCAGCTGCCCCGGTGCCGGGCCACGGTGGCCTCGGCTTCTTCCACGCGGGCCACCACACCTTCCCTGACCACGGCGTGGAACAGGGCTTCCTTGGTGGGGAAGTACAGGTAGATGGCCCCTTTGCTCACGCCGGCCCGGCGGGCCACGTCTTCCATGCGGGTGGCCGCAAAGCCGGCTTCCAGGAATAGCTCCAGCGCTGCAGCGGTGAGCTGTTCGGGGCGGACTTCGCGGCGAGTCCGGCGGTGTTCGGCGGTCTGGGGCATCGGCGGGGCTTCTGACTGACTGGTCAGTCAGTCTATTCCTGCCCCGAGTCGCGGGGCAAGCGCGAGCCGCCTATTCTGTGCACCCCGGCAGCGCGCCATCCGCCGTCGCCGGCCATCGGAGACCAAGATGAGCTCACCCCTGATCGGGCCGCTGGCGGCCGGCCCGCTGGATATCGTCGGCGACGTGCACGGCGAAATCGACGCGCTGGACGCGCTGCTGTCTGCGTTGGGCTATACGCCCGACGGGCGGCATCCGCAGGCCCGCCGGCTGGTCTTCGTGGGCGACCTCGTCGATCGCGGCCCCGACAGTCCGGCGGGCCTCGAGCGCGTGTGCGCGCGGCGAGATCATGATCCATCAGCGCGATGGGAAACCGATACCACTGGGCTGGGCCATCGACGCGAATGGCGACCCGACGACCGACCCGGCGGCGGGGCTCGCGGGTGCGCAGCTACCGTTTGGTGGTCACAAAGGGGCCGCCATCGCCCTGATGGTCGAGCTGTTGGCCGGTGCACTCATCGGCGGCGTATTCGGTTTCGAGAAGGCGGCGGCGCCTGAGAACAAGGACGCCGGGCCGTCGATCGGCGGTGAGTTGATCATCGCGGTCGACCCGGGCTCGTGTGTGGACGCCAGGACGGGCGAGGGGCAGCTTGCGCGTGCGGAAGCGCTTTTTGCCGAGATCCTCGCGCAACCGGGCACGCGTCTACCATCCGACCGGCGTTATCTCATGCGCGAGCAGACGCCGGCCGAGGGCGTGACCATACCGCGGTCCTTATATGACACTTTGCAAGGAATGAGGGTCTAGGAAAGCGATCATGCCCGAGGTTCAGTTGAACTTTAGTCGCTCGGAGTACGACGAGCGCATCGCAAAGACGCGCCATGCCATGCAGACCCGTGGCATGGACGTGCTGATCGTCACCGACCCCTCGAACATGGCTTGGCTGACCGGATACGACGGCTGGTCCTTCTATGTACACCAGTGTGTGCTTCTGGCCATGGAGGGTGAGCCGCTGTGGTACGGACGCGGGCAGGATGCCAACGGCGCCAAACGCACGGTCTTCATGGGTCACGACAACATCATTGGCTACCCGGACAATTATGTGCAGTCCACCGAGCGCCACCCCATGGATTTGCTTTGCGAGATCATAGAGGAGCGTGGGT